>NZ_JBHSIB010000023.1:0-186582 GCF_042653325.1 Massilia sp. GCM10023247
GGCGCAGGCGGCACGGCGACCGGCGGCGCAGGCGGCACCGGCGGCGCCAACACGGCGGGCACCGGCACCGGTGGCGCAGGCGGCACGGCGACCGGCGGCGCAGGCGGCACCAACACCGTCAGCGCAGGCACCTTCGACATGTCCAACACGATGAGCAGTGTCGGCCAGTCGGCCGCCGGGGTGATGGTGATCAGCCAGAACAACGGCTTCTCGTCCCTGATCCAGCAGAGCGTCAACGTCCAGAGCAACTTGACGGTCGGACCGTAAGCGCTGGCCGGCAAGCGCCGGTCCTGCTGTCGCGCTGTAAGTGTTCAGTATAGATGTTCAATGTCAGTGCTTTACCGGAAGGCCGTCCCGCCTGCGGGCGGTCTTCCGGACCCGGGAGAAACGATGAGCCCTACCTTTGCATCTGCCCGCATGGGCCAGGCCTGCGCGCTGGCGCTGGCCGCTATCCTGGCCGCGCCGGCCGGCGCAGCCGAACCCGCGGTGCTCGGCGCGGCCGACCTGCACGGCGCGCCCACGGTCGACGTCAGGACGCAATTGCTTGCGCTGCCCAGGCTCGAAGTGCACGCCAGGCTGCAGGTCGGCGGCGACAGCATCGAGGCGGTCGACCTCGAACGGCTCGGCCACGAACGGGGACGCGCGGACACGGTCGTCAACGACACCAGGCTCAACGGCGACGTGGCGAACAACAGCGCGGTCAACGTCAGCACCGGTTCGAACACGATCGACGCCGGCTCGTTTTCCAACATGTCCGGTATTCCGGTGGTCATCCAGAACAGCGGCGCCAACGTGCTGATCCAGAACGCCACCGTCATCAACCTGCAATTCCAATGAAATTGCCATTCCTGATCGTTTCAACGGCGCTGCTGTTCGCGCCCGCGGCCGGCGCGGCCGAGCTGTCGCTGCCGACCGGCCTGCGCGTCGGCATGCCCGTCAAGAGCATGAAAGACCTGCGTTTCCAGGCCACGCTGCGCCAGCAGTACGACTTCAGCTGCGGCTCGGCCGCGCTGGCAACGCTGCTGACCCACCATTACGCGACGCCGACCAGCGAGCAGGACGCCTTCCGCCAGATGTATGCCGACGGCGACCAGCAAAAGATCCGCCGCGAGGGGTTTTCCCTGCTCGACATGCAGCGTTTCCTGAAGAGCCGCGGCTTCACCGCAAACGGTTTCCTGCTGCCGCTCGACAAGCTGATCGAGGCAAAGCTGCCGGCCATCGTGCTCATTTCCGACAATGGCTACCACCACTTCGTGGTCGTCAAGGGCTACGAGGACGGCCGCATCCTGCTCGGCGACCCCTCGCGCGGCACCCGCCTGATGGCGCGCGCGCGCTTCGAATCGATCTGGGCCAACCGCATCCTGTTCGTGGTGCATGAAGGCCCCGTGAAACCCGGTTTCAACCTGGCCGCCGACTGGCGTAACGCGCCGCGCGCGCCGCTGGCGGAGGGCCTTGGGCGCGCCATCGAGACGACCTACGGGTTACCGAAATTCGGCCCCGGCGATTTTTAATACGTAAGTGCGAAGGAATACCGTCATGCGGCTTCATCTTTCCCTGCCGATGCTGCTGGCCCCGCTGGCCGGCCTGGCACTCGCGGCGCCGGCCGAATTGGCGCCTCCCAGCCTGTTTACGCCCGACCATGCCGTCGACAGTGCGACGCTCGACGAAACGCGCGGCGGCTTCATCACCCCCGAGGGCCTGGTGGTGCGGCTCGGGCTGGAGCGCATGGTGAGCATCAACGGCAATGTTGTCGAGCGCACCGAACTGCAACTGGGCGACATCGGCAAGCTCGCCAGCGGCCAGGGCAGCATCTCGGGCGAAGCCCTGGGGCAGCTGCGCCTGATCCAGAACGGGGATGTACGCGCGGTGGCCTCCGATTCCTCGACTTTGCTGGGCGGCACGCTCATCCAGAACACCTTGAACGACCAGCTGATCAAGAGCCAGACCGCGATCAATGCCACGGTGAACACCGCCGGCATGCTGCGCGCGCTCAATTTCGGCACAAGCCTCAACAATGCATTGTCAACCGCCGTCACGCCCCGCTGACGGCTCTCATCCAGGGAGCGATTCATGCAGAAAATCCCGGCGCTCAGTGCTGGTTTACTTTCCGTCAGCGCCGCCTTGTGCGCGGTACCGGCGCAGGCGCAATCCGTCGAGGAACTGGTCGAACAGGTCAAGGCGATGCGCCAGCAGCTTGCCTCGCAGCAGGCCCGCATCGAGGAACTCGAGCGCGGCGTGCGCAGCGCGCGCGCAGTTGTTCCCGCAGTTGTTCCCGCTGTTGCTCCCGCTCCCGATCCGGCCGCTGCACCGGCTGCCGCGGCGCCGCCCTTCCTCGCAGGCACGGCGGCGCCGCCCGCATCGGATGCCGAACTGGCAGCCACCCGGGGCGCCGCCATCGCCGCGGGCGCGGCCGCCAATCCGGCCTCGGCGTCGCCCCTGGCGGCAGGACTGGCCGTGCCGGCATCCGGCGCCCAGCTCGAGCTGCTGCGCGGTACCGGCGGCGCGCCCCAGGCCCCGGCCGCACCGGCCGCGCCCGTCGGCGGACCGGCCAGCGCGCCGACCGCCCCGGTGGCGGCACCGGCCGCCGGCACGGCCGCCGTCGGCCGTGCTCCGGCGCGCGACAGCCGCCTGCCCGAGGTGGCCCCGATCTTCGAGCAGCCCGGCGTGCTGACGCCACGCGGCAAATACGTCGTCGAGCCTGCCCTCCAGTACGGCTATTCCTCCAGCAACCGCGTGGCGCTGGTCGGCTATACCGTGATCCCTGCCCTGCTGATCGGCCTGATCGACGTGCGCGAGGTCAAGCGCAACACGACGACTGCCAGCCTGACCCTGCGCCGCGGCCTGACCAACCGCTTCGAGGTCGAGGCCAAGCTGCCGTATGTCTACCGCAGCGACGCGACCGTCAGCCGCGAAGTGTTCACCGGCACCGCGGTCGAGCGCGCCTTCGAGACCAGCGGCCGCTCGCTCGGCGACGTCGAGCTGGCGGCACGCTACCAGCTCAACGATGGCGGTCCGGACAAGCCGTATTTCATCGGTGGGCTACGCTACAAGTCGCGCACCGGCAAGGACCCCTTCGAAGTCGTCACCGATTGCCAGCGCCGCTGCATCGGCGACAACATCACCGGCACCGGCCTGCCGCTGGAACTGCCGACCGGCTCCGGCTTCCATTCGCTGCAGCCGAGCCTGACCTGGCTCTTCCCCTCGGACCCGGCCGTCTTCTTCGGCAGCTTCAGCTACCTGCACAACTTCAAGCGCACCGTCGCGCGCACGGTGATCGGCGGGGTGCAGGAACCGCTCGGCGAAGTCGCCCCGGGCGGCGTCATCGGCTTCAATTTCGGCATGGGCCTGGCGCTCAACGACAAGGCCTCGTTCAGCGTCGGCTACGACCACAACTCGATCGCGCGCACGAAGCAGTCCGGCGTCACCGTGCCGGGATCGGTGCGGCTCCAGCTCGGCACGCTCCTGATCGGCTACTCCTACCGCCTGAGCGACAAGAAGACGCTCAGCGTGGCCGTCGGCGCCGGCCTGACCCGCGACACGCCGGACGTCACACTGATGGTGCGGGTGCCGATGTCGTTCTGATGCGGCGCCGGCCGGCCCATGCCGCCCGTGTGCGCTGACAAGGCCGCTTCGATTCACATCGGAGCAGGAGCTTGCGCCGCCCACAGGGAGCCGGCCGGGCTCCCTGCGCGTGCCGCGGCAATCACCTGGCGGAAGAATCCGACCAGTTCGGGCACGTGCGCATCGAAGCAGAAGCGCTGCCGGTTCGCCTCCACCCGCGCGCGGATGGCATCGAGCGCGGGACGGTCGCGCAGCTTGTCGGCCAGCTCGGCGATGTCCCGATAAAACACGCCGATGTCGCAGTCGCGTGCCAGGGCCTGGGCGGCGACGATCGCCCCGGTATTGTCGCGCTGGATCATCGGCAGTCCGGCCGCAGCGAGCGTCGACAGCCGCGCCGGCAGGTTCAGGTCGTCCCAGTTCGCACGGCGCAGCTCGCCCTCGTTGGCGCTGGCGAAGGCGTGCAGCCAGCCGGCGTCGTAGCGCGAGAATTCGCTGCGCCAGCGCGCCTGCTCGACATTGGCATGCAGGTGCAGGTGGCCCGGTGCCAGCGCCTGGGCGTCCTTGATCCAGCCGCGCCACTGGCCCTGGGTGAAGTCGCCATAGAAATGCAAGTGCACGCCCTCGCCCGCCAGCTGCGCCACCGTGTGCGGATGCAGGCCGATCGGCCGTCCGGGCACGACGGTATGGATGACGCCGTCGCGCGCGGACAGCCGTGGCGACGGCTCGCCGGCGACCGAGGCGGCCAGCGGCAGATCTCCATCGAGCACATGTGTGGGCCCCATGGTCGAGAGACCCGGCACGGCGGTATCGAACCAGTCGCGCATCTCGGGGCTGCTGAAGATGCGTCCGTCGGCCTCGCGGTACAGGGCAGCCAGCTGCGGCCAGCTCCCCTTCTCGATACAGATGAACGGCCCCTCCTTGAAATGCCAGACGAAGGGAATGCCGCGCGTGGCCAGCATCACTTCGTGGGCGAACGGGACCGCCTGCCAGTTCAGCAGGCCATAGATGATGTCGGGCCGGAGCCGTTCGATCGCGGCGCGCCAGTCGTGCGCCGGCAAGTCCTGGACGTGGCCGAAGGGCAGCGGGCCGACGGTATTGAACCAGTTGGGCTGGCGCGTCCAGAGACCGTACAGCGCATGGCCCGCCTCGGCCAGGGCGAGCACGCGGTCTGCGTTGTAGGCCAGTTCGCCCGCCAGCACGATGCGCAAGCCGTCGGCGGCGCGTGCGGCCGGTGCGCGCTCGCGTGCCGCCCGGTACTGTCCTACCTCGTCGATGGCATTGCCCACCGAGCTGCGAAAGCGCAGCGGCACTTCGACGCGGTAGTGCTGGCGGAACGGGTTGATGCCGCCCAGCGGTTCCTGCATCAGTTTGTGGCGCTGTGCCGGGTGGTCGACCCATTCGCAACTGACGCTGCCGGTGCCGGCAAAATCGCCCAGCGGGCGCAGGCGCCGCCAGAACAGTTGTTCGAGGTCGTCGGACTCGAACTCGGCGCGCTCGACCCAGCGCGCGGCGCTGCGCCGGTGCAGGCATTGCACCAGTTGCAGCCAGCCGCCGGGAAGCGGCCCGGCTGCGCTGCGGTTGTAGTGGTGGCGCAGGCCCGAATAGGCCAGCACGGCCTCCGGCTTGCCGTCGAGCGCGGCGCACAGCTGCGCCAGGTGGTGGCGGTAGTAGACATCGTCGCTGGGCAGGTAGGCGATGAGCGGTGCCCGCGCGTGCTCCAGCCCGATGTTGAGCGAGCGCCCCAGCCCCTCGTTGCGCTCGTTGCGCAAGTAATAAACGCGTGAATCAGGAACGCGTGAACCAGGAACGCGTGAACCAGGAACGCGTAAAGCGGAGGCGTGCGGGTCATCGCGCCAGCGTGCCAGCGCCTCGCAGGTTGCGCTGCCGGAGCCGTCGTCGATGACGATCGCTTCCCAGTCGCCCATGGACTGCGCCAGGAGGCTGTCGAGTGCGCGCGGCAGGAAGGCGGCCTGCTCGTAGCTGGGCATGAGCACGCTGACGCGGGGCGCCGCACGGCTCATGGCAGGCTCCCGGCGCAGGGCCGCCCGGCACCTGCGCAGCCGATGCACGGCGGCGGGCAAGTGCTATGGCGCCGGCTGGGGCGCGCTGTCGGGTACATGGTATTGGCCTCGCTGTCAGTGGATTCGATCAGCTTATGGCAGAGAGACCGTCAGGGTTTGCGTGAAATCAGGCGTGAACGGGGAACTGTTCAGTTTCCTGCGACTCTGACTTGACAGGCTGATCCAACTTCACGTCGTCCGGCAGAACGGGTCCGCCGCCAGCGCCCGACATGAGGAGTACTTATGGAAACGTCAGAACTATTCGCAAAGCTGATGGATCGCGCGCTGGTCGTGGCGCAACTGGCGCGCCTGCCGGTGGCCCGGCTGCGCTTCGAGCGACGCCTGCATCCGGAGCACATTCCCCGCGCCCATGCCAATTTCACGCGGCGCCATCCACGCCTGAAGCTCATCCGCAACAAGACGATGGGGATTGCCCTGATCGACCTGGCGGCCTTTGGCGGCGAGGCCAGCAACTACCTGCACAGCGTGCGCCGCGACGGCTATGCCGGCCAGAAAAGCCGGAAGGCGGCTGCCCGCGGCTACCGGCTGCGCCCGATCGACCGCAACGACCACATCGACGAGATCCACGCCATCCATACGTCCTGCGAGGAACGCCAGGGCCGTCCGATGGACGACGCCTACCTGGTCAAGAAAACCCGCTACGACAACCTGCCCCACGGTACATGTTACGGCGTCTTCGATCCCGAGGACCGCCTGACGGCCTATTGCAGTACCCTGCGCTATGGTAATTTTGTTTCAACCGACCAGCTGATGGGCTACAAGAACAACGACGGCATCATGTACCTGCTGCTGGCCACGATCGTGTGCCGCCTGATCGAGGAAGGCGCGGTCGATTACTTCATGTACGACACTTTTCTCGGCGCCCAGCCGGGACTGCGCGACTTCAAGCGCCGGATCGGATTCCGGCCCTACCGGGCGCGTTACGAACTGGTGTGACGGGCATGGCGCTGGCGCAGGCAGGCGGCAGGACAGCGAGCGCGTCGGCTCAGATGAAGGGCCAGGTCAGGAGGCGCCTGACGTGCAATATCGTCCGGGCGACGACATAGCCGATCGCAAAACCGAAGGACAGCAGGCAGCGCCAGTCGCCGAGGACGGCGAGCCAGACGCCGCCGACGGTGGCCGCGGCCACCAGCACCATCAGCCACAACTCGATACTGAGAAAAAAATGGATCGCTTCGCGCCAGACGCTGAGCGTCAGCACACCGGCTTCCTTGAAAGTCTTGATTTCGCGACGCATGGTCATTTTCGCTATTGTGGATCCAGAAATGCAAAATCGCCGACGGGCGGCGATTTTGTTCGTGCATTCTGGAGGCGAGGACGGGAGTCGAACCCGTCTAGACGGCTTTGCAGGCCGCTGCATAACCGCTTTGCTACCTCGCCAGAGTATACTGTACGACTGCTGACCCGGACGGTTATGTTCCAAATCAACATGAGAAGAAATGTCCTCTCTGAATTCTGGAGCGGGAGAAGAGTCTCGAACTCTCGACCTCAACCTTGGCAAGGTTGCGCTCTACCAACTGAGCTACTCCCGCTTAGGAGTCCTGCTATGACACGCCTTGTGGAGCGGGAGAAGAGTCTCGAACTCTCGACCTCAACCTTGGCAAGGTTGCGCTCTACCAACTGAGCTACTCCCGCACGGAGTGTTACTACCTTTACTACTACTGCTGCTCCAGGTGACTGGAGCGGGAGAAGAGTCTCGAACTCTCGACCTCAACCTTGGCAAGGTTGCGCTCTACCAACTGAGCTACTCCCGCATACTGGAAACATCGATTATCGCAGAAATTGTTTCAACTTCCAAGACACGCTGTTTTTGCTGACTTCGCTGCAAACGCTGGAGCGGGAGAAGAGTCTCGAACTCTCGACCTCAACCTTGGCAAGGTTGCGCTCTACCAACTGAGCTACTCCCGCTTTGTCTGTCGTTTGCTGCGTTGTCGTCGCAACAGGCAAGCATTATAGATGATCTGATCCGTACGTCAAGGATGCCGAAGAATTAATCTTACAAGTTTCCGCTCTTTTCTTTAATCAGCGGCCACGCGCGGCGCAGATAGTAGAACATCGACCATACGGTGAGCACACCGGCGACCCACAGGAAGACCTGGCCCCAGTAGTACATGTCCAGGCCCAGCAGGCGGTCATGGAACAGCAGCATCGGGATCGCCGCCATCTGGGCCGCGGTCTTGACCTTGCCCAGCGAGCTCACGGCCACCGACTTGCGGGCCCCGATTTCGGCCATCCATTCGCGCAGGGCAGAGATCGTGATCTCGCGGCCGATGATGATGAAGGCAATGATCGCATTCACCCGGTCGAGCTGGATGAGGACCAGCAAGGCGCCGGCGACCATCAGCTTGTCGGCCACCGGATCGAGGAAGGCGCCGAAGGCCGAGGTTTCGTTCCAGCGCCGTGCGAGGAAGCCGTCGAACCAGTCGGTGACGGCGGCCACGATGAAGACCAGGGTCGCCGCGAGGTTGCGGTCGGCTACCGGAAGCCAGTGGGTGGGGAGGTAGTAAACGCCGACAACGAGGGGGATCAGTGCTACACGTAACCAGGTCAGGAGAATCGGGATGTTAAAAGGCATAGGGGCTTGAACTGGCTTACCGTTGGAAAAATGCGTGCGCCGCTAGTCTACATGGGTATTGCTCTTTAAACCAGTTGAGCTCGGGCGCAGGACAGCGGCGGACCGGCGCAGGGGTGCTTGAGGCCAGTGACCTCAAGCACCCTGCGCGGCTCAGTGCAACTGCCGGTAAATCTCTTCCGCCAGCGCCGTCGAGATGCCCTCGACCTGGCACAGGTCTTCGACGCTGGCGTCGATCACGCCGCGCAGGCCGCCGAAGCGGGCGAGCAAGCGCTGGCGGCGCTTGGCGCCGATGCCCTCGATCTCCTCGAGGCGCGAGGCCTGGCGTGCCTTGGCGCGCTTGGCGCGCATGCCTGTAATGGCGAAACGGTGCGCCTCGTCGCGGATCAGGGCGACGAGCATTAGGGCGGCCGACTCCTTGCCGAGTTCCTGCGGCGCCCGGCCATCGGCGAAGATCAGCGTCTCCAGGCCGACCCGGCGCCCTTCTCCCTTCGCCACGCCGACGATCAGGCCGATGTCGAGCCCGAGTTCGGACAAGACCTGGCGCGCCATCTCGACCTGGCCCTTGCCGCCGTCGACCAGCACGACGTCGGGCATGACGCCGTCGCCGCCGGCGACCTTCTCGTAGCGGCGCATGAGTACCTGGCGCATCGCCGCGTAGTCGTCGCCCGGGGTGATGTCATTGATGTTGTAGCGCCGGTATTCCGCATTCTGCATCGCGTGGTGGTGGAACACGACGCAGGAGGCCTGGGTCGCCTCGCCCGCCGTGTGGCTGATGTCGAAGCATTCGATGCGCAAGCTGTCGAGGTCGGCCGCGTCCAGCGAAAGCGCCTCGGCCAGGGCGCGCGTGCGCGACTGCTGCGACCCTTGTTCAGACAACAGGCGCGCCAGGGAGATCTCGGCGCCCTTCTGAGCGAGCTCAAGCCACTGGCGGCGCTGGCCCTGCGGCTGGAAAATCAGGTTGATCCGGTGCCCGCACTGCTCGGTCAGCGCCACCATCAGTTCGGGCTGGTCGAACTCGATGTTCAGGATCAGGGTGCCCGGGATGAACTTGTCGGTGTAGTGCTGCACCAGGAAGGCAGCCAGCACCTCGCATTCGATCGACTGCTCGGCGATCGCCTCGGCGACCTGGGTCGGGAAGTAGGCACGGTCGCCCAGGTGGCGCCCGCCGCGCACCATGGCCAGGTTGACGCAGGCGCGTCCGCCCTGCACCACCACGGCGATCACGTCGACGTCGGCGTCGCCCGTCGTTTCCATGCTCTGCTGGTGCAGCACGCGCGAGAGCGACTGGATCTGGTTGCGCACCCCGGCCGCCTGCTCGAACATCAGCTTTTCGGCGAAGCCGTGCATCTTTTGCTCCAGGTCTTCCAGCACCTCGGTCTGGCGCCCGCGCAGGAACTTGGCCGCGTTCTCGACGTCTACCTTGTACTCATCCTTGGCGATCAGGTTCACGCAAGGTCCGCTGCAGCGCCCGATCTGGTGCAGCAGGCAGGGCCGCGTGCGGTTGGCAAACACGCTGTCCTCGCAGGTGCGCAGCATGAACACCTTTTGCAGGATCTGCATCGATTCCTTCACCGCCCAGGCGCTCGGGAAAGGGCCGAAATACTGGCTGCGCTTGTCGAGGGCGCCGCGGTAATAGGCCATGCGCGGAAAATCGCCCCCCGAGAGCTTCAGGTAGGGGTAGGATTTGTCGTCGCGGAACAGGATGTTGTAGCGGGGCTTGAGCGCCTTGATCAGGTTGTTTTCCAGGATCAGGGCTTCGGCCTCGCTGTGCGTGATCGTCGTCTCCAGGTTGGCGATCTGCGCCACCATCATCGCGATGCGCGGGCTCGACAGGTTTTTCTGGAAATAGCTCGACACGCGCTTCTTGAGGTTGCGCGCCTTGCCGACATATAGCACGTTCTGGTTGGCGTCGAAATAGCGGTACACGCCCGGCAGGTCGGGCAACTTGGCGACCGTCGCCAGCACCTGCTCCCTGGCCGTGGCGCCGGGCTGCACGGGGTCGGCCGCGTCGCCCTTCAGGGTGGCGGTCAGCTCTTCCTTCACGGCCTGCCAGGCGTCGGGGCGCACACGTGGTGCCGGGGCCTCGGCCGGCTTGCTGCGGGCGGCGCGGGCACGCCTGGGCTTGCCCTCGACGGGATGCGGGGCCGGCATGGCGGCACCGCCCGCGGCCGCATAGGCGACGGGCGCTTCGGCCACCTCATTGGCCACCTCATTGGCCACCTCATTGGCTACCTCATCGGCCGGCTGGTTGTCTGGCGCCGGTCGATCCGGCAGCTCGGGGGATTGCACTTCCTTGGTCACTGGCTGTCACTTGCGTTGGTGGTGCGGACGAATGGGCTCAGGACGCCGCCGGGTCCTGGGTAACGATCACGAAAGCGACGCCATAGTCGGCCTCGTCGCTGATCGTGACCTGGGCGCTCAGGCGGTGCTCGCGCATGAATGCGTCGAGTGCGCCGCTGCACACGATGACCGGCTTGCCGCTCGGGGCATTGAGCATCTGGGCCGAGCGCCAGGTCATCGGCATGCGCATGCCGAAGCCGATCGCCTTGGAAAACGCCTCCTTGGCCGAAAAGCGGGTGGCGAGAAAGCGCAGGCCGCGCACTTCGCTGCGCGCGCGCCGCGCACGAAATTTCTCGAGCTCCTCGGGGCCGAGGATCTTCTCGGCGAAGCGCTCGTTGCGCGCCAGCGCCGCCTCGACACGCGAGATCTGGACGATGTCGGTGCCGATTCCATAGATCATTTTGCGGCCCCCAGCGACACGCCGAGCCGGGCCGCCACCATGATCGCCTTCATCTCGCGCACCGCATTTTCCCAGCCGGCGAACAGCGCATGGGCGACAATCGCGTGGCCGATGTTGAGTTCGGCGATCTCGCGGATGGCCGCTACCGGCTGCACGTTGGTGTAATGCAGGCCGTGGCCCGCGTTCACCACCAGGCCGTGGCGCACGCCCGCCAGCGCGCCGGCCTGGATGCGCTCGAGCTCGTGCTGGACCGCGGCGCCTTCGGCTTCGGCATAGCGCCCCGTATGCAGCTCGATCACGGTGGCGCCGGTACGCGCCGCCGCTTCGATCTGGGCCTCGTCGGCGTCGATGAAGAGCGATACGCGGATGCCCTCGCCTTTCAGCTGTTGCACTGCCGTCTCGACCTCGTGGAAATAGCGGATCACGTCGAGCCCGCCTTCGGTGGTGACTTCCTCGCGCCGCTCGGGCACCAGGCAGACGTCCTGCGGGCGGACCTGGCAGGCGAAGTCGATCATCTCCTGCGTGACCGCCGCTTCCAGGTTCATGCGCGTGGCCAGTTGCGGGCGCATCGCGATCACGTCGGCATCCTTGATGTGGCGGCGGTCTTCGCGCAGGTGCAGCGTGATCAGGTCGGCGCCGGCCTGCTCGGCCAGCAAGGCCGCGCGCAGCGGGTCCGGATACACGGTGCCGCGCGCATTGCGCACGGTGGCGATGTGGTCGATGTTGACGCCCAGGTCGATGACCGGGCCGGCGGGTTGCAGGAAGCTCATGTTATTCAGGTGTTATAACTGCATCAAGTCGATCAAAATCTGCCGGGTGTTGAGCGGCGTGCCGCCCAGGTGGTGCGCCAGCAGGAAACGCATCAGCTGCTTGCTCTGGCTTTGGGTGGCCGGGTCGCCGTAATCCTCGCGCTCCATGTCCAGCAGGGTTTTGCCGGATACCACCGGCCAGACGTCGGACACCCGCGCTTCGCGCGCCCCGCGCTCGGGATCGACCACGTAGTCGACGGCAGCCTGCACCGCTTCGCGCGTCGTCGTCGAACGGCCCAGGTCGGCGGCGACGCCTGTTTCCTTAAGTAAGGCCCGTTCGAATTTTCGCAAGGCGATTTGTGCCGGTTCGCCATGCGCCAGCTCGTTGAGCGTGGAAACGTAGTGGTCGAACAGCGCGCGGTGCGGGTCGTCGCGGGCCAGCAGCCTGACCAGCAGCTCGTTCAGGTAAAAGCCGCACAGGAGCGCGGTACGCTCCAGCGGCAGCATGCCGCCTACCCACTCGGCGTCGATCAGCGTGCGCAGTTCGGACTTGCCGCTCCAGGAGACCGACAGCGGCTGGAAGGTTTGCAGCACGCCGCGCAGCTTCGACAGCGGCCGCTTGGCACCCTTGGCCACCACCGCGATGCGGCCGTGGTCGCGGGTGAACAGGTCGACGATGAGGCTCGTTTCCTTGTAGGGATAGCTGTGCAGCACGAACGAGGGCTGGCCATTGATGCGCAGGTTGCCGACCGGCGCCCGGTTGCGGCGCGCCGGCGCGGCAGGCTGGCCCGTGCGCGGCGCCTCCGCGGCGGGCACGGCCGCCTGGGCGTCGCGGGGCTGGAGGTCGGCGTCGGGGCTCGTCATGCGTGCTGGATCGGCCCGGCCTTACTCGTAGCCGTAGGCGCGCAGGCCTGCTTCGTTGTCGGCCCAGCCCGACTTCACCTTGACCCAGATCTCCAGGTACACGGGGCCGTCGAACAGCTTTTCCATGTCGAGGCGCGACTGGGTCGAGATTTCCTTCAGGCGGGCGCCCTTGTTGCCGATGATCATGGACTTGTGCGTGTCGCGCTCGACCAGGATGGCGGCGAAGATGCGGCGCAGGTTGCCCTCCTGGATGAACTGCTCGATGATGACCGTGCTGGTGTAAGGCAGCTCGTCACCCAGCAGGCGGAATACCTTTTCGCGCACGATCTCGGCGGCCAGGAATTTCTCGCTGCGGTCGGTGATGTCGTCCGGTCCGAACACCGGCGGGTTTTCCGGCAGGTGCTTGCGGATCTCGCGTTCGAGGGCGTCGACCTGGAAGCGCATCTTGGCCGACACCGGCACGATGGCGGTGAAGTCGCGCAGCGAGGCCACCTTCTGCGCGAACGGCATCAGGGTGGCCTTGTCCTTCATGCGGTCGGACTTGTTGATGACCAGGATCACGGGCACGTTCTTCGGCAGCAGGTCGAGCACTTGCTGGTCGGCGGGCCCGAAGGTGCCGGCCTCGACCAGGAAGAGCACCACGTCCGATGCCGTCAGCGTGTTCGAGACAGTCTTGTTCAGGGTTTTGTTCAGTGCATTCGCATGACGCGTCTGGAAGCCCGGCGTATCGACATAGATAAACTGGGCATCCTCGATGGTCTGGATGCCGGTGATGCGGTGGCGCGTGGTCTGCGCCTTGCGCGAGGTAATCGATACCTTGGCCCCGATCAGCACGTTCATCAGCGTCGACTTGCCCACGTTCGGGCGGCCGACGATGGCGATGTAGCCGCAACGGAAGCCCTCGGCCGAGGTGCCGCCGCTGGCGTCGCTGCGGTCGGCGAAGAAGGCGTCCACATCGACCGCCGGCTTGTCGCCGGCGGGCTGCTTGTCGGCCTGCTTGTCGGCTTGATTGTCGGCCGTCTTGGCAGATTCGTGTTCGGCGGATTGCTGGTCGGCGGGGTTGTTTTCGGTATTCATGCTTCGTTCATGCCTGTTTGGTAGGGGCGACGGCGGCCGGGGCCTGCGCATTGGCCGCGTCCTCGCCCTGGATGGTGGCGATGCCGGCCAGCTTGAGCTGGGCGGCACGCGGCTTGGCCTTGCGGCCGGCGGCCGGCGTCTTGCGCAGCGCCTGTTCGGCCGTGTCGAGCGCCAGGCGGGCGGCGGCCTGTTCGCCGGCGCGGCGGCTGCCGCCGCGGCCGAAGACCTGGATGTTCAGTTTCGGGACCAGGCATTCGATCTCGAATTCCTGGTTGTGGGCGGCGCCGTGGGTGGCGATCACGTTATAGGTCGGCAGTGCGATGCGGCGGCTCTGCAGGAACTCCTGCAGCAGCGTCTTGGCGTCCTTGCCGAGCGTGCGCGGGTCGACCGTGTCGAGCAGGGGGATGTAAAAGGCGCGGATGACCTCGCGCGCCGCCTCGAAACCGGCGTCGAGGAAAATCGCGCCGAGCAGGGCCTCGAGGGTGTCGGCGAGGATCGACGGCCGGCGGAAACCGCCCGACTTCAGCTCGCCCTCCCCCAGGCGCAGGAACTGCGACAGTTCGAGCTTCTGGGCGATTTCGAACAAGGACTGCTGCTTGACCAGGTTGGCGCGCAGGCGCGACAGGTCGCCCTCGTCCAGATGGGTGAAGCGCTCGTACAGGATCGAGGCGACCACGCAGTTGAGGATCGAATCGCCAAGGAACTCGAGGCGCTCGTTATGCAGGGCGCTATGGCTGCGGTGCGTCAGGGCCTGCTGCAACAAAGCAGCGTTCCGGAACGTATAACCTAGGCGCGTTTGCAGTAACTGAAGATTCATCATGGGTTCATTCTAGTACGAACGCCGCGCGCGGCGGCGCTTATGCAGCCGGACCGAGCCGGCCGGGGCCGCACCGGCGGCGCGCAGGGTGTGCTGGAGGACGGTCCTCCGGACGGCAGACGCCGCATCGGCGCCTGCGCTTCCGCCAGCGCGCCGGCGCGGCGGGCGGAGCAAGCCGGCCGCGGGCCAGGTGCGCTCAGTCGGCAGCGGCGGACTTTGCCGCGACGACGCCGCTGGCCTCGGTGGTGCCATCGTAATCGATGACAAGGGTCGCTTTCCCGGTCAGCGGGATGCGCTTTTCGTAGGCGAAGCTGATTTCGGGGCTGGCGCCGTCACGGCTGATGACGAGGTCACGGCCGCGCACGGCTTCGACGTTGTTGATTTCAGCAAACTTGTCGAAGGCCTGCTGCATCTCGGCAGTCGAGCCGCCCGCGGCCTTGGCGCGAACGATACCGTCCTGCACCGAGCGGTATTCGAGCCAGGACGGCACGATCTTGATGGCCAGGACCGCGAACAGCCCCAGCACCATCAATACCAGGATCAGCCCGGTGAGCGAGATGCCCCGCTGCCGCTCCAGACCCACTTGCTTATGTTTGCACATCTTGCCTCCTCAGCGACGACGGCAGCGCCGTCACTGGATGCCGCCGATGCGCTTCGGATCGCCGAAGTTCATCCACACCAGGAAGGCTTTGCCGACGATATTTTTGTCGGGAACAAAACCCCAGTAACGGCTGTCCGCACTGTTGTCGCGGTTGTCACCCATCATGAAGTAATTGCCTTCCGGTACGATACAGGTAAATTTGTCGTACGAATAGTCGCAGGCTTCCCGGTGTGGGAAGTTCTCCACGGCATCGAGATTGAAGGAGCGCGCCGGCTCCGTGTTCAGGATACGGTGCCGGCTGCCCGGCAGCTCTTCGATAAATTGCTTGTGATAGATCGGCCGGTCCGCGTCCAGGTAATCGTCGAGCGGCGTGTATTCGACCGCCTTGCCGTTCACCGTAAGCCGCTTGTTTTCGTAGGTAATCTTGTCGCCTGGCACACCGATGACGCGCTTGATGTAGTCCTGGCTCATGTCCTTCGGATACTTGAAGACCATCACATCGCCACGCTGCGGATCGTTGATCTCGATGATCTTCTTGTTGACGATGGGCAAGCGAATACCGTAGGTGTACTTGTTCACGAGGATCAGGTCGCCGACCTCGAGGGTCGGCACCATCGAGCTCGACGGAATCTTGAACGGCTCCCACAGGAAGGAGCGCAGGAAGAACACGAGTGCGATCACCGGGAAGAAACTGCCCGAATACTCGACCCAGGTCGGCTGGCGCAAGTGCGCCGCTTCGATCGCGGCGCGCTTGTTGCTGTCGACCTTGATGCCTTCGCTGGTGAGCTTGGCCATGCGTGCGTCGTACTCGGCCAGTGCGGCATCGGCGGCGGCGCGGCGCTGCTTGGACAGGACCAGCACATCCCAGAACCAGATGACGCCCGTGATCACCATGAGCACGAGCAGGATAAGCGCAAAATTCGCCAGGATTGGTTGCATCGTTATTTGTCTTCCACTTGAAGGATCGCGAGGAAGGCTTCCTGTGGAATTTCCACCGAACCCACCTGTTTCATGCGTTTCTTACCGGCTTTTTGTTTCTCAAGCAGTTTCTTTTTACGGCTGATGTCGCCGCCATAGCACTTCGCCAGCACGTTCTTGCGCAGCGCCTTGACGTTTTCGCGCGAGATGATGGTGGCGCCGATGGCCGCCTGGATCGCCACGTCGAACATCTGGCGCGGGATCAGTTCGCGCATCTTGGCGGCCACCTGGCGGCCGCGGTACGGTGCGTTGGCGCGGTGCACGATGATGGCTAGCGCATCGACCTTCTCGCTGTTGATCAGCATGTCGACCTTCACCACGTCGGCGGCGCGGTTTTCCTTGAACTCGTAATCCATCGAGGCATAGCCGCGCGAGGTCGACTTCAGGCGATCGAAGAAGTCGAGCACGATCTCCGCCATCGGGATCTCGTAGTGCAGCTTGACCTGGCGGCCGTGGTAGGCCATGTCCATCTGGATGCCGCGCTTGCCGTTACACAGCGTCATGACCGAGCCGACATATTCCTGCGGCATGTACAGATTGACGTCGACGATCGGCTCGCGCACCTCGTTGATCTTGGACGGTTCCGGCATCTTCGACGGATTGTCGACGCGGATGATCGAGCCATCGCGCATCTCGACCTCGTACACCACGGTCGGCGCCGTCGTGATCAGGTCCATGTCGAATTCGCGCTCCAGGCGTTCCTGCACGATTTCCATGTGCAAGAGGCCCAGGAAGCCGCAGCGGAAACCGAAGCCCAGCGCCTGCGACACTTCCGGCTCGTACATCAGGGCGGCGTCGTTCAGCTTGAGCTTTTCCAGCGAGTCGCGCAGCGCGTCGTACTGGTTGGCTTCGACCGGGAACAGGCCGGCGAACACCTGCGGCTGGACTTCCTTGAAGCCCGGCAGCGGCGCGGCCGCCGGACGGCTGGCCAGGGTGACGGTGTCGCCCACCTTGGCGGCGGTCAGTTCCTTGATGCCGGCGATGATGAAACCCACCTGGCCGGCGGACAGTTGCGGCAGCGAGACCGAGCGCGGCGTGAAGATACCGATGTTCTCGACCAGGTTGACCGATTCGGTGGCCATCAGGAGGATCTTCTCTTTCGGGCGCAGGGTGCCGTTGACCACGCGCACCAGCATGACGACACCGACATACGGGTCGTACCAGGAGTCGACGATCAGCGCCTGCAGCGGCGCGTCCGGATCGCCCTTCGGCGGCGGCACCTTGGCGATCAGGGTTTCCAGCACGTCTTCCACGCCCAGGCCGGTCTTGGCCGAGCACACGGTCGCGTCGGACGCATCGATGCCGATGACGTCTTCGATTTCCTTCTTGGCGTTGTCCGGGTCGGCGTGCGGCAGGTCGATCTTGTTCAGGATCGGCACGACTTCCACGCCCAGGTCGAGCGCGGTGTAGCAGTTGGCGACCGTCTGCGCCTCGACACCCTGGCTGGCGTCGACCACCAGCAGCGCGCCTTCGCACGCCGACAGCGAGCGCGAGACTTCGTAGCTGAAGTCGACGTGGCCGGGGGTGTCGATCAGGTTCAGGTTATAGGTCTGGCCGTCGCGCGCCTTGTACTGCAAGGCCGCGGTCTGCGCCTTGATGGTAATGCCG
This sequence comes from Massilia sp. GCM10023247, assembly GCF_042653325.1. Taxonomy (NCBI): domain Bacteria; kingdom Pseudomonadati; phylum Pseudomonadota; class Betaproteobacteria; order Burkholderiales; family Oxalobacteraceae; genus Massilia; species Massilia sp. GCM10023247. The sequence continues at coordinate 17,652 of NZ_JBHSIB010000023.1, forward strand.
CGCTCGCGCTCCAGGTCCATCGAGTCGAGCACCTGCGCGTCCATTTCGCGGTCCGACAGGCCGCCGCACAGCTGGATGATGCGGTCGGCCAGGGTCGATTTACCGTGGTCGATGTGGGCGATGATGGAGAAGTTACGTATGTTGTTCATTAACAAAGCTCAAAACCAAAAAGGGGCGAGGCCGCAGGCGGGTGGCCGGCCGGCGCCGCGAACTGCCGGCGCAACAAGAAAAAAGCGCTCCGTGGGGGGCGTGTCTTCCCCAGGCGAGCGCCTTAGTTCAACTGAATTCAACTGAGTTCAACTTAGCTCTACGTGCGAAGCTTCCGGGACAGCGCTGGAAGCTTTTTTCAAACCAGGCATTTTACCGGATTTCAGGGTAGAAAGCCCGGTTTGTGAGGAAGTCGACGAGGCGAAAGGACGAATTGCCGCCAGGGCGGCCGCGAAGGACCTAGACTGGGCACCCTGTGCCCACGCGCAAGCCTGCGTCGTGTCGGCATGATTGGAGGGCGCAGGGTGGGCACTTGAGCCCACGCGGAGGCGGCGCCGAAGGAATCGCCAACGGACGGACATGCACGGGCACGACCGCGCGGGCAGGCGTCCCCACCCTACATTGCCTGCTCGGCCACGCCCTCGAGGTAGCGCCGCACGGCGGCATCGTCGAGAAAGTAATGGCAGAGTTCCGGCTCGTCGAGCCGGCCGTACAGCACCGGCACCAGCTCGTCGAAGCGCTCCACCAGCGCCGGGTCGGCATCGACGTCGATCACCTCGACCTCGAAGGGCCGGCCGGCCGGCGCCAGCGCCTGCAGCGCCGCCAGCATGTCTTCGCACAGGTGGCAGTAGCTGCGCGAATAGAGGGTAAAGGTGCTCACTGCGGCCTCACTTGCCTGGCTTGACGACGAGGTATTGGGTGACGTTGTCGCGCCGCACCAGCACCGCCACCGGCTTCTTCGGATCGAGCTTGGCGGCCAGGGCATTGAACTGGGCCGCGTCCTTGATCTCGACATTGTTCATCTGCAGGATCAGGTCGCCCGCGCGGATACCGGCGCTGGCCGCCCTGCCCTCGGCGGCGTCGACCGCCACGCCGCCCTCGATGCGCAGCTGGCTGCGCTGGGCTGCCGTCAGGTTCGAGACGTGCAGGCCGAGCACGTTGGGCGGGGCGCCCGGGGCCGGCTTGTTCGGCTGGGGCCTGGCGTCGGCCGTCTTTTCGTCCTCGAGGGCGACGATGGTGACCGGCACGTCGAGCTGGGCGCCGCGGCGCCAGACGGTGACGGTGGCGCGGGTGCCGATCTTGGTCGCGCCGACGATGCGCGGCAGGTCGCGCGTGGTCTCGATCGGCTGCCCGTTGAACTTCAGGATGATGTCGCCGACCTTGATGCCGCCCTTCTCCGCCGGGCCGCCCGGCTCGACCATCGACACCTCGGCGCCGCGCGCCTTGCCCAGGCCCAGCGACTCGGCGACGTCGCGCGTGACTTCGCTGATCTGCACGCCCAGGCGCCCGCGCGTGACCGTGCCGGTCTTCTTGAGCTGGTCGGCAACCCGCATCACCTCGTCGATCGGCACGGCGAACGAAATGCCGTTATAGGCACCGGAGAGCGTGGCGATCTGCGAATTGATGCCGATGACTTCGCCGCGCATGTTGATCAAAGGTCCACCCGAGTTGCCGGGGTTGACGGCGACATCGCTCTGGATCAGCGGCAGGTAGTCGCCGGTGTCGCGCGACTTGGCCGAGATAATGCCGGCGGTGACCGTATTGTCGAGATTAAACGGTGAACCGATCGCGATCACCCATTCGCCGACCCGGATCTTGCTCGAGTCGCCGGTGCGCAGGTAAGGCAGGTTGGTGGCGCTGACTTTCAGCAGGGCGACGTCGGAACGGCGGTCCGCGCCCAGCACCTTGGCCTTGAACTCGCGGCGGTCGGTCAGCGTGACCGTGACCTCGTCGGCGCCCTCGACCACGTGGGCATTGGTGAGCACATAGCCGTCGTCCGAAATGATGAAGCCGGAACCGACGCCGCGCTGCACTTCCTGCTCGCCCTGCGGCTGCGGCGAACGCCGGCGCGGGATCGGCTGGCCGAAGAAGCGGCGCAGGAATTCCTGCATTTCCTCCTCCCCCGGACCGCCCTGCCCCAAGCGCACCCGCTCGGTCGTGCGGATGTTGACCACCGCCGGCCCGGCCTTGTCGATCAGGTCGGTAAAGTCCGGCAGTCCGGTCACCACGGGAGTGGGAACCGGTGCGGCGCCGATCGCCGCGCCAGGGGTGGACAGACCGGCACACGCCAACAGCAGGGCCGACAGGACTAGGCTACGGGTTTTGCTTGTCATGGGAGTCAGGGATGAGGACGTAAATTGACGTTATGGTAAGCCAAAATCCATTGATTTGTCGCGCCATCCTGACGTCCCGTCTTGACGTCCCGTCTTGACGTCCCGTCTTGACCTTCCAGGTTGACGTGCGGATGCGCCTCTTGCGGCAAACCCGCGGGTGCGGCCAGCGGCCAGCGGCAAGCGGGACGCCGGCACGCGGGCGCTGCCGGCCAGGCTGCCGGCCCGCGTGTTCAGGGGTGCGCCAGGAGAACCTGCGCCGGCCGCTACCGGAGACCGGACGCCCGGCAGGCGGGCGCCGGCCTGGGCCGATCAGGAGGATGGCGAGGAGGCGGCGAGCGCGGCCGGCTTGGCGTGCTCGGCCTCGGAGCTGGCAGCGCGGCGCGGGTGCAGCGGCTCGGCGGCCAGGCGCGCGGCGAGGCGGCTGGAGAAGTCCGGCGACAGGTCGGCGGACTCTCCTGTACGCAGCATATCGCCGATCAGGTGATAGACCTCCCAAGCTGCCCGCCCCTCGTCCGTGCGCAGCGCGGCGCTGGTCAGTTCGTGGTCGTCTTTTGGCAGCGCGTCGTCGCACAGGGCGGAAATACGCTCGCGGTTTTTCTTGTTCGTGTCCATCGGTGGTTCCATGACAGTAGCTGCGTGATCCAAAATACCAAAAATGCCCCAGGTTTCCAGACACTCAAGAAAAAGTATCCGTCTTGCGATCATCGCTACTACCGACGCTTGTCAGCGGGAAAGTCAAGCAAGGGCCTTAATTTCTCGGCGATCACTTCCCGCGCCCGGAAAATCCGGCTGCGCACCGTGCCGATTGGACAAGCCATCACTTCGGAGATTTCCTCGTAGCTCAAACCCTCAATTTCGCGCAGGACAATCGCCGTCCGCAGTTCCAGCGGTAGCGCTTCCATTGCTGCATTGACCGTGTACGCGATCTGCTTGCTCGCCAACACCGATTCTGGTGTGTTGATGTCCCGCAAGCTATCCGCATCGTCAAACCCCTCGGCGCGTTCCGAATCGGCCTCGGTCGAGGTCGGTGCACGCCTGCCCTGTGTGACGAGAAAATTTTTTGCTGTGTTAATGCCTATCCGGTACAGCCAAGTGTAAAACGCAGACTCGCCGCGGAAGTGGCGCAAGGCGCGGAAGGCCTTGATAAAGGTTTCCTGCACCACGTCCTCCGCTTCGGCGGGGTCGTGCACAAGGCGCGAGACCAGCCGCATCAGCCTGCGCTGATACTTCGCCACCAGCAAATCAAACGCCTGCCGGTCACCGGCCTGCACACGTTCGACCAGCAGTTGATCACCCTCGCGTTCTGTCGTCACTGACGGTGCCCCTTGGCTGCCCGCCTGAGGGGACCTCGATAAACCTACTGCGCGTCGACTATTTGGCCTGCGATGCTCGCTGTACTAACGTACAGCGAGCATCATCCCTTTGGGGGCGCGGCCAAATCTGCTTCCGCTCGCGACGGTTTATCGAGGTCCCTTCAAGCTTAAGAGTTGGCCTGCTGCAATAAGTTCAAAGTATTTTATTTGTCGTTGCCGCCGGCGAAATGTGCCTGCGGGAGCCGGCCAGCGCGACCCGCAGCGCCCGGTAGTCGGACGGGGCCAGGCTGTCGCGCAACACCGGCACCACCCTTGTTTTTCCCTGCGCATCGCCCAGATGCAACAGCAGAAAATGCGACCAGACCAGCGTGTCGGGCAGCACGGTAACGACGTTTGCTTCCGGCGCCACCGCATCGACCTCCATCTCCTGTTTTACCGTCAGCCGCACCGTGCCGGTTCCAGATACATCAATCTGGTGCGTCTTTGTCGCGCTGACGCATCCGTGCAGGGAAAGCAGGCCTGCCAGGAGGAAAAATGCGGAGCAAAAAGGGGCGCCGATGAAGCGTCCGGGCAACACCAGGACAATGGCGGCGGCGGCGCCGATACAGGCGAGCGCAAACAGCGCGAGCACGGCGCGCAAACTGCGTGACGGCGCGATATGCGCGGACACGGCGATCGACATAAGGAGGAAAGGAGAAGCGGAACGCCTGCCGCGCGCGGGATGCGGCAGGATCAGGCGCCCGATCCGTTAGACCGGACCGGGCGGAACAGGTTCAAACCTTAGCGAAGACGAGGGTACCGTTGGTACCGCCGAAGCCGAAGGAGTTCTTCACGGCGTAGTCGATCTGCATGTCGCGGGCGGTATTCGCCACGAAATCGAGATCGCAGGCCGGATCCTGGTTGAAGAGGTTGATGGTCGGCGGCGAGACCTGGTTGTGGATGGCCAGCACCGTGAACACCGACTCGAGGCCGCCGGCGCCGCCCAACAGGTGGCCGGTCATCGACTTGGTCGAGTTGACCACGAGCTTGTGCGCATGGTCGCCGAAGGTGCGCTTGATGCCCTGCACTTCCGCGAGGTCGCCCAGCGGCGTCGAGGTGCCGTGCGCATTCACGTAATGCACCTGGTCGGCATTGATGCCGGCGTTCGCCATGGCCGAGACCATGCAGCGGCTGGCGCCACTGCCGTCTTCCATCGGCGCGGTGATGTGGTTCGCATCCGCGCTCATGCCGAAGCCCAGCAGCTCGGCGTAGATCTTCGCGCCGCGCGCCTTGGCATGCTCGTACTCCTCGAGCACCATGACACCGGCGCCCTCGCCCAGCACGAAGCCGTCGCGGTCGCGGTCCCAGGGACGCGAAGCCGTGGCCGGATCGTCGTTGCGCGACGACAGCGCACGTGCCGAGGCGAAACCGCCCAGGCCCAGCGGCGAGATGGTCGACTCGGCACCGCCGGCGATCATCACGTCGGCATCGCCGTACTCGATCAGGCGGCCAGCCGCGCCGATGCAGTGCAGGCCGGTGGTGCAGGCCGTGACGATGGCGAGGTTCGGTCCGCGCAGGCCGTACTTGATCGAAAGATCGCCCGAGATCATGTTGATGATCGACGCCGGCACGAAGAACGGCGAAATGCGGCGCGGGCCGCGCTGGTCGTACTCGTCCTTCTGCTCTTCGATCCGCGGCAAGCCGCCGATACCCGAGCCGACAATCACGCCGATGCGATCGGCGTTTTCTTCAGTAACTTCGAGGCCCGAATCCTGCAGCGCCTCAATGCCCGCTGCCATGCCGTAATGGATGAAGGTATCCATGTTGCGGGCTTCTTTCGCGGGGAGGTAATCCTCGATATTGAAGCCTTTGACTTCGCCCGCGAAGCGGGTCGAAAACGGCGATGCATCGAACTTCGTGATGTTGGCAATGCCTGACTTGCCAGCCAGTGCCGCGCTCCACGCCTCGGCAATCGTGTTGCCGATAGGTGAAATGCAGCCCAGGCCGGTAATGACAACGCGGCGGTTGCGTGAACGGCTCAAGCGAATCTCCCGAAAACTAAAACAGCTTAGGCCTTGACGTGCGCGGTCGCGTAGTCGATCGCTTGCTTGACGGTGGTGATCTTCTCGGCCTGCTCGTCAGGGATTTCCATTTCGAATTCGTCTTCCAGGGCCATCACCAGTTCAACGGTGTCCAGGGAATCTGCGCCGAGGTCGTCAACGAACGAGGACTCGATTTTGATGTCGGCTTCTGCAACACCCAGTTGCTCAGCGACGATTTTTTTAACGCGTTGTTCGATATCCGACATGTTATGGCTCCATTAGGTATGTGTTGCGGAAAGTGCGCGCATTTTATCAGGTTTGCGCGCCGAAAAACTATTTTCGGCGTCTGACGCTAATTCAGCCGAAACTCCTGCTAAAAGATGAGATCCTGCCGCGATTCAAAATCGGGATCGTCCTATCGTACGCCCCGTGGCGGCGTTTCGCCCATCGGTCCGGCATCAATTCATGTACATGCCACCGTTAACGTGCAGCTCGGTACCGGTGATGTAGGCAGCGGTCGGACCGGCCAGGAAGGCCACCGCGTGGGCGATGTCCTCGGGCTGGCCGAGGCGGCCCAGCGGAATCTGGGTCAACAGCGCCTCGTGCTGGCCTTCGCCGAGAGCCTTGGTCATGTCGGTGTCGATGAAGCCCGGCGCCACGCAGTTGACGGTGATGTTGCGGCTGCCGATTTCGCGCGCCAGTGCGCGCGTCATGCCGGCCACGCCGGCCTTGGCGGCGGCGTAGTTCATCTGGCCCGGGTTGCCCGAGGCGCCCACCACCGAAGTGATGTTGATGATGCGGCCGTGCTTGGCCTTCATCATCCCGCGCAGGACCAGGCGCGACATGCGGCCGACGGCCGTCAGGTTGGTCGCGATCACGCTGTCCCACTCCTCGTCCTTCATGCGCATGGCCAGGTTGTCCTGGGTGATGCCGGCATTGTTGACCAGGATAGACAGGGTGCCGACGGTCTTTTGCACGTCGTCCAGGACCGCGGCGCAACCTGCCGCATCGGTCACGTTCAGGACGAGGCCCTTGCCGCCGAATTCGGCCAGGTAGGCGCTGATCGCTTCGGCGCCGGCTTCGCTGGTGGCGGTGCCGACGACTTTCGCGCCCTGGCGCGCCAGTTCCAGTGCGATGGCCTTGCCGATGCCGCGCGAGGCGCCGGTAACGAGGGCGACTTGATTCTGCAGATTCATGTGATTCCTGTTCTTGTCTAAAACGGCGGGCTCCCTGCCCGCGTTATACAGCTTGTTCGACGCCCGCTCAGGCGCCCTTGACGGCCGCCAGCACGCGCTCGAGCGCAGCCTGGTCGACCAGGGCCTCGCCCGCCAGCACCGGGTCGATGCGCTTGGCCATGCCGATCAGGGTCTTGCTTGGAGCGCATTCGATGACCTGGGTCACGCCCTGGGCGGCCATCATCTGCATCGTTTCGACCCAGCGCACCGGGCCGGCCGCCTGGCGCACCAGGGCGTCCTTGATCGCTTCCGGATCGTTCACGATGGCGACGTCGACATTGTTGATCAAATCGATCTGCGGCGCATGGAAGCTGAGCTTGGCCATGTAGTCGCGCAGGCGGTCCGAGGCAGGCTTGAGCAGCGACGAGTGGAACGGCGCCGAGACGGCCAGCTTCATGGCGCGCTTGGCGCCCTTGGCCTTGGCGATCTCGCAGGCGCGGTCGATGGCGGCGGCGTGGCCGGCGATGACGATCTGGGTCGGCTCGTTGAAGTTGACGGCCTCCACGACTTCGCCCTGGGCGGATTCCAGGCAGACGGCACGCACCTCGTCGGCAGCCAGGCCCAGCACGACGGCCATGCCGCCCTGCCCGACTGGCACCGCTTCCTGCATCGATTGCGCGCGGAAACGCACCAGCGGCACGGCATCCTTGAAATCGATGACGCCCGCGGCGACCAGCGCCGAGTATTCGCCCAGGCTGTGGCCGGCAACGATGCTCGGCGCCGGGCCGCCGGCGGCGATCCAGGCGCGGTACACGGCCACCGCCGCGGTCAGCATGACCGGCTGGGTGTTGGTGGTGAGGTCCAGCTCTTCCTTCGGGCCTTCGGCGATCAGGCGCTTGAGGTCCATGCCGAGCGCGTCGGAGGCTTCCAGCACCGTCTGTTCGACGACCGGGTTGCCGGCGAAGCCATTGAGCATGCCGACCGCTTGCGCGCCCTGGCCCGTAAACAGAAATGCGAATTTGCTCATCTTGTTGTTCTTCCTTTCAGTGCCACAGCTTATTGCAGCAGCTCAGTTTGCAGCAGATTACGTGCGGCAGCTTACATGCGGGCCAGGATGGCGCCCCAGGTGAAGCCGCCGCCCACGCCTTCCATCAGCACATTGTCGCCCGGTTTGACTCGACCGTCGCGCACGGCAAGGTCGAGCGCCAGCGGGATCGATGCCGCCGAGGTGTTGCCGTGCTCGTCGACGGTCACGACCATGCGCTCGAGCGGCAGGCCGAGCTTCTTGGCCGTGCTCTTCATGATCCGGATATTGGCCTGGTGGGGGATCAGCCAGTCCACGCTCGAGGCCGGCATTTGCGCCGCGTCCAGCACTTCGGCTGCGACCTGCTCGAGCACGGTAACGGCCAGCTTGAACACGGCCTGTCCATCCATGTGCAGGAAGCCGCCGCCGGCGGCGCTGCCGGCCGGGTTGGCCGGAATCGACAGGATGTCGGCATGGGTGCCGTCCGCATGCAGCTTGGTGGCCAGGACGCCCGGCTCGCTCGACGCGGCCAGTACCACGGCGCCGGCGCCGTCGCCGAACAGCACGCAGGTGGTGCGGTCTTCGAAGTCCAGGATGCGCGAGAACACTTCGGCCCCGATCACCAGCACGGTCTTGTGCATGCCCGATTTGATGAAGGCGTCGGCGGTGGCGACCGCGTACACGAAGCCGCTGCAGACGGCCTGCACGTCGAACGCGGCACTATTGTTGAGCATGCCCAGTTTTTGCTGGACGATGCAGGCGGTGCTGGGGAAGCTGCCCTGGAAATCGGGGGTCGAGCTGGCGACGATCACCATGTCGATCTCGGCCGCCGTCTTGCCGGCCATCTCGAGCGCCTTGCGCGCCGCCTGGACCGCGAGATCCGAGGATTTTTCGTCGGCCGCAGCGTAGTAGCGCGCGGAAATGCCGCTACGCGAGCTGATCCACTCGTCCGAGGTTTCGATGCCCTTGGTTGCCAGCTCGGCAGCGAGCTCGTCGTTAGTGACCCTGCGTGCCGGCAGGTAGCTGCCGGTGCCGATGATTTTGCTGTAGACAGTCATTGCATCTCCACCCATCTTGCGTCGTGTTTCCGTCGAATATCAGCCCTGGCGCTCTGCGCCCGGGGTGTCTGGCATCAAGTCGGCGATCATCGTCGACAGTTGCTCTTGTACATTATATTTCGCCGCGTCAAAAGCGCGTCGAATTGCCCATTCAAAGGCATACGCATTCGCGCCGCCATGGCTCTTGAACACCAGTCCCTTCAGGCCGAGCAGGCTGGCGCCGTTGTAGCGTTCGGGATTGAGCTTCTTGAGCGCGCCCTTGGCCAGCACCGCGCCCAGCATCGACAGCACGTTCTGCTTGAAAACGGACTTGACGAAGCGCGACAGGCCTTCAACGGCCTTGAGCGTCACATTGCCGACAAAACCGTCGCAGACGACGACATTGGTCGTGCCCTTGAAGATGTCGTTGCCTTCGACATTGCCATAGAAATTCAGGGCGCCGCGTTCGTGGTCGGCGCGCAGCAGGAGCGCGGTGTTCTTCACCACGTCGTTGCCCTTGATCTCTTCGGTGCCGACATTGAGCAGGCCGATCGTGGGCTTGGGCACGCCTTCCATTGCCGAGAACAGGACCGAGCCCATGATCGCGAACTGGTGCAGGTGGTGCGGCTCGCAGTCGACGTTCGCGCCGAGGTCGAGCATGTAGGTCGGGCCGTTCTTCTGGTTCGGCAGGATCGAGCAGATCGCCGGGCGGTCGACGCCCGCCATCGTCTTGAGGACGTAGCGCGACACGGCCATCAGCGCGCCGGTGTTGCCGGCCGAGACGCAGGCATTGGCGCTGCCGTCCTTGACCAGCTCGACGGCCACGCGCATCGAGGAATCTTTCTTGCGCCGCAATGCGACCTCGACCGGATCGTCCATGGCCACGACTTCCGAGGCGTGGCGGACCGACAGGCGCGGATTCGCATCGGCGTGGTGTTTTTTCAGTTCCGCGCGCAGCACGTCCTCGAGACCGACCAGGATCAGTTCGGCTTCAGGCTGCTGTTTCAGGAACGATAACGCTGCAGGAATCGTGACGGAAGGACCGTGGTCTCCGCCCATGCAGTCGATGGATATTTTAATTGTCATCTGTGGGGTATTACCGCGACTCACACGAAGCGGGCGATTGGATGCCCGCGCTGGCTGGCGCGATGCCGGCGCCCGGTGAAAACCGAAGCGACCGTAACGGCGCGCACAATGTGCCGCCGGGGATAAAGAAAAAGCGGCGCCACGCACTCAACATACGTTGCACCGCTTTCATGGTACGAAAAACAAGACGGCGATTACTCGTCGTTCTTGGTCTTCAGGACCTTGCGACCACGGTAGAAGCCGTTCGGGCTGATGTGGTGACGCAGGTGGGTCTCACCGGTGGTTGGCTCGACTGCCAGGTTTGGGGCAACCAGGAAATCGTGCGAACGGTGCATACCGCGCTTCGACGGGGACTTCTTATTCTGCTGAACTGCCATGATGACTCCTAATACTAAAGTTCGAAAATTCTAACACAACCGATTTGCAAAAAACATGCGCATCGAGTATCCCACCGGCAATCTCACGATTGCCGACATGTTTTAAAACGCTGCCCTGACATACTCGACTGTGCACGCGTTTGACACGTTCTGACGTACTACAACTACTTACTGCTTGGTACTTATTCGGATTTCAGGTTCTTCAAGCCGGCGAAGGGCGAGACCTTTTCAGACTTCAGGGTGTCCAGCAACGTGGTGTCGGGACATACCTCGTGTTTCGGCGCCTGCGGCAAGGCCAGCAGGGCTTCGTCCTCGAGCAGCTCGCGGATATCGGCAGCGTGGCTGCCGACAATGACGTCGATGCTGTCGTCGTCGAGGACTTCCTCGAACTGATCGGCTTCCTCGTCGTCGCGCCCCAGCACCAGCTGGGTCGACGAATCGATACGGTAGTCGAACGGGGCCAGGCAGCGCTGGCATACCAGCTGGACCGGGCCGGCCACCGACAGGGTCATCGTCGGATAGCCTTGCGGGGTGCTGCCACCCTGGATCGACCAGGAAATCTCACCGCTGTCGTTGGCGCAATCGGCGGCCAGGCGGGTCATTTCCGTGACCGGGGTCACCCCTTCGCGATAGCCGCTAGTGCGGCAGAATTCAAAGGCGTCGATGACAAAAGCGCTCATTGCAGAAAACGTCCCCGGAAAACCTGCGATAATAACAGGCTTATCCCCGCGCAGTCAAAGACTTGGCGCGTTTTTTTGAGTGCAGCCAGCCCAGCCGTTGTGCGGCGACGAAACCTGGCGCGAGCCATCGGCTTTGCTTGCCGGGGTGCCTTATCTATCTGTTTTACTTATACTTTCAAGACGTCGGCCCGACATGATACCAAGTTCTTCCCCGCCGCGCCCAGTTCCACAGCTTCCGCCACTCATCCTCGCTTCCAGCTCCAGCTACCGCCGCGAACTGCTGGGGCGCCTGCACCTGCCCTTCGAGGCGATCGCCCCGCAGATCGACGAAACCCCGCTCCCCGGCGAGGCGCCCGAGGCCACCGCCTTGCGCCTGGCGCGCGCCAAGGCCGGCGCGATTGCCGCCCAGCACCCGGGCGCGCTCGTGATCGGCTCCGACCAGGTCGCCACGCTCGACGGCGCCCAGATCGGCAAGCCCGGCGACCACGCGCGCGCCCTGGCGCAGCTGCAAACGATGCGCGGGCGCGAAGTCGTGTTCCATACCGCGCTCTGCCTGTGGGACGGCCGCGTTGCCGACCCCGATGCCGCCGTCCAGGTCGAGAACGTCCAGGTCTTCGTGCGTTTCCGCGACCTGCCCGACGCCGAACTCGACGCCTACCTGCGCATCGAGCAACCCTATGATTGCGCCGGCAGCGCCAAGAACGAAGGGCTCGGCATCGCCTTGCTCGAACGCATCGAGTCGACCGACCCGACCGCCCTCACCGGCCTGCCCCTGATCGCCCTGACCGGCATGCTGCGCCGCGCCGGCGTGGCCTTCTTCCGCACCCAGAACAACTAACTCGTCCTCATGCCCGGCACCCTCTACCTGATTCCGAACACCCTCGGTCCCACCGACGCCGCACCCGATGCCCTGTCCCATGTCCTGCCCGGCCAGGTCCAGGCGATCACCGCGCAACTCGGCTATTTCGTCGCCGAGAACGCCAAGACCGCGCGCGCCTTCCTGAAGCTGGTCGCGATCGACCATCCGCTCGCCAGGCCGCTGCAGGAAATCCGGATCGCGGAACTGAACGTGAACACGCCGGCTTCGATGCTGGAGCAATTGCTCGAACCCTTGCTCAATGGCGAAGACGCCGGCCTGGTCTCGGAAGCGGGCGTGCCGGCCGTGGCCGACCCCGGCGCCGACCTGGTGCGCCTGGCCCACGCGCACGGCATCACGGTGCGGCCGCTGGTCGGTCCGTCGTCGCTGCTGCTGGCCGTGATGGCAAGCGGCCTGAACGGCCAAAGCTTCGCCTTCAACGGCTACCTGCCGACCGATGCTGCCGCACGCAGCAAGCGCATCCGCGAACTGGAAGCGCGGTCGCGCAACGAAAAACAGACGCAGTTGCTGATCGAGACCCCCTATCGCAATGGACAGATGCTCGAGGCCCTGGTGGCGAGCTGCCAGCCGGGCACGCTCGTGTGCGTGGCCACGGATTTATCGCTGGACAGCGAATCGGTGCGCACGCTGACGGCGGCGAAGTGGAAGGCGCAACTGGCGGCCGGCAAGGCGCCGGATTTTCACAAGAAGCCGACCGTGTTCCTGTTCCTGGCGTAGGGTGGGCTCCGCCCACGCGTAAAACGTGATCAGTGTTGGCGGCGATAGCTGCGCTCAGTTCCGCGTGGGCACGAAGCGCCCACCCTACCCTTCGCTGACCAGCTCGCGCACCCAGTCGAAGGCCGCCAGCTCGATCTCGCGCACCTGCTTCGAGCTCAGCTTGAGCTTGCGCAGCGCGGCCGTGAACTGGCGGCCGGTGTCGGCCTTTTCCAGCCGCTCGACCAGGTCGAGCATGGTGCCGAGTATGCCGGCGCGCTCCAGCAATGCCATCCGCACGTCGTCGGCCAATTCGACATTGTCGAGGATGTCGGCCATCGACATCGAAAACAGCACGTCGGCCAGCGACATGATGCCGACCGTGAAGGCGCGCTCGGCGCCGACCACGTCGCCCGGACGCACCTGGAGCGACATCAATTCGAGCAGCTTGCCGCGGGTGGTGGCTAGCTGCAGCAGCGGCGAGGCCAGCTCGACCGGGTTGCCCGGGATGGTGTAGAGCAGGATCTGCAGCCAGCGCCGCAGTTGCTTGCGGCCGAGCTTGTTCAAGGCCTCGGCCACCGATTCGATGCGCTTGTCGGGTCCGGGGGCACGGCTGTTCACGAGCCGCAGCAGGTTCAGGCTGATCAAGGCATCGCGCTTGACCGCCGTTTCGATGGCGGCGTTGTCGGCCTCGCTGTTGATCAGTTCGAGCAGGCGCAGGATCACCATTTCCGAGGGCGTGATCTTGCGGCCGCTGAGGATCACCGGCCGCGCAAAATAATAACCCTGGAAATAATCGAAATCGAGCTCCATGCAGAGCCGGAACTCGCTTTGCGTTTCGACCTTTTCCGCGAGCAGCTTCTTGCCGGCCGCGTGCAGGGACAGCACCAGCGGACCGAGCGCTTCCCTTGCCACGCCTTGCAGGTCGATCTTGACCACGTCCACCAGGGCGAGCAACTGGTCGACTTCCTCGGTATGGCAGACCACGTCGTCGAGCGCGAACTTGAAGCCCAGCTTTTTCAGCTCGATCACGCGGGCCAATAACGCTTCAGTCGGCTTGACGGTTTCGAGAATTTCGAGGATAACCTTATTTGGAGGCAGGAAACGGACAAAATCGCTCATCAGGACGACTTCATCCACGTTGACGAATGCCAGTTTCTCCCCGACCACTTGCGCCAGGCCCAACTGCGACGCATGTGAGATGACGGCCGCGGTCGCGGCGGCGCCATCGGTCAGGCGGGCGTCTTCGTGCTCGCCCGCGGCGCGAAACAGCAACTCGAAGGCGACCAGGTGCTGGTCGCGGCCGAGGATGGGCTGGCGCGCGAGGAAAAATTCGTCGGACGGTATCGTGGTCGATACCGGCCTTACTTCGGCATGCATGATGGCTCCTGAAAACAATTGCTACGCGGCAGGCGCGGCAATAGGGGCGCGTGCTCGCACACCCTCTTCCGACTATACACCAACTCGCGAATCTTTACATTTTTACATCGAAATGGACGCAGGAAGGGTGCGTGCTGTTGCGCGCACGCGCCGCATTTCATGACGATCGGGTAGCTGCACCCGGCTGTGCGGGCGGCAATCTGCTGCGTCGCTGCGCCCAGGCAAAACGGGCCGCCGCCTGCACGCGCTCAGCGGCGGTGCAGGCGGTCAGCCCCGCTCAGCGCGGCTTGCGGGAGCGCGCCGGGCCGCCGGCGGTGCGGGCAGTGCCGCTGCCGTCGGGCCGCGCCGGGCCCGGACGGCCACTGGCGCCGGCTTGCGGACGCTTGCTGCGCGGGCCTTCGTCGGCATATCGGGCACGCGGCGCCGCCGGACCACGGTTCGGATCGAAGCGCTCGTCCGGACGGTTGGCGGCACCTGCCCCTTCGCCTGCAGGACGCGAAAAACGCTTGGCGCGCGCGGCGGCGCCGACCTTGGCGGCGGCCCTGCCGTCGCTGCCGGCGACCTTGTCGGCCGACGCGCCCGGACGGCGCGCAGCGCCCTCGCCGCCCTCGGCGACGCGGGGAACTGCCGCCTGGCCCGGCAGGCGCAGGCTGCCGGTGCCCGACAGGGGGCTGGCGCGGCGCGCGTTGCCGACCGGCTGGCGTGCCGTGCCGCCGGCGCCGACCCGGGCCGCGGCGGCGCCGGTCACCTGGGTGCCGCGCTCGATCACGAAGGTCGCGCCCGCATCCTTGCCCAGCACCTTGACCAGGTAAGGCATGACTTCGCGCAGCAGCGGCTCGAGCGTGTACGGCGGATTGAGGATGAACATGCCGCTGCTGTGCAGGCCGAAGCCGTCCGGGCCGGGCGTGGAGACGGTCAGCGTGACGTTCAGCCATTCCTTGGCCGGCAGGCGCTTGAGGCGGTCGGCGAACTGGCGCGACTCCATACGCTGCAGCAAGGGGTACCAGACCGCGTACATGCCCGCCGGGAAGCGTCCGAGCGCCTCCTCGATCGCATCCTTCACCTTGCGGTAATCGTCCTTCATTTCATACGGCGGGTCGATCAGCACCAGCGCGCGGCGCGACGGCGGCGGCAGCAAGGCCTTCAGGCTGAGGAAGCCGTCGCCGCGCTCGATCATCACGCGGCGCCCGCGCGCGCGTTCGCCCTGCTCGGCCTTGTGCGCCTCGGCCTTGCGGAAGTTTTCCGCCAAAATCTTGCTGTCGGCCGGGTGCAGTTCGAACAGGCGCAGGCGGTCGTCAAGCCGCGTCATCTGGTCGGCGACATACGGCGAGCCCGGGTAGTAGCGCATCTTCCCGCTCGGGTTCATGGCTTTTACCAGGTTGACGTACTCGGCCAGGGCAGGCGGCAGGTCGCTGCGGTTCCACAGCGGGCCGATGCCGGTGTCGAACTCGGCATTCTTGGAGGCAAACGAACTGTCGAGCGCATACACGCCGGCGCCCGAGTGGGTGTCGATGTAGGTGTAGGCCGTGTCCTTCTGGTTCATATACAGGTGCAGTTGCACCTGGACGAAATGCTTGAGGACGTCGGCGTGATTACCCGCGTGAAAGGCGTGGCGGTAGCTCAACATAGGGGAATTTCCAAATAAAAAGAGTCGATGCAGATGCCGCCGAGCGGGCGGCGCAATGTCCGACATTATCCACTACAACCGCGAACCGCCGAAATTAATCGCACGTAAACGAAAAAAGCCGCAGGACCCTTGGCCGCTGCGGCTTTCCGGTCGACGCCACCCTTATCGGGGCGGCGGCCGGGTTCAGGCGACCTTCTTCTCGTCGAAGAACTGTTCGTCCTCGGTCGAGCCGTGCAGTGCCGTCGTCGAGCTCTGGTTTTGCTGGATCGTCTGGGTCACCGCATCGAAGTAGCCGGTGCCGACTTCGCGCTGGTGCTTGACGGCGGTGAAGCCCTTCTCGGCGGCGGCGAATTCCGCTTCCTGCAGCTCGACGAAGGCCGACATCTGGCGGCGCGCATAGCCGTGGGCCAGGTTGAACATGCCGTAGTTGAGCGCGTGGAAGCCGGCCAGGGTGATGAACTGGAATTTATAGCCCATCGCGCCCAGTTCCTTCTGGAACTTGGCAATCGTCGCGTCGTCCAGGTTTTTCTTCCAGTTGAACGATGGCGAGCAGTTATAGGCCAGCATCTTGCCCGGGAACTTGGCGTGGACGGCTTCGGCGAACTGCTTGGCGAAGTTCAGGTCCGGCTTGCCGGTTTCGCACCAGACCAGGTCGGCATACGGTGCGTAGGCCAGCGCGCGCGACACCGCCTGGTCGATGCCCGGACGCACCTTGTAGAAACCTTCGACGGTGCGCTCGCCGGTGCAGAACGGCTGGTCGATCGGGTCGACGTCGGAGGTCAGCAGGTCGGCCGCCTCGGCATCGGTGCGCGCGATGACCAGGGTCGAGGTGCCCATCACGTCGGCCGCCAGGCGCGCGGCGGTCAGTTTCTCGACCGCTTCGCGCGACGGCACCAGCACCTTGCCGCCCATGTGGCCGCATTTCTTCACCGAGGCCAGCTGGTCTTCGAAGTGCACGCCGGCCGCGCCCGCCTCGATCATCGACTTCATCAGCTCGAAGGCGTTGAGCACGCCGCCGAAGCCGGCTTCGGCATCGGCCACGATCGGCGCGAAGTAATCGATGTCGTCCTTGCCCTCGGACCATTGGATCTGGTCGGCGCGCTGGAAGGTATTGTTAATGCGGCGCACCACCACCGGCACCGAGTTGACCGGGTACAGCGACTGGTCCGGATACATCTCGCCGGCCAGGTTGGCGTCGCCCGCGACCTGCCAGCCCGACAGGTAGATCGCCTTCAGGCCGGCCTTTACCTGCTGCATCGCCTGGTTGCCGGTCAGGGCGCCGAGGGCGTTGACGAAGGGTTCGTTGTTGACGAGGTCCCACAGCTTCTCGGCACCGCGCTTGGCCAGCGTGTGCTCGATCTGGAGCGAGCCGCGCAGGCGGACCACGTCTTCCGCCGTGTAATTGCGCACGACACCTTTCCAGCGTGGATTGGTGTCCCAGTCGGTTTGCAAGGCTGCGATCTGCTGTTCACGAGTTGCCATTTGATTCTCCTGACGAATAAGTAGCTGGGTAAGAAAAAACTGAGAAAAACCGGGTTGCTAAGTGAAATCCGTTAGACAAATCATAGATCAGATGGTGCGCAGCACAATCACTCTTATATAAGACATCTGATTATTTTTTTCGGGTTTAAAAACAGATACTTACGCTTTAGATATCATGATGTGAAACGAAATTTCTCAGAATGAGAGGCGAACCGCTGTGCTTTCTGTTGCGGCTTCCCACTCCGTGGAAGGCAGATTTCACTATGTGAAAATTACGTGCGGCGCGGGTCCTGGCCATTTCGTGTCGGGCGCCTTGCGGACGAATTCACAAAACGTTGCAAAACTGCTCAATTAATTTCTCAAATGCATAATTTATTTACTAAGTGCATTAAAACAGGCAGCATGCTGGCTTGGTGTCATGACAAACAACAAAGCGCCCAGGATTGTTGGCGCACAAGAGGGAACGTATGCTGAAAACGACTTTTCGAAAATTAGCGCTGGTACTGGCGGCGAGCGCGGCGATGAGCTCCGCCCATGCGGGCGTGCTGACCTGGCAGGATGTCGTATTCACGACGAGCTGGACCGACAACGTGCTGAGGCTGGAGATCGACGCCGCCGCACGCAGCGGCGACTGGAGCCAGGCCACCATGCTCGGCGCCCTCAGCCTGAAGGGCATCGGCGCTTTCGACAGCGTGTCGGTGACGGCCGCGCCGACAGGCGCCGACCAATGGAAGATGAGCGCGCGTGAGCTCAACGCCAGGGGATGCGCCGGCGGCGGCGGAAAGCGGACCGACACCGCCTTGTGCCTGGCGGGCGCGCCGATCGCCCTGGGCGACGACATGGTGTTCACCTTCGCCTTCACGGGCACGCCGCAGCTCGACGAGCCGCACCTGAAGGTGCAGTTCCTCGACGGGTCGAAACGCAAGACGGGCGACCTGCTGTCGCAGACGATCACGGCGTCGAAGGTCGTCATTCCGCCGCCGCCGCCGGTGGTCGTGCCGCCGGTGACGCCGCCGGTCGTCGTGCCGCCGGTGGTCGAGTTGCCGGACGCGAATGAAGTGCCGGAACCGCAGAGCGTTGCCCTGCTGCTGGCCGGCCTGGTCCTGATGGGAACCGTGTTGCGCAAGCGCCGCTGAACCAAGCTGCAGGCATGAAAAAGCGCACGGCCGCAAGGCGCGTGCGCTTTTTTTCGCGCTTTTTTTTCGTTTTCGCTTAAGCGGAACCGCTCAAGCCTTGTGCGGCAGCGGCGCCCGTCCGTTTGCCCCGGCCCCCACCGCCGTCGCGATCGCCAGGGTCTGGAACAGCGCCACGCCGATGAACAGCGCGGCCGGGCGGCCGTCGTCCATCAATGTGCCGAACAGCAACGGCCCCATCGCCATGCCGCTGTCGAGGCCCGAATACACGATGCCGAACACCCGCCCGCTGGCGTTGGGCGGGGCGGCGGCGCGGATCAGCAGGTCGCGCGACGGCCCGGCGATGCCCATCGCCAGCCCCATGGCGCCCATCACCAGCAAGACCATCGGCCCCGGCACGATCGAGGCCGACACCAGCAGCGCCAGCCCGGCTGCGAACAGGAAGGCAATCGCGATGGTGCGCCCATGGTTGTGGGCGCGGGTGGCGAGGAAGCCGCCGGCCACCATGCCTACGGCCGTGGACAGCATGAAGGTCGTGTAGGCGGTGGCGGCGGTACCCAGCGAGATGCCGTACAGCGCGGTCAGGCTGGTGGACGAGAAGGCCTGGATGCCGCCCAGGGCCACCGAGGTCAGGAAGAAGAAGCCGAAGCAGAGCCAGATCTGGGGCAGGCGCAGGAAGGCAAACGAGCCGCCCGGCGCGCTCGTGCCCTGGGCCTGGGGCACGGCCAGGATGGCCAGGGCCTTGCGGTTCAGCACCAGGACAGTGAGCATGCAGAAGGGAATCGCCGCCGCCGACAGCAAGGCGATACGCCAGCTCGAGAGCGTGGCGACGGCCGCCAGGAACAGCGGCGCCGCGGCCCAGCCGATATTGCCCGAAATACCATGCACCGAAAACGCATGCGGCAGGCGCGCTTTCGACACGTTGTGGTTGAGCAGGGTAAACCCGGCCGGGTGGAACACGGCGTTACCGCAGCCGGCGAGGAAGGAACCGGCCATCAGCACCGCATAGCTGGGCGCACTCGCGAGCACCAGCGCCGCGATGCCGAGCAGCGCGTGCCCGCAAAACAGCACGCGGCGCGCGCCGACCCGATCGACAATAAAACCGGCCAAGGCCTGGCCTACCCCCGAGACCACGAAAAACACGGTCATCAGGAGACCCAGTTCGGCATACGAGAGCGCGAACGCAGTCTTAAGCCAGGGGAACAGGCCCGCCAGGATCAGGTGGAAAAAATGGGACACCCCATGCGAAACGCCGACCAGGCCGATCACACGCGCATCCTGGCGCAGGCTTGTTGTACTCATTGTGTTGCAGGCAGTTGAAAGCTCGAGACCCGCAAGTGTAGTCAAAACCGGGCGACCTTGCTGGCCGAGGGCTCGCGAGGTACGCAAGCGCCGTACCCGCAGGCATACCTGCCCACCCTACCGCTGCTGCCGCAAGGGACGCCCGTTGCCGGGCGTTTCAAGGGCAGGCAAGCGGTGGGCGGAGCCCACCCTACACGGACAGCGGCATGTGCGTGATGAGCTTGTCGAGCGTGATCGGATAGTTGCGCACGCGCACGCCCGTGGCGTTGTAGACCGCGTTGGCAACCGCGGCGGCCACCCCGCAGATCCCCAGCTCGGCGATGCCCTTGGCCTTCATCGGCGAGGACATCGGGTCGGTTTCGTCGAGGAACACGACCTCCTGGTGCGGGATGTCGGCATGCACCGGCACCTCGTAGCCGGCGAGGTCGTGGTTGACGAAAAAGCCGAGGCGGGTGTCGACCGCCAGCTCCTCCATCAACGCCGCGCCGACGCCCATCGTCATCGCGCCGATCACCTGGCTGCGCGCCGTCTTCGGGTTGAGGATGCGCCCGGCCGCGCACACGGCCAGCATGCGCCGCACCCGTACCTCGCAGGTGACCGCGTCCACGCCCACTTCCACGAAGTGCGCCCCGAAGGTCGACTGCTGGAAGCGCTTGTTGATGTCGCCGTATTCGATCAGGTCCTCGGCCACCAGCTCGCGCTCGCCGACCGCTTCGCCCAGCGGCAGGCTTTTGTCGCCGGCGCGCACCAGGCCGTCGGCGAAGATGGCGCGCTGCGGATCGAAGCCGGCCTGCCTGGCCACCGCCTCGCGCAGCTTGACGCAGGCGGCGTACACGCCGGCCGTCGAGTTGTTGCCGCCCCACTGCCCTCCGGAGCCGCAGGAAGCCGGGAAGCTCGAGTCGCCCAGGCGCACCTTCACCCGCTCGAGCGGGATGCCCATCATTTCGCTCGCCGTCTGCGCGATGATGGTGTAGCTGCCGGTGCCGATATCGGTCATGTCGGTTTCCACGGTGAGCACGCCGCGCCGGTCGAGGCGCACGCGCGCCGCCGACTTGGTCAGCAGGTTGTCGCGGAAGGCCGAGGCCATGCCCATGCCGACCAGCCAGCGGCCGTCGCGCACCTGTGCGGGTTTGGCGGAGCGCTTGTCCCAGCCGAAGCGCCGGGCGCCCGTTTGCAGGCATTCGACGAACTGCCGTTTCGAAAACGGCGGATGCGGATTGTGCCGGGTCTTCTCCTCGGGCTTCTTCGACTGCGGGTCGGTCGACCCCTGCTTTTGCGGATTGTCCGGCACCACTTGCGTGTCGTTCAGGATGCGGAACTGCACCGGGTCGAGGCCGAGCTTTTCCGCCATCTCGTCCATCGCGATCTCGAGCGCCGCCATGCCGGGCGCCTCGCCGGGCGCGCGCATCGCGTTCGCTTCGGGCAGGTCCATCGCCGCCACGCGGTTCGCCGTCATGCGGTGCTCGCCCGCGTACAGCGAGCGGGTCTGGGTGGCCGCGTTTTCCGGGCTGCCTTCGGGCAGGTTGCCGGAAGCCGTTTCGTGGGCGATCGCCGTGATCCTGCCGTCGCGGTTGGCGCCGATGCGGATGCGCTGGATGGTGGCCGAGCGGTGCGTGGTGTTGTTCGGGATCAGCGCCCGCTGCAGGCTCACCTTGACGGGGCGGCGCGCCGCCCGCGCCCCGAGCGCGGCCAGCAAGGCGTCGGCCCGCGTAAACAGCTTCGAGCCGAAGCCGCCGCCGATGTAGGGGGACATGACGCGCACCTTCGTCTTCGGGATGCCCAGCGTCTTGGCCAGGTCGCCGGCATTCCAGGCGATCATCTGGTTCGAGGTCCAGACGCTCAACTGGTCGCCGTCCCAGGCCGCGATGCTGGCGTGCGGCTCCATCATCGAATGCGATTCGTGGGCAGTGGTGTATTCGGCATCCATCCGCACCGGGGCCGAGGCGAAGGCGCCGGTGAAGTTGCCGACCTTCGATTCCGCCGTGCTGTCCTTCTTCGGCGCGGCCGCCTTGGCGCGCACCGCGTGCAGGTCGTACACGCCCTGCTCCCGTTCGTATTTGATGCGCACCAGGTGGGCGGCGTCGCGCGCCTGCTCGAAGGTGTCGGCGACGACCAGCGCCACCGCCTGGTGGTAGTGCTCGATGCGCGGGCCGCCCAGCAGCAGCGCGGTATTGAAATTACCCTTGTTGAGCTTGCCGGCATTGGCGGCGGTGACGATGGCGATCACGCCCGGCGCCGCCTTGGCCGCCGCCAGGTCCATCGAGACGATGCGCCCCTTCGGGATCGCCGAGCCGATCACATAGCCGTGCGCCTGGTTCGGCACCACGTCGTGGCGGTCCATCGCATACGGCGCGGTGCCGGTCGTTTTCAGGGGCCCGTCGATGCGGTCGACCGGCTGGCCGACGACCTTGAGCTGGTCGATCGGGTTCGTGGTGGCAGGTTCGTTGAATTTCATGGCTTACCCTTGTTTGGCATCGGCGAGGATGGCGGCGACGCTGCGTTCGACCAGCGGGACCTTGAAGGCGTTGTCCTCGGTGGTGCGGGCGCCGGCCAGCAAGGCGGCGGAAAAGGCCTGCGCGCCGCGCGGCAGCGCGGCCTCCGCGCTCTCGACGCGCCAGGGTTTATGCGCCACGCCGCCCAGCGCCACCCGGCCGCTGCCGTCGCGCTGGACGATGGCGGCCACCGACACCAGCGCAAAGGCATAGGACGCGCGGTCGCGCACCTTGCGGTAGACCTGCAACCCGCCGGCGGGCGGCGGCAGCGTCACGGCCGTGATCAGTTCGCCCGGCGCCAGGTTGTGCTCGATGTGCGGGGTCTTGCCGGGCAGGCGGTGGAAGTCGGCGATCGGGATCACGCGCGTGGCGCCTTTCGGGTCGATGGTTTCGACCTGGGCGTCGAGCACCCGCATGGCCACCGCCATGTCGCTCGGGTGGGTCGCGATGCAGGCCTCGCTCTGGCCGAGGATGGCGTGCAGGCGCGAAAAGCCGCCAATGGCCCCGCAGCCGCTGCCGGGCTGGCGCTTGTTGCAGGGCTGGTTGGTGTCGTAAAAATACGGGCAGCGGGTGCGCTGCAGCAGGTTGCCGGCGGTCGTCGCCTGGTTGCGCAGCTGGCCCGAGGCGCCTGCCACCAGGGCGCGGGTCAGCACGCCGTAGTCGCGCCGCACGCGCAGGTCGCTGGCCAGGTCGGCATTCCTCACCAGGGCGCCGATGCGCAGGCCGCCGTCCTGGGTGGCTTCGATGCGGTCGAGTGCGAGGTCGTTGACGTCGATCAGGTGCGAGGGCGTTTCGATCTGCAGCTTCATCAGGTCGAGCAGGTTGGTGCCGCCAGCAACGAAGCGCGCATTCGGGATGCGCGCGGCCGTGGCGGCGGCTTCGGCCGGTGTCTTGGCGCGCTCGTAGGTGAATGCTTTCATGACCTGGCTCCCGCCACTTCCGCAATCGCTTCCTGGATGTTCGAATACGCTCCGCAGCGGCACAGGTTGCCGCTCATGCGCTCGCGAAATTCGAGCGGGCCAGCCTGGACCGGCGCGTTGAGGTCGCCCGTCACATGGCTCGGCGCGCCGGCGCGCAATTCGTCGAGCATGCCCACGGCCGAGCAGATCTGGCCCGGCGTGCAGAAGCCGCACTGGAAGCCGTCGTGCTTGATGAAGGCGGCCTGCAGCGGATGCAGGTTGTTGGGCGTGCCCAGCCCTTCGATGGTGGTGATCTCGTGACCTTCCTGCATCACGGCCAGGTTCAGGCAGGAAGTGACGCGCCGGCCGTCGACGAGCACGGTACAGGCGCCGCACTGGCCCTGGTCGCAGCCCTTCTTGCTGCCGGTCAGGTGCAGGCGCTCGCGCAGCGCGTCGAGCAGGGTCGTGCGCGGGTCGACCAGCAACTGGTGTTCGACGCCGTTCACGCGCAGGCGGATACTCATCAGGGCAGGCGCGGCCGGGACGGCCGCCGGCGCGGCTGCGGCCTCGGCGTGGGGTGCGAGCTGGGCGGCGGCGGCAACGCCGCCCACGGCCACGGCGGACGCTTTCAGCATCTGGCGCCGGTTCGAATCGAAGTCGGGCATCGTTCTTCCTTCTCGGAGATAGGATCGTGACGAATCGTAACGGCTTACCGCAAAGGCGAGCGCGCAACAGACCGGGCCGCAGCCATTCTTGCAAGCGCCCGGCAAGATCTGCAACGCAGCCATGCGGATCTTGCTGGACGCTTACGCGTGCGGCACGCGGTTGACGAGTTCCTCTCCCCGTTCGAAGGCGCTGATGCTGTCGATGGTGGTCTGCATGATCTGGCCGATGGCTTCGACCGTGAAAAATCCCTGGTGGCCGGTGACGATCACGTTCGGGAAGGAGACCAGCCGCTGGATCACGTCGTCGCAAATGATGGTCGAGGACAGGTCCTGGAAAAACAGCTTGGCTTCCTGTTCGTAGACGTCGATCGCCAGGCCGCCCAGTTGCCCCGTTTTCAGCGCTTCGATCGCCGCTTCCGTATCCACCAGGCCGCCGCGGCTGGTATTGACCAGGATGCAGCCGTGCTTGGCGCCGGCCAGGGTCCGCGTATTGACGATGTAGCGGGTCTGTTCGCTCAAGGGGCAGTGCAGGGAAACGGCGTCGCTGCACGCCATCAGCTCGGCGACCGGCAGGTAGCGTCCGCCCAGTGCTTCGAAAGCGGGAGTCGGGTAAGGATCATGGCCGAGGATGGTGCAGCCGAAGCCGCTCATGATCCTCGCGAAGATGAGCCCGATCTTGCCGGTGCCGATCACGCCGACGGTCTTGCCGTGCAGGTCGACGCCCATCAGGCCGTCCAGGGTGAAGTTGCCGTCGCGCGTGCGGGCGCTGGCCCGCGCGATTTTCCGGTTCACGGCCAGCAGCAGGCCGACGGCGAACTCGGCGACGGAATACGGCGAATAGTCGGTCACGCGCACGACCGCGATCCCGCGCCGCTCGGCTGCAGCCGTGTCGATCTGGTTGTAGCCGGTGGAGCGGGTGGCGATCAGCCGCGTGCCCTGCCTGGCCAGGATGGACACGACCTCGGCATCGACATTGTCGTTGACGAAGACGCACACGGCCTCGCAGCCGGCGGCCAGCGCGGCCGTTGCCGCGTCCAGCCGGTCTTCGATGAAGCGCAGCTCGTGGCCTGCCCCGGCATTGGCGCTGGCGAGCAGGGTCCTGTCGTAGCGGCGCGCGCTGAACACGGCTGTCTTCATCTTCACCCCGGCATGGTCGAGTCCAGCTTCAACGATAAGCCAGGCCAAAAAAAAGGGGCGCATCGCTGCGCCCCTTCGTCTTGTTTCGTCCGGCTTACTTGGCCAGCTCGACCTGCGGGGCTTCGCCGAACACGAGTTGCCCATGCTGCACGCGCACCGGGATCGTGTCCTTCGGCCCGAAGCGGCCCGACAGGATCGCTTTCGACAGCGGATTTTCGATCTGCTGCTGGATCGCGCGCTTCAACGGCCGCGCGCCATACACCGGATCGAAACCGGCTTCGGCGATCTTCTGCAGCGCCTCGTCGTCGATGTCGAGCGTCATTTCCATCTTCGCCAGGCGCTCCTCCAGGCTGCGCAGCTGGATCTTGGCGATCGCGCCGATGTTCTTCTCGTCGAGCGCGTGGAAGACCACGATGTCGTCGATGCGGTTGATGAACTCCGGACGGAAGTGCCCGCGCACCTCGGCCATCACGGCCAGCTTCACCACTTCCGGCTCGTCGGTGTCCATCGACTGGATCTTGTGCGAACCCAGGTTCGAGGTCATCACGATCACCGTGTTCTTGAAGTCGACGGTGCGGCCCTGGCCATCGGTCATGCGGCCGTCGTCGAGCACCTGCAGCAGCACGTTGAACACGTCCGGGTGCGCCTTCTCGATCTCATCTAGCAGGATCACGCTGTAGGGCTTGCGGCGCACGGCTTCGGTCAGGTAACCGCCCTCCTCGTAGCCGACATAGCCCGGCGGCGCGCCGATCAGCCTTGCCACCGAATGCTTCTCCATGAATTCGCTCATGTCGATCCGGATCAGCGAGTCCTCGGTATCGAAGAGGAAGGAGGCGAGTGCCTTGCACAGCTCGGTCTTGCCGACGCCGGTCGGGCCCAGGAACATGAAGGAACCATACGGCCGGTTCGGGTCCGACAGGCCGGCGCGCGAACGGCGGATCGCATCCGACACCGCCTCGATCGCCTCGTCCTGGCCGACCACGCGCTCATGCAGCTTTTCCTCGATGTGCAGCAATTTGTCGCGCTCGCCCTGCATCATGCGCGAGACCGGGATGCCGGTTGCGCGCGAGACCACTTCGGCGATTTCCTCGGCGCCCACCTGGGTGCGCAGCAGCCTCGGCTTGCCGTCGGCCTCGGTTTGCTCACGGCCGGCGGCTTCCTCGGCCTGCTTGAGCTGGGCCTCGAGTTGCGGCAGCTGCCCGTACTGGAGTTCCGAGACCAGTTGCCAGTTCGACTGGCGCTTGGCTTCCTCCATCTGGTGGCGGATGCGCTCGATCTCTTCCTTGATGTGGGTGGTGCCCTGCACTGCCGCCTTTTCCGACTTCAGGATTTCCTCGTAGTCGTTGTACTCGCGCTCGAGGCGCGCGATTTCCTCGCCGATCAGGTCGAGGCGGCGCAGCGAGGCTTCGTCGGTTTCCTTGCGCACGGCTTCGCGCTCGATTTTCAGCTGGATCAGGCGGCGTTCGAGCTTGTCCATCACTTCCGGCTTGGAGTCGATCTCGATCTTGATCTTCGAGGCCGCCTCGTCGATCAGGTCGATCGCCTTGTCCGGCAGGAAGCGGTCGCTGATGTAGCGATGCGACAGCTCGGCCGCGGCGATGATGGCCGGGTCGGTGATCTCGACCTTGTGGTGCAGCTCGTATTTTTCCTGCAGCCCGCGCAGGATGGCGATGGTCGCCTCCACGCTCGGCTCGTCGACGATGATCTTCTGGAAGCGGCGCTCGAGCGCGGCGTCCTTCTCGACATACTTGCGGTATTCGTCGAGCGTGGTCGCGCCGACGCAGTGCAGCTCGCCGCGCGCCAGCGCCGGTTTCAGCATGTTCCCGGCATCCATCGCGCCCTCGGCCTTGCCGGCGCCGACCATCGTGTGGATCTCGTCGATGAAGACGATGGTCTGGCCCTCGTCCTGGGCGAGTTCCTTCAATACGCTTTTCAGCCTTTCTTCGAATTCGCCACGGAATTTCGCCCCGGCCAGCAGCGCGGCCATGTCGAGCGACAGGACCCGCTTGCCCTTCAGGGAATCGGGTACTTCGCCGTTGACGATGCGCTGGGCCAGGCCCTCGACGATCGCCGTCTTGCCGACACCCGGCTCGCCGATCAGCACCGGATTGTTCTTGGTGCGGCGCTGCAGCACCTGGATCGCGCGGCGGATCTCGTCGTCGCGGCCGATCACGGGGTCGAGCTTGCCTAATCGGGCGCGTTCGGTCAGGTCGAGGGTGTACTTCTTGAGCGCTTCGCGCTGGCCCTCGGCGTCCTGCGAATTGACGTTCTCGCCGCCGCGCACGGCCGAAATGGCCGATTCGAGCGACTTACGGGCCAGGCCGTGTTCGCGCGCCAGGCGGCCGGCGTCGGATTTATCTTCGGTCAGCGCCAGCAGCACCATTTCCGAGGACAGGAACTGGTCGCCGCGCTTCTGCGATTCGCGGTCGGCCAGGTTCAAGAGGGCCATCAGTTCGCGCCCCGGCATCACTTCGCCGCCCGTGCCCGAGACTTTCGGCAGGCGGTCGAAGGCGCTTTTGAGTCCATTGGTCAGGGCGCCGACGTTGACCCCGGCGCGCTGCAGCAGCGAGCGGGCGCCGCCGTCGTCCTGGTTCAGCAGGGCCGCCAGCAGATGCACCGGTTCGATGTACTGGTTATCGTTGCCGACCGCCAGGCTCTGGGCATCCGCCAGGGCTTCCTGGAGCTTGGTCGTCAATTTGTCTTGCCGCATAATGTGCTCCTAGTGAGTGTTCTTAACTAGGAAACAAAATTGGGATGGCCGCGCGCATTTCAAGATCTTCCCATCATGCGGTAAGCATTGTCCTACGTCAGCCGGACATGAAAGGCAGACGATTCGAAAAAACTGGATCGTCGCAAAGGAATACTCGACTTTTATTGCGCGATCCGTACCGCTATGCTGTGGGTCATCGATTACCACAACAGCGAGGAACACAATGCGAACCTATCCGACCGACAGCCAGGAAGCCGTGTGCAGGCTGCTGGCCCTGGCGATGATCGTCGACGGCCACATGGCCCCGTCGGAACTGAAGGCGATGGAATACAGCGCCATCCTGGAGCGGGTCGGCGCCGATACCGACACCTTCGACACCGTGCTGCAGGCCCTGTGCGAAGACATGCTGGCCAGCGCCAGCCGGGAGGCCAGCGCCGAAGTCGAACTCGACCGGAGCACGCTCGACAGCCTGTTCGGCGAGATCGCCGATCCGCTGCTGCGCATGTGCACCCTGAAGGCGATGCTCGACATCGTCCACGCCGACCAGATGCTCGACAGCCGCGAACACCTGCTGCTGCAGCGGGCGCTCAAGAAATGGTCGGCCCCGGCGGAGATCGGCAGGCTGTTGCGTCCGAACTAAGCGTTTGCCGGCGTTCGACCGAGGGGCGGCCGGGCCGCCCCGCTCGTGTGCTCAGTTGTGCTCAGTTGTGCTCAGGCGTGCTCGGGCAGCGCCGCATTCACCGGCGCCGGACCCGCGCCGAGGTCGCGCACGTTCTTCTGGACGGCGACCACGGCGAACAGGCTCAGTACGAACGACATCGCATAGAAACCCTTTTCGCTGGGCGCCAGCGTCGCGTTCCACAGACCGACCGTGAGCAGCAGGATGACGGCGCACAGCGACAGCCAGCACAGGCCGAAATACAGGCCGGTCACGGCAATGCCTTCGCTGCGGTCGCGCACCGATTTTTGCAGGGAGATGGCGGCGAACAGGCCGTACAGTAACAGGGCCAGGTAATAGCCCTTTTCGTTGAGCTGCATCTGGGCGTTCCACAGCCCCCACAGGAAAGCGCAGGCGCCGATCAGCAGCGCGCCCCAGGAAGCGCCGACGAAGGCGGCGGTCGGGCGTTGAACAGTTGTCATGTCTGGCTCCAAGAAGTTGACCAGCGGAAAGCGTAGCAGCCGTGGCGGGTGGCGGATTGACAAACGGCAGGGTCTGCCCTGTATCGTCGTCTCGCAGGTATTTTCTTGATGGCAATATGTTTTCGGTCTAGTATTTGGCATCCAACATCAGACGACCCTCCTGGTATGAACATCACGTTTGCAAAAGCCGGCGCTGCACTCCTCCTGGTATCCCTGCTCAATGGCTGCGCTTACCAGAAAATGGAGCAGCGCCAGCTGTTGAGTACCAGCGAGGCGATTGCGGCCTTCCAGGCGCTCGGGTACGGCGATTGGGCCGCAAACCCGTTCGTCCGAACCGAAGCAGTGTGCGGCGCCCAAAAGCTGCCTGTCCAATTCTCCGAAATCAAGCAGGCCATCTTTTCGCTACGGCAATCGAAGCTGAACGTGTTCACGGACCGCAAAGGCGTGTGCAGCGCGTCGTATGCCTTCCTGCTGAAAGACCGAGAGGATGCAAATCGGCTCGTGACTGCCGCCAATTCGCTGGGTGCGAACCTGTCCTATCTATTCACGACGGATTGATCGCCCTGATTCGCCAAGGGTGCCTGGCGGCGGATGGACCGCTCCCCCGTCGACGCATGTCCTGTCTCATTTCGTCCGGTCGACGACGGCCAGCCGCCGCGCTGCCTGCACCGGCGGCGTATCGCCCAGCGGCAGCAGCGCGGCCGAGCGCGCCAGCGTGCGCACCAGCAGCGCCTCCCCCGGGCGCAAGCCGCGGCCCCGCAGCTGGGGCAAGGAACGCACCGGCTCGGGGATGAGCTCGACCGCGGCGCGCACCAGCAGGCGCTGGAGCGGACGCAGCGGCGCCGGCAGGATCGGCGCCGCGTTCATGATGCCGATGAAATCGGCCAGGATGCCTGAGCCTTCCAGGCTCGGCGCGGTCGCGGCCAGCAGCGCTTCCCATGCCGCCCAGCTGCACGGCAGGCCGGTCGCGCCGTACAGGCAGGCGGAAAGCCGGCCTTCGGCGAAGGCGGCATCCTTCTCGGCCGGCGACAGGGGCCGGACGTAGCGATGGTAGGCCTCGGTAAAGCCGAACACGGCCGTCGCCTGTACCCAGTCGAGCAGGCGCGGATCGTTGGCGTGGTAGGGTGTCCCGCTTGGTGTAGTGCCGTGGACCTGGCCGTGCAGCCGCACCACCTGAGCGATCATCTTCTCCGCCGCCGAGCGCGGGCCGTAGACGGTCATCATGGCCGCAAAGCCGGTGCGCCGCAGGCGCAGCCCCGGGTCGCGCTGGAAATTGCTGTGGTTCCAGACGCCGGAACGCACCGAGGGTTCGGCCAGTTCGAGCAGCACCGCCGCCACCCCGCCGATAAACAGCGACACCGGATTGGCGAACAGTTGCCAGGAAATGCCGTCGGCCGGCGCCAGCGCCGGCTCGCCCGCCGGCTGGCTGAAGTCGAAGGCCATGCCCGGTGGCGGGCGCATCAGCTCGCGTATCGTTTCCAGCATCGCCCTCCTCCTCGTGTCCGGGTTCGCCGCTGCGCGCGAGCGGCAAGTGGCCATTGCGCATCAACCAGCACGGATTTCTCCTTAGTGAACGGTGCCCAGGGCGCCGTGGTCGTTATACTGTCGCGCCGGTGCCTCAATTCTCCCGCCCGCGCCCTCGCAATCCCGCCGGCGCCGGCACGCAAGGCATGGCCGCGACTACAATGAATCAAGGACGAAAAGAACACAAATGCACGGTGAATCCATTTCTCAGAGGCTCCGCTCCCTGGTCCGCTCCCTGCCGCCGACCGGCATCACCCTGAGCGAACTGATCCGCCGCGTCGGCGACGACGGGCTGCTGCTCCTGACCGCCCTGCTCACGCTGGTCTTCCTGATCCCCGTGTCGATCCCGGGCGTGAGCACCGTGTTCGGCGCCGCCATCCTGCTCATCGGCCTGGCGCGCATGCTCGGGCGCGACCTGTGGATCCCGGCAAAAATCCAGCACCGGATGATCGGCACCAAGAAGCTGCGCCCGCTGCTGCGCAAGGCCCTGCCCTGGCTGCAAAAGATCGAACGCGTGAGCCGCCCCAACCGGATCCAGTGGCTGGTCGCGCAAGGCGCGATGGACCGTATCAACAGTGGTTCGCTCGTCCTGGGCGCCGTCCTGCTGATGATGCCGTTCGGCTTGATTCCCTTCAGCAATACCTTCCCGGCCGTGGCCCTGCTGTTCTTTGCCATCGGCCTGCTCCAGCGCGACGGCGTCTGCGTCCTGCTGGGCCACGTCAGCAACGTCGCCACCATTGTGTATTTTGCCGTGCTCATCGGCGGCGGCGGCATGGCGGCGCGCGAGGTATTCGAGCGCATGACGGGCTGAGGGGCGGCCTGAACCAGGCGTGCTGCCGCCCTGGCCGCCCTGGCCGCCCTAGCCGCGTAATGCGCGCCAGGTCGCAAAGCCGGCGACGCACAACAGGACCGAGCCGGCCAGGTGCAGCAGCGTGTGCAACAGCGCCCAGCCGTAATCGCCGCGCTGCAGCAGCACCACCGATTCGGCCGAGAAGCTGGAAAACGTGGTCAGGCCGCCGAGGAAACCGGTGACGACGAACAGGCGCCATTCGGGCGACAGGTGGGGCGTGCCCGAGAAAAAGCCGAGCGCGATGCCGATCAGGTAGCCGCCGATCAGGTTGGCGGCCAGGGTGCCCGCCTGCAGGTGGGCGTGCACGTGCGACAGCCACATGCCGAGTCCCCAGCGCAGCCAGGCGCCGAGCGCCGCGCCGACGCCCACGGCTCCGAACGCAAGCCAGTTCAAGCCGCCGACCACTTGGCTTTGGCGCTGTCGTCGCTGACGCGGGCGTCGACCCAGCGCGCGCCGTCCGGCGTCTGTTCCTTCTTCCAGAACGGGGCGTCCGTCTTCAGGTAGTCGATGATGAACTCGCAGGCGGCAAAGGCTTCGCCGCGGTGGGCCGCGCTGCACGCCACGAGCACGATCTGCTCCATCGGCGCCATCGGGCCGACCCGGTGGATCACCAGCGCGTTGTAGAGCGGCCAGCGCGCCCGTGCCTGTTCCACGATGTCTTCAAGGGCGCGCTCGGTCATGCCGGGATAATGTTCGAGCTCGAGTTCGGACACGTCGGCGCCCTCGTTCATGTCGCGCACGGTGCCGACGAAGCTGACCACCGCGCCGACCCGGGCGTCGCCGGCGCGCAGGCGCGCCAGTTCGGCGCCGAGGTCGAAGTCCTCGCTTTGTACCCGGACGGCGCTCATTTGGCCCCCTGCATGCTGCGCATGACGAGCTGCTCGAGGCGCAGCGCGGTGCGTTCGTCGGCCAGGGCCGGCAGCGCGCACAGCGCCTGCACATCGTGCTGGCGCTGGCCGGCCTGGGGCTTGTTGCCGGCCTTCAGGGTCGACTGCAAGGCTTCGACCTGCAGCTTGAGGCGCTCGCGCGCGAATTCGGCGCCGCTGTCGATACCGGCCGCCACTTCCAGGCGCAGCAGCTCGTCCAGCAGGACGCCGCGGTTCGCTTCCAGCTGGCGTGCATAGCCGGCACGGTCGCCTTCGAGGGCGCCCAGGGCGGCCTCGAAGCGGGCGTCGAGGACCGGATCGAATTCGGGGCCGGCGGGCAGCAGCGCCGCCCAGCGATTGCGCCAGTCAGCGGCGGACACCTGTTGGCCGGCGTCGGCCAGCATGGCCTCGAGCTCCTGGCAGGCGCGCAGCTTGTCGCGCACGGCGCCGGCGAGCACCATGCCGGCGGCGCGGCGCGCCAGGTCGGCGTGGTGCTGGACCTTGGCCACCGCGTCGTGGTAGCGCTTTTCGACACGGGCTTCATGCGCGCGCGGCACCGGGCCGACCGCCTGCCATTCGGCGGCGGCCTCGCGCAGCAGCCTGGGCGCGGTGGCCGGGGTGGCCTCGGGCGCGGCCGCTTCGAGGCGCGCGCTGATCGCCTCCTTGACCGTCTCGTGGGCGCGCCGTTCGACGTCGGCCGCGTGCGCGCTGTCCTTGCGGCGCGCGAACAGCTTGTCGCATTCGGCGCGGAAGCGCGCCCACAGCGCCTGCTCGGCCTTGCGTTCGAGCGGCAGCGCCCGCGCATGCTCCTGCCAGCGGGCCTGGATCTCGCGCAGGCGGTCGATGGCGTGGCGGTCGTGCGGGTCGAGCGCGGCCACCTCCTCGATGAGTTCCTCGCGCCCCGTCACTTCCATCTTGCGCTGCGCTTCGAGCGGCCCTTGCAGCGTGGTCAGCGCGGCCGCGAATTGCTGGTCGAGGCGTTTCTTGTCCTTGCGGTCGATCGCGCCCAGGTGGCTCCAGGCCAGGCGCAGGCGCTGCACGGTGCCGGCGACATGCTTCCAGTCGGCCTCGCCCGATTCGAGGCGGGCGATCTCGGCCTGGGCTTCCTGCAGCAGCGCCTCGCCGCGCGCGGCGTTCGCGTGGCGCTCGTCGGCCAGGTGCTTGAAATGGGCCGCGGCCGGGGCGTAGGCCACGGTGCAGGCATGGTCGAAGCGTTCCCACAGGCTTTTCGGGGCGGCGCCGGACAGGCTGTCGAGCGCCTTCCAGCGCTCGCGCATGCTGCCGACCTTCTTCGCCAGTTCGGCCATCGCCAGGTTCTGGGTCGGCAGCGCTTCCACCGTCTTGATCAATTCTTCGCGCGAGACGTTGCCGCCCCAGCGCGCCCAGTCCGACAGGCGCTTGAGTTCGGCGCGCAGGTGGGCCAGGCGGTCGGCTTGGGGCCCGGTCAGGCGCATGCCCTTGCCCTTGGTGTCCTTCAGGGCCTTGTCGAGCTCTGCGGCGTGGGCAAGCGAACCTTGCTGCAGGGCCGCCTCCAGCGCGTCCATCGTGTCGAGGAAGGCCTGGTCGGCGCCGCGCGGCGGCTTTTCCGGCCGGGGCCGCGCATCGGGCGCCGGCGTGCCGTCCGCGCCTGCGGCGGCGTCAAGCGCCTGGCCGCCGTCTGCCGGGTCGCGCTGCGGCTGTTCGCGTAGCGGTGGCTTACGCTCCGCTTGCGGCAGGCCGGCCAGCAAGGCTTCGAAGCGCGCCTGCAGCTCGGCCGTGGCAGCGCCTTCGGGCAGCGCCGGCATTGTTCGCCAGGCGCGGCGCAGGGCCTCGGCATTCAGTTCCTCCACCGGCTGGGCCTGCCACTCGGTAAGCTGCGCTTCGCGCGCGGCCAGCGCCGCCTGCGCCTGCTCGAGCGTGCCCAGCAAGGCGCTCAAGCGCGCATGCTCGGAGGCAAATTCGGCCACCAGGGAGCGCGGCAGCGACACCCGTTCCGGGTCGGCCAGCGCCGCTTCCTGTTCCTGTGCCATGCCTGCCAGGCTGGCTGCGAACTCGCCGGCGTTCAGCGCACCGGGGTCGAGGCGGCGCAGCGCGGCCAGGCGGTCGATCATGGCGCGCTGGAGTTGCACTTGCGCCTCGAGGCGGGCACCAAGCGCGGCGCGCACGGGAGCGAAGGCCTCGGCCAGTTCGGGCGCGGCGATGACCGACCATTTGCGGTCGAGATCGGCGACCTGGTTCGGGGTCAGTTGTTCGTCCTGGAGCAGGCCGCGCGCGGCGTCGAGGGCAGCCTGGCCGCGTACCAGTTCGGCGTCATGGTGGCGGATCGCGTCCAGGCGCGACTGCGTCAGCTTGGCGACACGGCGGTCGATGTTGCGCATGGCCGTGTGCACGCGTTCGAGCGCCGCGCGGCTGTGCAGCAGCTCGGCCGCGGCAAGGCGCAGTTCGGAGTATTCGGAGTGCAGGATGAAGTCGACCGCGCGCGATTCGTCACCGTCGAGCGACTTGAGCTGCGCGGCCTGCTGCTCGCGCGCGGCCCTGGCCGGGCGCTCGCTGGCCGCGCCGCCCTGGACCGGCGCAGCCGGCGCGCCCGCGGCTTGCGCGGCAGCCGGCTTCTCCAGCTTGGCGGCGGGCTTGCCTGCGGACTTGCCCGCCTGCTTGCCGCCGGCCTTGCCGCCCTGACGCTTGAAAAGGAATTCGAACATGATGAAGTCGCACTTCCAAAACCCCCATCATATCAAAAGAACGATGGCCGCTTTTTCTGCCGCACCCGGCAGGCGCGCCGCATTCCCGCTGCGTGCACTCAGGCGCGCACTCAGGCGCACACCCAGGCGCCAGCGCGGCGCGGGTTTGCGAGCGACCGGTGCGCGCAGCGTCGTGGGCAAACCTCGGTGTGCAGCCTCAATGCGCAAACGCCAGCGGCGGACCCGGCCGATGCGCATGCTCGCCCCGGGCCGGCCGGTTCGCCGGCGGCGGCGCCCGGCCACGGTGCTCCTCGACATAGGCGTCGTGCGCGAGCATCTGGTTGGCGACCGCGAACCAGGCGTCGCCGGCAATCGCGGCGCGCGCCACCGGGAACAGTTCGCGCTCCTCGCGCTCGAAACGCTGCATCAGGGCCGAACAAAAACGTTCCACCGCTAAGCAGAACGCGTCGACCCGCTCTTCGTTGTCGACGCCTTCGAGCAGCAGCTTGCACACACTGGCGAGCGCCTCGGCCGCGCTGCGGCTGAGCATGTCGAGCTCGCACAGGAGCGGGTTGGCGCCCGCCCCGGCGCGGCGCAGCGCCGGCATCAGGAATTTATCGAGCTTGCGGCGATGACATTGCTCGTACAGCCGGCGCAGCGTGTCGCAGACATATTCGGCCTGGCCTGCCGACAGCGCGCTCTGGCGCATGAAGCCCTTTTCGACGAGCTGTTGCACGGCATGCAGGCTGACGCGCATGTTTGTTTGCTCAACAGAAAGCGCAACGAGCGTGTAGGTCGCGGTAAGCATTCGGTCTCCTCTCGATGTCGTCAACGCAGGCACGCATGCTCCGCGCAATGGAACAGCGCGGGACGGCCTGGCTGGACATACTGGTTATTGGACAGGCCGTTGTCTGTTTTTCTATTTTTCGGCCTGAAAGAACTAGTAGTTTAGGGAGCGCTGGCGTACCGGGTTTGATCTGGCACAAACTCTAGGCCAAGCTGCGGCGCCGCGCGTCAACCCGGCCCGGCTCGCGCGCGTTGGCGGCGGGCGCCGCCGGCTGGACAATTCATGCAGCCCGGATAGGGTGCTGAGCGTCGGGGCCGCGTCGATATCATTTACCGGTTCCAGCATTCTTTGCTACCTCGATTGCTGACCTGACGGCGATCGCAGCCAGCCAGATGACACCCAGCGCCACGACGCCCAACAGAAGAATTGCAAGGTTCAGAGGATCGATACCGGACGCGGCCTCGATCGTCGATGGTGCGATTGCTGGCATGTTGCCCCCATAAATGATCTGATTTGAAATTGCATTCGACGTCTGAACAACATCTTCATGGACGAGTGCCGTGAGTTGTTTGAAGATACGCCTGTCCGGGTTATCCTTCATTTCACTAATTGGACATTTTGGTTGACAACCATGCCGGATGACATCGATGTTTGGGAGGGATGTATTTGGGAAGGATGCAACTCTTCAATGGCCTTGGCTGTTGAAGCATTCGCTAGCCAATGGGAACCCTATTCGACAACGTCTCGCCGCTATTCCCTCTATAGCCTGGTAGAGCGAATCCTGGATCCGGAATGGGGACGATACATAGATGCCCTGCCCGAAATCCACCCGGGCCGTACGCTATGCCAGGGTCGCATGCCAGGCAGACTCGCCCGAGAACATGGATTTTGGGAGCTCGGAGACTGGTTCAAGAGCACGGTGCACGCCTATCTCGGCTTATGTGAAACCAACAGCTCGGACCACGACGCGGAATTTCTGGCGACACTCGACACCATGCTCGACCTGGCCGACCTATGTGCATCGAAGAAGCCGAAGCATCAACCCGTTGGAAATATCAAGCAGGTCAACCGTGTTAACGGACGGCTCGCCCGCAAGTTTTGCGCGTTCTGCGGCCAGCCTTCCGAACTCGAGGCATTCCGGATCGATCAGTCAAGGTGGCCGGAAGAACCAGGCGACAACAGGAGACTGAGTTCCAGGTACTGCCAGGAACATCGCACGGTACGACAGGACGGCGGCTTTAACACCGCGTACAAACGCGCAGCCAGGAACCGGATGAAGTTCAAGCGTGAACTGGATCGTCTACAAAGGCAGAGTTGGAGCGTCGTGGCGCCTCGCGCAAATACTGGCAGTGCCGCTGCCGACTTGTTCGTCCTGAACCTTATCGGACGTGATGCGATTTATCCGGATGAACGAGGCAAGCTGCGCGACTTGGCAAACCGACTGGTTGAGAGCAAGTTAAGCGACCGGAAAAAAGAGATCGTGTGCATGCTCGCTTCCGGTATGAAAGCGGCCTGTATCGCGCGCCAGCTCGGCGTTTCACGTCAGGCCGTGAGCAAGACCTTAAAGTCCATTCCCGCCGAATTCCGCTTTGACCTTGCCTCAGGTAAGGTCACGGCAGAGGGCCCGGCAGGAACAAACGGCGAGCAGGAAGCCAGCCACGCTTTGGACCCGATCCTGAAAGCAGCCCTGGAAAATCCGGAGATTCATGAAATTTACGTGAACCCTGACGCCAGGCTGTGGGCGGAATACACTGACTCACCAGCAAAGTGCATCGGTCTCATGGAAATACGCCAAGTTTCCAGACTGATCGCATGGATCGCGCAGTGTGCGGGAAAACAGGTCGATCCTGAACATCCAATAATGGAAGCCGACTTTCCCGGCTACAGCGCACGTTTCATGGGAATCGTGCCTCCGGTGGTAAAGCAGGCTATTTTTTCAATTCGAAAGAAAACTGATCCGAATGGTTGGCAAGGGCGCTGACGCACACGACTGGGCCGCCAGGCGCAGCACGGATGCGGGATTTTTTTGAAGCGGCGCCACGGCTGCGTTATAGTGCAGCCGGTAGTCCAAGCCACCTTTCCTCCCATCTTCCACTTCCGAGTATCGACTCTCCATGCGGCTGTTGCACACTTCCGACTGGCACCTCGGCCAGACCCTGCACAATTACGACCGGACCTACGAGCACGAGTGCTTTCTCGACTGGCTGCTCGACACCATCGTCAACGAGGAAGCCGACGCGCTCCTGATCGCGGGCGATATTTTCGACAACGCCAATCCCTCGTCCGCCGCCCAGCGCCAGCTCTACCGCTTCCTGCAGCGGGCCAGGGCACGCACGCCGCACCTGCAGATCGTCGTGATTGCCGGCAACCACGATTCGCCGGGCCGCCTGGAAGCGCCGGGTCCGCTGCTCGAAGCGCATGGCACGGTGGTGATCGGCAATGTGGTGCGCGACCGCGAGGGCGCCATCGACCTCGAACGCCTGCTGGTGCCGCTGCACGACAAAGCTGGCGAGATCAAGGCCTGGTGCCTCGGCATTCCCTTCCTGCGCCCGGGCGACGTACCGAAGGCGCAGTTGGAGGGAGGCGACGCCTACCTGAACGGCATCGCCCTGCTCTACCAGCAGGCTTTCGCGCTGGCCCGGGCGCGGCGCGCGCCCGGCCAGGCGATCCTGGCGATGGGCCACTGCCACATGGTCGACGGCCAGTCCTCGATCGATTCCGAGCGCCGCATCGTGATCGGCGGCACCGAGGCACTGCCGGCGTCGATGTTCGACCCCGAGATCGCCTACGCCGCCCTCGGCCACCTGCACCTGGCCCAGCGCGTCGGCAAGAAAGAGCACCTGCGCTATTGCGGCAGCCCGCTGCCGCTCTCCTTCGCCGAAGTCGGCTACCAGCATCAGATCCTGCGCATCGACCTCGACGGCCCCAATGCGCGCGAAGTCACGCCGTTGTACGTGCCGCGCGCGGTCGAGCTGCTGCGCGTGCCGGCGAAACCTGCACCGCTGGCCGAGGTGCTGGCCGCGCTCGAAGCGCTGGAACTGGACCACGACCTGCCGCCCGAATGCCGGCCTTATCTGGAGGTGCGGGTGCTGCTCGACGGCCCGGAGCCGAGCCTGCGCGCGCAGGTCGAGGCGGCCATTGCCGGCAAGCCGGTGCGCCTCGCAAAGATCGAGCCGACCCGCAAGACCGTCGCCGCCCAGGGAGGCGGCGCCCTGACGCTCGACCAGCTGGCCCAACTGCAGCCGGACGACATCTTCCGCCGCCTGTGGCAGCAGCGCTTCGGCGAGGAGGCACCGGACGAACAATTGTCTGCCTTTAACGAACTTATGTTGGACGACGACGGGAGCGCGGCATGAAGATCCTGCGCATCAGCGGCCGCAACCTCGCCTCGCTGGCGAGCGAATTCGAGGTCGACTTCGAGCAGGAGCCGCTGGCGTCCTCCGGCCTGTTCGCCATCTGCGGCCCGACCGGCGCCGGCAAGAGCACCCTGCTCGACGCGCTCTGCCTGGCCTTGTACGGCAACACGCCGCGCCTGCAGCTGAAAAGCAGCCGCGGCGCCCTGCCCGACGCCGGCGGCGAAAGCGTCTCGACCACGGACGCGCGCAACCTGCTGCGGCGCGGCGCCGCCGAGGGGCATGCCGAGGTCGATTTCGTCGGCAACGACGGCATCCGCTACCGCGCGCGCTGGAGCGTGCGGCGCTCGCGCAACAAGGCCAGCGGCTTGCTGCAAGCGTCGAACATGACCCTGCACCGGCTGCCGGAACTGGCGCAGCTGGGCAGCACCAAGACCGAGACGCAAGCCGAGATCGCCGCCCGCATCGGCCTGTCCTTCGAGCAGTTCACGCGCTCGGTGCTGCTGGCGCAGAACGAGTTTTCTGCCTTCCTGAAAACCGACGAGAACGAACGCGGGGAACTGCTCGAAACCCTGACCGGCAGCGCCGTCTACAGCGCCATCTCGAAACGCGCCTACGAGCGCTACAAGCAGGAGCAGGACGCGGTGCGCCGCCTCACCTCGCGCCTCGCCGACCACGCGCCGCTGCCCCAGGAAGCGCGCGAACAGCTCGACGCCGAACGCGCCGCGGCGGACGTCGCCTTGCAGGCGGTCGACGTGCGCCGGGCCCTGCTCGAGGCCCAGCTGCGCTGGCACCAGGAAAGCGAGCGGATGCGCCAGGGCGAAGCCCAGGCCGAGAGCCTGCTGCAGGAAGCGCGCGCCCGGGTGGAGGCCGCGCAAGCGCGGCGCATCCGCCTGGCCACGCTCGACGAGGTCCAGGCGGCGCGCCCGCTGATGGCGGAACTGGCGCGGCTCGACGCCGAACGCGCCCAGCTGGAAGCGACGCTGGCCAACGGCCAGGGACAACTGGAAGCTGCCGCCGGGGCCGCGCGCCAGGCGCTCGAAGGCGTGCAGCTTGCGACCATCGCGCTGGAAAGCGCCGAGGCGGCCCAGCAGGAGGCGGCCGTCCAGCTCGACGCGGCCAAGGCCCTCGACGCCACCGTCGCGACCTTGTCCGGCGCGCACGCCCAGCTCGCCGCGCGGCGCGACGCGACGGCCGCCGACGCCGCGCGCGCCGGCAGCCTGCTCGCCGAAGCCGCGGCGCGCCTGACGCAGACGCGGACGGCCGAAGAAGGCAGCGCCGCCTGGCTCGCGGCCCACCGCAGGCACGAGGCGCTGGCGGCCCAATGGCCGCGCTGGGACAAGCTGTTCTCCCAGGCGGCCCAGGCGGCGGCTGCCGAAGGCGCGAACGAGGCCGCGCTCGCCAAAACCGCGCGTGAGCGCGCGGGCGCCGCCGCCGCCGCCGAGGCCGCGCAAAGCGCGGCCGAACGGGCCGCCGCCCGCATCGCCGAACTCGATACGGCACGCCAGGCTGCCGGCGCGGCGCTGGCCGGGTTCGACCTCGAGGCCCTGCACACCGAACGCGAGGGCCTCGACGCCCGCCGCGAACAACTGGCCGCCGCAGGCCGGGTCGCGAAGCAGCTGCACCTGGCGCGCGAGCACCTGGCCCGCAGCGACGCCGAACTGGAACGCACGCGCGCCGCAGGCGCCGGCGCCGACACCCGGCTCGCCGCCGCCGTGGCCGCCGAGCCGGCGCTGGCCGCCGCCGCCACCCAGGCCGAGCAGGCGCTGGCCGCCGCAGAGCGGGCCATTGCCGGGAATGTCGAAGACCTGCGCGGCGCCCTCGTCGACGGCGAGCCTTGCCCGGTCTGCGGCAGCGAAGCCCATCCGTATGCGCACCAGGACGCGCGCCTGCACGCCGTCTTCGACACGCTGCGCGGCCAGGTCGGCGAGCGCCGTGCCGCCCTGCAGAAGAACCTGTCGGAACAGGCCACGCGGCGCGCCCAGGCCGAGGCCGCCGGCGAGCGGCTGGCCGCGCTCGGCGTGGAGCGGACCACGCTGGCCGGGGAGATCGTCGAACTCGAGGCAGCGTGGAACGCCAGCCCGGTGGCAGCGCAAGCGCCGCCCGCCGGCGAACGCGCGCCCTGGTTCGAAGCCGAGGCCAGCGCCGTGCGCGCAGCCCTGGGCGCACTCGACGCGCGCCAGCAGGCGGCGCGCCGCGCGGCCCAGGCGCGCGAGGCGGCCCAGGCGGCCTTCGAGGCCGCCACCAAGGAACACCAGCGCCTGCGCGAAGCCGCCCTGGCGGCGCGCAGCGCGCTCGGCACGCTGGAAACCGAACACGCCGCCCTCGCCGCCCGCATCGAGCGCGAGCGCGGCACCCTGGAAGGCCTGCTGGCCGAGCTCGACCCCGTCCTCGCCGAGGCGGATGGCGACGGCTGGCAGGCCGCCTGGCGCCGCGACCCGGCCGCCTGGCACGGCGCGCGCGCCCTCGACGCCAAAACCTGGACGGCGCAGTCGGCCCAGCTGGCCGAACAGCGTGCCG
The DNA here is from genome assembly GCF_042653325.1 of Massilia sp. GCM10023247. Taxonomy (NCBI): domain Bacteria; kingdom Pseudomonadati; phylum Pseudomonadota; class Betaproteobacteria; order Burkholderiales; family Oxalobacteraceae; genus Massilia; species Massilia sp. GCM10023247. The sequence continues at coordinate 58,783 of NZ_JBHSIB010000023.1, forward strand.
CGCTGGCGGCGCTCGAGGCCGCCCAGCGCGAAGCGGCGGTGCGCGCTGAACACGCGGCAGGCGCCGCCGCGGCGGCCGACGAAGCCTTTGCCCGCAGCGAAGCCGAATTGCGCGCGCGGCGCGCGGAGCGCGCTTCCCTGTTCGAAGGCCGGGCCGTGGGCGAGGTGGAACACGCCCTGCGCCGCGCCGTTGCGGCCGCGCGAGAGCTGCTCGCCACGCGCCAGGCCGCCGCGGGCGAAGCGGCGCAGGCCGAGGCGCGCGTGCGCAGCAGCCTGGCGCAGGCCCAGGAACGCATCGGCGCGCTGCAGGACCATGCGCGCGACGCAGCGGCCCGGCTGGCCGACTGGATCGAGGACTACGCCGCCCATCACGCCGACCTGGAACCGGTCGAGAACCAGGCGCAGCTGGCCGGCCTGCTGGCCGTCGGCGCCGCCTGGCTGGCCCAGGAGCGCGCCGCCCTGGGCGAACTCGACGCGGCCCTGGCCAAGGCGGCGGCCGTGCTGGCCGAACGCAAGAGCCAGCGCGAACTGCACGAGCAGGTCGCGGCGCCGGACGGTGCGCCGCAGGACGCCGCGACCGTGGCCGAGGCGCTCGAAGCGGTGCTCGAAGAGCGCAGCGCCGTGCACGAGCGCGCGACGGGCCTGCGCCTGCAGGCGGCGCAGGACGACGAGCGGCGCGTCAAGGCGCAGTCGATGCTGCTGGAAATCGAGCGCCAGCAGGCGATCGAGCAGCGCTGGGGCAAGCTGTCCGAGCTGATCGGCTCGGCCGACGGCAAGAAATTCCGCAACTACGCCCAGCAGTTCACGCTCGACGTCCTGCTCGGCTACGCCAACAGCCACCTTGCGCAACTGGCCAGGCGCTACCGCCTGGAGCGGGTCGACAATGCGGGCGCGCCGTCCCTCGGCCTGATGGTGCGCGACCAGGACATGGGCGGCGAAATCCGCTCGGTCAACTCGCTCTCGGGCGGCGAATCCTTCCTCGTCTCGCTGGCGCTAGCCCTGGGCCTGGCCTCGCTGTCCTCGAACCGGGTGCGGGTCGAGTCGCTGTTCATCGACGAGGGCTTCGGTTCGCTCGACAGCGACACCCTCGGCATCGCGATGGACGCGCTCGACGCGCTGCAGTCGATGGGCCGCAAGGTCGGGGTGATCTCGCACGTGCACGAGATGACGGAGCGGATCGCGGCCAAGATCCAGGTGCGGCCGGCGGGTGGGGGCAGCAGCGCCGTGACGGTCGGGGCGTGAAGCATGCCCCGTTGTACAATGCCGCCTTTGCACATCCCCATTTCAAGCACATGAAACCCGCCCGCACCCTTACCTTCAAATGCGCCAAGTGCGCCAAAAACGTCACGGTCTACCTGCAGAAAGTCTCGGCCTGCTCGCACATCCAGCCTTACCAGGGCATTTGCGGCTGCGGCGAAGTGAAGCGCCACGCGACGGGCAATCCGGACGCCGTGAAGTCCTTCCTCGAGTCGGGCGACGGCAACTGGCACCACCATCATTGATATGACGCGCATCGAGTGGACTGAAGGCGGCGAGGCACGTTCGGCCCTGTGGCGCTCCGAGAGCGGCTGGCCGGCGCCGAAGAAGGTGGTCGTCGCCGACGACACGATGACGGCCGATGCCGCCTACCGGCTGGCACTGGACGGCACCGCCCTGCTCTGGCGCGGCGACTTCCAGAACGCGCGCCAGCTGCTGCAGGCGCTCGCGCGCCGGATCGACCACAAGGGTCCACGCGCAAAACGTGGCAAGGGCGGCGGCAAGGACAAGCCGGCGCCCACGCTGACCGAGCAGTTCCACCGCCACCGCCTGGCCCAGCTGCAGCGCGCGCGCACCCTGGCGATGCTGGTGATCCCGTTCGATGCCGGCTACACGATTCCCCTGCGCCGCGCGCCCGACGTGCGCCAGGCCTGCAACGAAGCGTACGGCGCTTCCTCCGAAAACTTCGTCATCTCGCTGCGCGAGCTGCTGGGGCTGATCGGCGCCCACGAATGGCGCAGCAAGGGCGTGTTCATCCCGTCCCTCGACGAGCGCATCCACCCCTGGTACGGCGTGTTTTCGCCGGTACGCGGCGAATACGTCGAACTGGTGGCGCAGGCGGCCCTGCCGCCCCAGGCCCGGCTTGCCTTCGACATCGGCGCCGGCACCGGCGTGCTGTCCGCCGTGCTGGCCCGGCGCGGCGTCGAACGGGTGGTCGCCACCGACATGGACCAGCGCGCCCTCGGCTGCGCGCGCGAGAACCTCGAGCGCCTCGGTGTCGCCGGCCAGGTCGAGGTGATCCAGGCCGACCTGTTCCCCGAAGGCCAGGCCGACCTCGTCGTCTGCAATCCGCCCTGGCTGCCCGGCAAGCCGAGTTCGGCCATCGAATACGCGATCTACGACCCGGACAGCCGCATGCTGCGCGGCTTCCTGGCCGGCTTGAAGTCGCACCTGGCGCCCGGCGGCGAAGGCTGGCTGATCCTGTCGGATCTCGCCGAGCACCTCGGCCTGCGCTCGCGCGAGCAGCTATTGAAATGGATCGAGGCCGCCGGGCTGGCGGTGGCCGGCCGCCACGACGTGCGTCCGACTCACCCGAAGGCGATGGACGCCGACGATCCGCTGCACGCGGCGCGCTCGCAGGAGCGCACGTCGCTGTGGCGGCTGCGCGTCGCCTAGCGCGCTGGAACCGTCTTTGCCGGAGGATTTGCGTCAACACGCCGGACGCGGTACAATAGCCTCCTCAGACGCGGGGTGGAGCAGTCTGGCAGCTCGTCGGGCTCATAACCCGAAGGTCACAGGTTCAAATCCTGTCCCCGCAACCAAACACTAGTAACGAAACGAGCCCGACTCTTGTAGCCGGGCTTTTGTTTTCTGGGGCCAGCGACGCCAGATGAGAGACAAGAAAGACAACGCAACGATCGATCTGCCCGGCTTCGAGCAAGCCGCACCGCTCGCCGTACCCGTTGTCGTACTTCCAGAGCCTCCGAAGCGTGTCCCGCGCCCGCGCCGCACCACCATGAAGCAGGAACAGATTTCCCTGCTCGAAGAAACCGATACCACCGGCCTGCCAGTCTGGCGCCGCGACGATAACCTTGATCTGACCGGGCTGCCGGTCTGGGCGCCGGATGCGTCGGACGCTCCGGCCTGACGGCTGGAGGGCCACATGACGACACCATTCAACACGCTGCCGCTGGCACCGCAATTCCTCGCCAACCTCGGCACGCTCGGCTACCACGAGATGACGCAGATCCAGGCCGAAAGCCTGCCGGCCGTCCTCGAAGGCCGCGACCTGATCGCCCAGGCCAAGACCGGCAGCGGCAAGACCGCCGCCTTCGGCATCGGCATCCTGAATAAACTCAATCCGGCCTGGTTCGCGATCCAGGGCCTGGTGCTGTGCCCGACGCGCGAGCTGGCCGACCAGGTCGCGGGTGAACTGCGCCGCCTGGCGCGCGGCGTCGGCAACGTGAAGATCCTGACCCTGACGGGCGGCGTCGCCATGCGCCCGCAAATCGCCTCGCTCGAACACGGCGCCCACATCGTGGTCGGTACCCCGGGCCGCATCCGCGACCACCTGGGCCGCGCCACGATCGACCTCTCCAAGGTGCAGACCCTGGTGCTGGACGAAGCCGACCGCATGACCGACATGGGCTTCTACGACGAGATCGCCGGCATCGTCAGCGCCTGCCCGCAGCGCCGCCAGACGCTGCTGTTCTCGGCTACCTACCCCGACGACATCCGCCATGCCACCGCGGGTTTTCTCAACGCGCCGCTGGAAATCGCCGTCGAATCCCAGCACGACGCCAGCAAGATCGAGCAGCGCTTCTATGAAGTCGGCTTCGACACCCGCGACGATGCCGTGGCGCGCCTGCTGCGCCATTACCGCCCGGTTTCCACGCTCGCGTTCTGCAACACCAAAGCCCACTGCCGCGAGCTGGCCGATTCGCTGCGCGAGCAGGGTTTCTCGGCACTGGCCCTGTACGGCGAACTCGAGCAGCGCGAACGCGACGAGATCCTGATCCTGTTCGCCAACCGCAGCTGCTCGGTGCTGGTGGCAACCGACGTCGCCGCGCGCGGCCTCGACATCGCCAACCTGGAAGCGGTGATCAACGTCGACGTCTCGAAGGACGCCGAAGTCCACGTGCACCGCATCGGGCGCACGGGACGCGGCGCCGAGACCGGCCTGGCCCTTTCCCTATGCGCGCCGAACGAAAAGAAATGGGTGCGCCTGATCGAGGAATACCAGGATGCCCCGGCCTCCTGGTACAAGGTCGACGACCTGGGCGACTCGGTGCTGCCGGCCGAACCGGCACCCATGGTCACCCTCGTCATCGCCGGCGGCAAGAAGGACAAGCTGCGCCCGGGCGACGTGCTGGGCGCGCTCACCGGCGACGCCGGGCTGACGAAGGAACAGGTCGGCAAGATCAACGTCACCGAATTCCAGACCTATGTCGCGATCGCGCGCGAGGTGGCGGACCAGGCCTTCCGCAAACTCAACGCCGGCAACCGCCTGGGCCCGGATTTCGGCAACTTCAAGGGACGCAGCTTCAAGATGCGTTTCCTGGAGGTCTGAACGGCCCGCGCCGAATCATTTTTATTTGACGCGCACGGTTGACTCAGCAGCGACACGCTTGCGGTAAATCTGGCATAGTTTTGCTAAAAATAAATGTTTAGCAAAATGACCAGCCAAATGACAACCATCTATACCCCGTTTGCGGACGGGCGCACGGTTCGCGACATCGTCGAACACAGCCCGGCACTGGTCAACGAGACCTGGTGCCGCGACCTGCTGCGCCATCTCCTCGATTCGCTCGAACGCCAATACGCGACCGGGGCGCCGCACCGTCCGATTTCGCCGGACACCATCGTCATGCTCGCCAACAACGAGCCGCTGCTGCTGCCCGCACCCGAGGAGGTGGGCCCGGCCGGCACGGCGACCCTGGCCGCGGACCTGCATGCGCTGGCGCTGGTCGTCCATTACGCGATCACGGCGGAAATGCCGCCGGACGGACCGCTCGGCCCGCGCCTGTACGACGACTACAACACCGTTCTTACCAACGGCCTCGACCGCTGCCTGGGCCCGAACCAGCGCCTGCGCCCGAAGACCGTCGCCGACATGCGCAGCCTGCTGGGCATCGAGGCGCCGGCCGACGACCAGCCTGCCCATGCGTCGACGCTGGCGCCGGCGGCGATGCCGGCACCCTCGCACGACCTCGCCGAGGCGGAGCCGGCGGCCTTGGATGGCGCGGCGGCAGGCAGCTTCGCCGACGCGCCGCAACCGGTTCCGGCCACTACGCCCGAATTCACCGAACCGGCCGCCGCCCAGGCTGTCCAGGCCACGGAGTCCCCCGTGGCGCGGGACTACAGCCAGCCGCTGCCCACGCCGGCCGTGCCGGAAGCGCGGCCGGCCGAGCCGCAGCCGGAGCCCGGTCCGCGCCTGCATACGCCCTCCACCACCGCAATTCCGGCGGCCGCGTCGGCCGCAGCTCCGGCCGGCAAACGCAGCGAGCTGCCGCCGGCCGCCACGGCTGCCGAACCGCTGCTGCGCACGCCGGCGGCGGCCGTCACCGGCGCGCCTGCGGCCGCCGCGCCGCGCGCCGGGGCAGCCGCCGCCAAGCAGCCCACTACCCTGGAAGCCGCCACCGCAGCACGCCTGCAGGAGGAGGCCGCGAGGAAGCGGGCCGCAGCCGCCCCTCGGACGAGCAATGTGCAGCGCTGGGGCTGGATCGCCGGCGCCGCCATCGTCCTGCTCGCCGCCGGCAGCGCCCTCGTCTCCTGGCTCGACCAGCAAGACGCGGACGACATGGCGGCGCTGTCGCTGCCGCCGGCGCAGCGCGCCGCCAGCGGGCTCGGGCCTGGCGAAACGGTAGTCGTGCCGCGCGCCGAGGGCAGCGCTGCTGCCGTGCAGGGCGAAGCGCCGGCAGCCGAGGCCGGTGCCGCGCTCCCGCCCGGCGAAACGCCGGATGCCGCCGAAGCGGTCCCCGTACCCGGCCACGCTGCCGAACCGGTCGTCAACGGCGTCACGTATAAACTGCTGATCAAGCCCTGGGGCACCGTGTATGTCGACGACATCGACCGCGGCGTCAGCCCGCCGGTCAAGCGCCTGACCCTGAGCCGGGGCAAGCACACGATCCGCATCGTCAACCCGAATTTCCCCGATCACGTCCTGGCCATCGACGCCGGCAAACGCGGATCGGCGACGATCGAACATGATTTCACGGCCAAGGCCGAGTAAGGAGTTGGCATGACCCGTCTTTCCCCTCCACGCTGGATGTGCGCCCTGCTTGCCGCAGGCGCGCTGGGCGGCTGTGCCCAGCTGGAATCCCTGCTTGAAACCAAACCGCAGCGCGAGCAAAAAAATGCCGTCAAGCGCGAAGCCGAACGCGACCATAGCCGCGCCGTGCAGCGCGAGGCCGAGCGCAACGAAGCGCGCACGGAAGCGCGCGCCGAGGCGCCGGCCGCGCGCGAGCAGGCCGCCCTGCGCGACGGTATCCGGCTCTACAACGAAGGCGATTTCAACGGCGCGATCCGGCGCCTGAACTCGAACGACATCGGCAGCAAGGCGTCCCTGCGCACCCGGGTGACGGCACTGAAATACACGGCCTTCAGCTATTGCGTCACCTCGCGCCCGAAACAGTGCGAGCAGGCCTTCGAGCGCGCCTTCAAGCTCGATCCGGAGTTTTCGCTGGAGCCGGGCGAGGAAGGCCATCCGCTGTGGGGGCCGGCATACGAGCGCGCCAAGCGGGGGTGAGCAATACGTCCGGCCACCGTACGCGAAAACGATGAATCGCGCGAAAAAAACGGCCCGGCCGATCCGGGCCGCTGCCGTTTTCAGGCCTTGAGATTCACCGAGGCCGCGTAGGCCGGCGCGCGGCGCCGCTTGCTGGCCTGCTCGTAGGCATAGGCCATGCCGATCAGCGCCGCTTCGCTGTAAGCGCCGCCGACGAAGGAGATCCCGACCGGCAGGCCGTGCGCGAAGCCGGCCGGCACGGTGATGTGCGGGTAGCCCGCCACCGCGGCCGGCGACGAGAAACTCATGCCGTAGTGGTCGCCGTTGATGTAGTCGGTCAGCCAGGCCACGCCGCCGGTCGGCGCCACCAGCGCGTCGAGCTTGTGCTCGCCCATCACCTTGTCGATGCCCTCCTCGCGCGAATAACGCAGGTTGTTTGCGAGCGCCTCGCGGTAGGCTTTCGAATCCAGTCCCGGCTTCTTTTCGGCGGCGATCAGGTGTTCCTGGCCGAAGAAAGGCATTTCGCGCGCGGCGTGCTGCTCGTTGAAGGCGATCACGTCGGCCATGTCCTTCACCGGCGCGTGCGGCGCATAGGCGGCCAGCCAGGCCGCCAGGTCCGGCTTGAATTCGTGCAGCAGCACCTCGACTTCGGTCTCGTTGTACTTGTCGGTGTTGGGCACCTTGACGTCGACCAGGATCGCGCCCTGCGCCGCCAGCACGGCCAGCTCCGTCTCAACGATCGCATCGATTGCCGTGCTGCCTCCAAAGAAATTACGCGCCACGCCAATGCGCTTGCCGCGCAGGCCATCAAGACGCAAGGCGGCCGCATAGTCGGCGCTCTTGCCCTGGCTTTCCTTCGTCACCGGGTCGGCCGCATCGACGCCGGTCATGGCGGCCAGCATCAGGGCGGCGTCGGCGACGCTGCGCGTCATCGGACCGGCCGTGTCCTGGGAATGGGCGATCGGGATGATGCCGCTGCGGCTGAGCAGGCCGAGCGTGGGTTTCAGGCCGACGATGCCGCAGCTCGACGAAGGCGAGACGATCGAGCCGTCGGTCTCGGTGCCGACCGCGAGGGTGGCGAGGCTGGCGGCGATGGCCGCGCCCGAACCGGAGCTCGAGCCGCTCGTGTTGCGGTCGAGGGCGTGCGGGTTTTTCGTCTGGCCGCCGCGCCCGCTCCAGCCGCTGACCGAATGGGTCGAGCGCATGTTCGCCCATTCCGACAGGTTGGTCTTGCCGATGATGACGGCGCCGGCCGCGCGCAGGCGTTCGACGATGTGGGCGTCGCGGGTGGCGCGCACGCCGTCGAGTGCGAGCGAACCGGCGCTCGTGCTCATCTTGTCGCCGGTGGCGATGTTGTCCTTGAGCAGGACCGGAATGCCGTGCAAGGGCCCGCGCAGCTTGCCTGCCTTGCGCTCGCGGTCGAGCTCGGCCGCAATCGCCAGCGCGTCGGGATTGAGTTCGATGACGGAATGCAGGCGCGGACCGGCCTTGTCGACGGCGGCGATCCGGGCCAGGTAGCGCTGCACCAGTTGTTGCGAACTCAGCTTGCCTGCCGCCATCGCGGCCGCCTGTTCGCGCACGCCGGCGTCGAGCAGCGCATCAACGGCCGCTCCGGACTTCGGCGCCGCCGACGCTGTCGCTGCCGCGCCCGCGACGGCACCGGCCGCCACACCCAATCGAACGAAATCCCTGCGATCCATGCGTCTCCCCTTCTTTTTATATGAAAACACCAGCATAGCAGTGCTTGCCGTTCGACACCATTCGGACGAGGCGAGAGACAAGAGCAGGAGTCGGGACGAAAAAAAACGCTGCCGGTCAGGGCAGCGTTTTCTCGCGGGACGAGTTCACGGTATCGATCAGTTACGAACGACGCGCTTGTACTCGTTGGTGCGGGTATCGATCTCGATGGTGTCATCCTGGCTCACGAACAGCGGCACCATGACGATGTGCTGGTGGGCTTCGATGGCGTTCTCGATCTTGGCTTCTTTCAGGACGTTGCCCGAAGTGTTGCCCTTGACTGCAGGCTCCGAGTACACGACCTGGCGCGCGATGGTGGTCGGCAGTTCGACCGAGATGGCCTTGCCGTCGTAGAACACCGCTTCGCATTCCATACCGTCTTTCAGGTAGTGCAGCGCGTCGCCCAGGTTTTCTTCTTCGATTTCGAACTGGTTGTACTCTTCGTCCATGAAGACGTACAGCGGATCGGCGAAGTACGAGTAGGTCACCGGCTTCTTGTCCAGCACGACGACGTCGAACTTGTCGTCGCCACGGAACACGTTTTCCAGCGGAGCATTGGTCAGAAGATTCTTCATCTTCCACTTGTAGGTGAAGCCCGTGCGGCTCGAGCCGTTGACGTCAGAACGCAGCACGATAAAAGGCTTCTCATCAACCATGATGATGTTGCCGACACGGATCTCTTTTGCGGGTTTCATAGGAGTCTGAGTAATCTAAAAAAGGGGTTGCAGTAACAGAGCATGATACCACGTAACGGATGCGATGCTCAACGAAGTGAGGCCGCGAAGGCCAGCAGATTCGACGCCAGGTCGCCGTTTTTCAACATTTCCGCATGCCATACGGCCGAACGCGCGGCGATCGCGGCGTCATCGGCGCGCAAGGCGCGCCACAGCGCAGGCCAGTCGCCCTCCTCGAGCGCCGCGTTCCAGTGCAGCGAAAACGCTTCCAGGCTGTCGAGTCCGGCGGCATAGCGTTGCATAAAAGCACGCAGTTTCTTGTGATGCAGGTTCTCGTCCTGCGGGTAGATGTGCCACACGAAAGGCTTGCCGGCCCACTGGGCACGCACCCAGGAATCCTCGCCGCGCACGACATTCAGGTCGCAAGCCCATAGCAGGCGGTCGTAATCGGGCTGCGGCACGAAAGGCAGGACGCGCACGGTGAGCGCGCCGCGGGTCGCGGCCGCGCCGGCCGCGCCCTCCCGCCCGAGGAAAGTTTCCACGGCCCCGCGCGCGACGCCTTCGGGCACCAGGCAGGTGATCGCTTCATTGCCGCCCTGCCAGGCATCGAACAAGGCCGCGACCGGCGCATGCGGATAGCAGAACAGCGACACGACATAGGCATCGATCTCGCCCTCGGACAGGCCCAGCCCGGCCAGGAATGCGCGCCGCGCCCCGGGATCGGCCTGGAAAGCCTGGCGCGCAGCCTCGAGTTCGCGCTCGCGCAGCAGCCCGCCGGTCCGTTCCGTAAAGCCGGGAAAGAAGAAGTGCTTGGTCAATTTCAGGCGCGGGTGCATCGACGGCAGCCGGTGGCAGCCCTCGACCCACTCTTCGGCCGTCAGCCCTTCCAAGTTGAGCCAGACCGGCTTCGGGGAACGCTGGGCCATGGCCTCGATATAGCCCGGCGGAATGTCGCAGGCGAAAAATTCGATGACGATGTCGGCCACCTCCTGCGGCGTGTAGCTGTCTTCCTGGCTGCGCCAGTGGCGCACGGCAACGCCCGCGATCGTTTGCTGTTCGTGTTCGACGGCCACTTCCGGGCAGATCCGGCGAAAACTCGCCAGGTCGTCGACCCAGAGCGTGACCGCCACCCCGTGTTCGCGCTCGAGCTGGCGCGCCAGGCGCCAGCAGATGCCGATGTCGCCGTAGTTGTCGACGACCTTGCAGAAAATCGCGAGCGACAGCGTGGGTTCCTGGGATGCGGGGATGTTCATTGAGCGATCGACTTGTTCAGTGGCGGCGAGGATGGCACCGCAAAAAAGATGACAGTGCGGCAGCAGGCTGCACTGCGCACGATGCGAGACCAAAAGCAAAAAGCCGCTCAAGGCGGCTTTTGCTTTTGGTCTTGCTATGACTTGGCGTCCCCACGGGGATTCGAACCCCGGTACTCACCGTGAAAGGGTGATGTCCTAGGCCTCTAGACGATGGGGACCTAAAACTGTTTGCACTACTGTACTGCTATTACCAAATTCTTGGCGTCCCCACGGGGATTCGAACCCCGGTACTCACCGTGAAAGGGTGATGTCCTAGGCCTCTAGACGATGGGGACCCTGGACTGCTACAACGTTTGTTCTTCGTGGTGGAGGTAAGCGGGATCGAACCGCTGACCTCTTGCATGCCATGCAAGCGCTCTCCCAGCTGAGCTATACCCCCCACGGGGAAAAACATTATAACATACTGCTCTTGCTTCTACTACCGCTGCCGCTGGCGCAGCTTCCGGCAAACTTCTGCCAAAACCTTGGCGTCCCCACGGGGATTCGAACCCCGGTACTCACCGTGAAAGGGTGATGTCCTAGGCCTCTAGACGATGGGGACCCTGAACTACCGATTACTACACTTCAACTTGGTGGAGGTAAGCGGGATCGAACCGCTGACCTCTTGCATGCCATGCAAGCGCTCTCCCAGCTGAGCTATACCCCCGTACTGCTGAAGTGCGAGCATTATAGCGGGCGTTCTTGCATTACGCAAATACCGATTCGACGATTTTTTATCGAATCGGCGAACGCACATTCTCCGCCCGTTACAAGCCCTTCCCGACACGGGCCAGCACGGCCTCGCGTCCGAACAGTTCCAGCACCGCATCGATGGCCGGGGTCTGCAGCTGGCCGGTGACGAGCAGGCGCAGCGGCATGGCGATCTGCGGCATCTTGAGGCCGTGGGCGGCCAGCACTTCCTTGAGCATGGCGGCGATGGCCGCCTTGTTCCAGTCGACCGTCTGGCAACGCTCGGCAAAGCTTGCGAGCGCCGGGCGCACGGCATCGGTCAGGTGCTGGGCCAGCAGTGCCGCGTCCGGCTGCGGCTGGCGGAAGAACAGCATGGCGGCGTCGGCCAGCTCGTTGATCGTGTTGGCGCGGTCCTTGACCAGGGCCAGCACGGCCGGCAAGGCCGGGCTAGCTTCGAATTGGGCGCCCTGCCCCTCCAGCTTCGGGCGGACCAGCCCGGCCAGGCGCTCGTTGTCGGCCGCCTTGATGTAGTGGTTGTTCAGCCAGGCCAGCTTTTCCGGATTGAACTGGGCCGCCGAGGCCGTCAGGTGTTCGAGGTTGAACCACTCGGTGAACTGCTCCATCGAGAAGATCTCGTCGTCGCCGTGGCTCCAGCCCAGGCGCGCCAGGTAGTTCAGCATCGCTTCCGGCAGGTAGCCCTGTTCCGGGTATTCCATCACGCTGACCGCGCCGTGGCGCTTGGAGAGCTTCTGGCCGTCGGCGCCCAGGATCATCGGCAGGTGGCCGTACTGCGGCAGCTCGGCGCCGAGCGCGCGCAGGATGTTGATCTGGCGCGGCGTGTTGTTGACGTGGTCGTCGCCGCGCAGCACGTGGGTGATGCGCATGTCCCAGTCGTCGACCGAGACGCAGAAGTTATAGGTCGGGGTGCCGTCCGGACGCGCGATGATCAGGTCGTCGAGTTCCTTATTGGCGATCGTGATCGGGCCCTTGACGACGTCGTTCCAGGTGACTTCGCCGTCCAGCGGGTTCTTGAAGCGCACCACCGGCTTGACGCCTTCCGGCACCTGCGGCAGCGTCTTGCCCGGCTCCGGACGCCAGGTGCCGTCGTAGCGCGGCTTCTCGCCTGCTGCGCGCATGCGCTCGCGCATCGCCTCGACTTCCTCGGGCGAGCAATAGCACAGGTAGGCGGTGCCGGCGTCCAGCATGCCCTTGATCACCTCGCGGTAACGGTCCATGCGCTGCATCTGGTAGAACGGACCTTCGTCGTGCGACAGGCCGAGCCACTGCATGCCGTCCAGGATCGCCTGCACCGCTTCCGGCGTCGAACGTTCGAGGTCGGTGTCTTCGATGCGCAGGATAAAGGTGCCGCCGAAATGGCGGGCATAGGCCCAGGAATACAGCGCGGTGCGGGCGCCGCCGAGGTGGAGGTAGCCGGTCGGGCTGGGAGCAAATCGGGTGCGGACGGGGGTGCGGACGGTCATGGTGAAAGCCGAAATGATAAAGCGGCTATTTTACCCCGATGCGCTGCGCGCAGGCGGCGCCTGCATCCGCTTTTACCCCCTCCCCGCGCGGCGCGGCGGCCGCCGTTCAGCGGTGGCGGCGCCCGTGGCACGGCGGCGCGCAGGCCGGCTCGATGCCGAGCGCGGCGCCGGCGACGACAACGGCTGCGCCGGCCAGGCGCGCGCCATCGCGCAGCTGGGCGGCCTCGTGCCCCGCCATGACCTGCAGCCGCAGGCGCGCCGCGCCGGGCTGCGCATGCGCGCACTCGGCGCCGTCGACGAACACACCGTCGCGCGCCAACGTGCGCCCGGCCAGGCGCGCGACCTCGTCGCTGCCGACCCACACCGGGACGATCGGCGCGGGGAGCCCGAGGCAGCGCATCCCCATCTCGGCCAGCTGCGCGCGCAGCGCCAGCGCATTCTTCAGCAGCGCGGCGCGCAAGGCGTCGCCCTCGGGACAGGCGGCGATGCGCAGGGCTTCCAGGGCGCAGGCCGCCGCCACCGGCGACAGCGCATCGGCATCGCGCCAGGTCCCGGCGAACAGCTGGACCTGGCGCTTGAGCGCGCGCGCGCCGGTGGCGACGAAGCCGCCGTTGGCGGCAAACGCCCTGGCCAGGGAGCCGACCACGATGCCGGCCTGGCCCAGCATCGCCTGCACGCCCAGCGAGCCCGTGCCGGCGGGGCCGAACGCGCCCAGGTCGTGGCTCACGTCGACCAGCAAGGTGGCGCCGTACTCGCGGCACAGGTGCTGCATCAGGGGCAGGTCCGGCACGTCGGCGTCCAGCGCGAACAGCCCTTCGGTCACGACCAGGATGCCGTTCGCGGTGTCGCGCGCGCGGATCGCCGCCAGCACTTCGCGCACCTGGCCCGTGTCGAGGTGGCGGTGCGCCATGACCTTACGGGTGGCGGCGCCTGCGCCCTGCTGCAGCGCGGCGCCGGCCTCTTCGTCGATGAGCACATAGTCGCGCTCCTGCACCAGCGCCGTGATCGCCCCAAAAGCCGCGCCCCAGCCGGTCGGGAACAGGGTCACGTGCTCGAAGCGGAGCAGCGCGGACAGTGCCGCCTCCAGGGCCAGGGAAAGATGGCTGTTGCCGAGCAGGCTGGCCGGCCCGGCGCTGTGCGGGCCGGCGCCCTGCAGGGCTTTGGCGCCGGCCTTGCGCACCGCCGGGTGCGCGGCCAGCGAAAGGTAATCCGCGGACGCGAAATTGATGCCGCGCCTGGCCGTGGCGGGCGCTGCGCCCTCCTCGCGCACGCAGGCCCCGGGCGCCGGAGCGCCGTCGAGCACGCGCGCGTGCTGCCACAAGCCATGCGCGGCGCGCAGCGCGCACCAGTCGTCGAGCGCCTGGGCGCGGCGCGCCAGGTCCGGCCCGCCCGGCTGCGCAAAGCCGGCGAGGCTGCCGCGCAGCGCGCCGCAGGCCAGCAGGGTCTGGATGTCGCTGGCGCCCTCGAAGACGCTGGTTTCATCGCGCACGGTGCTCTCCTGATTCAATTGGGAGGTTCAAGCCAGGGCCGGCACCGCAGCAGCGGAAGCGGCAGCCGCCTGGCAGGCGAGCAGCGCGCCGATGGCTTCGGCCGGCAGCGGACGGTGGAACAGGTAGCCTTGCGCCTCGTCGCAGCGCATCGCGTCGAGGTCGGCCAGCTGCTCGGCGGTCTCGACGCATTCGGCGATCACTTTCAGCTCGAGCCGGTGCGCCATCGCCACGATCGTTTCGGCGATCGCATACGGCCGGGTGCGCAGGCTGGTGCCGAGGCGGCGCACGAACAGGCCATCCATCTTGAGGATGTCGACCGGCAGCTCGGACAGGTAGTTCAGGCTCGAGTAGCCGGTGCCGAAGTCGTCGATCGACACCAGCACGCCGGCCGCGCGCAGTTCGCCCAGCACCTTGCGGTTCGCTTCCAGGTCGTCGATCAGCACGCCCTCGGTGATCTCGAGGTCGAGGCAGCCGCAGGGCAGTCCGCTGGCGCCGACGATCTCCATGACCCGCGCCGCGATCTTGGGGACGCGCAGCTGGCGCGCCGACAGGTTGACCGCCGTCTTCACGCCAGGCAGGCCGGCGTCGCGCCAGGCCCGGTTCTGGGCGCAGGCGGTGCGCAGCACCCAGTCGCCGATCGGCACGATCATGCCGGTTTCCTCGGCCAGCGGGATGAAGCGGCCCGGATCGATGCGCCCGTAGACCGGATGCTGCCAGCGCAGCAGCGCCTCGACGCCGACGATGCGGCGCGTGGCCAGGTCGACCTGCGGCTGGTATTCGAGGAACAGCTGGCCGCGCGCGAGGGCGTCGCGCAGGCCGTTCTTCAGGGCCAGCCGCTCGCTCCTGGGCTCGCACACGGCGCTCGAATACAGCTGGACGCTGTTTTCGCCCCAGGCGCGCGCGCTGCGCATGGCGATGTCGGCGCGCTTGAGCAGCGCGTCGAGGTCGCAGTCGGCGGCCGGATACAGCGCCACGCCGACCGACAGCGTGATGAAGCATTCGCGCTCGGCCACCGTCAGGGGCAGGCCGAAGCCGTCGAGGATCTTTTCCGCCACCCGGCGCGCATCGCCCTCGCCGCCGAGGTCTTCCAGCAGGGCCACGAATTCGTCGCCGCTCCAGCGCGCCACCGTGTCGCAGTCGCGCAGGCAGTGGCGGATCATCGCGCCCACCTGCACCAGCAGCGCGTCGCCGGCCTCGTAGCCGTGGGCGTCGTTCACTTCCTTGAAGCCGTTGATATTCAGGAGCAGCAGCGCGACCAGGCGCCGGTTGCGGTCGGCGCGGTCCATCGCATGACGCAGGCGGTCGCGCAGCAGGCGCCGGTTGAGCAGGCCGGTGAGCTGGTCGCAATGGACGCTGTCGAGCATGCGCCCGACGCTGGCGCCGAGGTCCTGCTCGTCCGGAATCCCGGGCGCGCTGTCGCGCAGGGCGAGCGCCAGCGGCTCCCTGTTCTCGCCATGGCAGACGACGCGGTTGCGCCCGCTCGACTTGGCCAGGTAGAGCGCCTCGTCGGCGCGCCCGACGGACAGGCCGATCGCCTCTCCCATGCGGTACTCGGCCACCCCGATCGAGACCGTCAGCGCGATCTCGCTGCCCGCCTCCAGGCAGCGCAGCTTCTCGATGGCCTCGCGCACCCGTTCGGTCAATACCAGGGCGTCGGCGGCCGGCGTTTCGGGCAGCATCAGCAGGAACTCCTCGCCGCCGTAGCGGCCGAAACAGTCGCTGCCGCGCACCTGCGCCTCGACGGTACGGGCAACGGCGCGCAGCACGGCGTCGCCCGCGCTGTGGCCGTAGGTATCGTTGACGCGCTTGAAGAAATCGATGTCCAGCAGGCACAGGCAAAACGCGCGGCCGTTGCGGTCGGCGCGCTCCTTTTCCTTTTCGATCAAGCCCATCAGGTAGCGCCGGTTGTGGACCCCGGTCAGTTCGTCGCGGAGCGCCAGTTCGTTGATGGTGCCCAGCGCCTGCTCGAGCTTGACGAAGCCCTGGGTCTTGGTCATCTCGACCAGCAGCGCGAAGACCAGCACCACCACGAACAGCCCCAGGTGGCAGGCCAGGTAGAGCAGCGCCATGTCCGATACCGGGTGGACCGGCAGCGCATGGCCCGCGCCCGGCAACGCATAGATGGCGATGGCGGCGACGCAGCTGAGCGCCAGCCAGGACAGCGCACACCCCACGCCGCCGAGGAACATGGCGACCAGTGGCGGGGTGATCAGCCAGCTGGCGGTCGGCGCGCCGATGCCGCCCAGGTAATAGCTCAGCCAGGTAAAGTTGAAGAACAGCGCGCACAGGAACAGTTCGCGCGCGGCGCGCACGCTGCCGGTCGCGCGCAGCAGCAGGGGCGCGGCCAGCATGCAGAGGCAGCACAGCAGGATTTCGAGCCCCGCCGCCGGAAAGCCGAGCAGGAAATAGGCCAGCGCGTAGAACGGTCCCGCCGTCCCCGCCAAGAGCGTCGCATTGACGACGTTTTCGGCGCGCGAGCGGGCCGCCGCCGGCCCGTTGAGGACGTCGGCGGGGATGAACCAATGGGTCGCGACGAGGTATCGGTCGCTCCATCGCGCGCAGGTGCTGTTCATGTGTGTTCGGTCGGGCGTGAGCCGGCCCCGGCGAGTGGGTCAAAACGCCAGTGTAGGAAGCAAGTTTCCGGCAGACTTTATTTTTAAGCAGAAACAAAGCCGAAACCCATGCGCCGGCACTACGCGCCACGCTTGACGATGCGGCACGCATTCCGGGCCGCGTGTCGGCGCGCCCTTCCCGGCACGGGCGCCGGCGCCAGCTCGGCCGTGCGTGGTTCGGCACGCGGGGCATATGCTAAAGTGACATGATTCCCGTCTGCGAATGCGTCCAGCATGCTGCCGGTTGCGCCTGGTGCACGGTAGCGGAGCGGAGCCCGCTCGAGCAGAGTGACCCAAATAAGGTTGTTGGCATCCCATGAGTTTGTTCGAACATTTGGCCGTCCTGTTGGTATTGGTGCTGGCGGCCGGCTTCCTGTCACTGACCGAAATCTCGCTGGCCGGCGCGCGCAAGATCAAACTGAAATTGCTGGCGGAAGCGGGCGACGAGCGTGCCCAGAAGGTCATGGCCTTGCAGACCCACTCCGCCGAGTTTTTTGCGGTGTCGCAGCTCGGCCTGAATGCGATCGCCATCCTCGGCGGTATTTTGGGCGAAGGCGCGATGCGTCCCTTCTTCCTCGAGTGGCTGTCCGTGTTCTACAGCGGCCCGGGCCGCGAGAACGTGGCCTTTGTCCTGTCCTTCGTGTTCGTCACGAGCCTGTTCGTCCTGTTCTCCGACCTGATGCCCAAGCGCCTGGCGATGATCGCGCCGGAAGCGACCGCGATGGCCGTGATTCGTCCGGTGTTGCTGATCATCCGCCTCTTCAAGCCGTTTTCCTGGGCGCTGAACCTGGTCGCGAACATGCTGTTTCGCCTGTTCGGGGTCGACATGACGCGCGAGGACCGCATCACCTTCGACGAGATTTCGGCCGTCGTGGAAGCCGGCGCCCAGGCCGGGGTATTGCAGAAACAGGAACAGCATTTCATCGAGAACGTCTTCGAGCTGGAATCGCGCACGGTGACGTCGACCATGACGACCAGGGAAAACGTCGTGTTCTTCAACCTGAACGAACCGGAAGCGAGCATCCGCGACAAGATCGCCCGGCACGCCCTGTCCAAGTTCCCGGTCTGCGACGGCGTGATCGACCGCGTGATCGGCTATGTCGACACCAGGGACCTGCTGGTTCGCCTGCTGAACAACCAGTCGCAGTTCCAGCTGAACGAATCGAGCATCCGCAATGTCCTGATGATCCCGGATACCTTGACGCTGTCCGAGCTGCTCGACCGCTTTCGCGCCACCAAGGAAACCTTCGCCATCATCATCAACGAATACGCGCTGGTGGTCGGCGTCATCACGCTGAGCGACATCATGGTGACCGTGATGGGAAGGTGGGGCAGCCCGCTGGAAGCGGACCAGCAGGCCCTCCAGCGCGACGATGGCTCCTGGCTGATCGATGGCAGCACGCCGGTGGCGGACATGAAACGCGTGCTCGAGCTCGAATCCCTGCCCGAGGAAGAGCATTACGAGACGGCGGCGGGATTCATGATGTACATGCTGCGCAAGGTGCCCAAGCCCACCGACAGCGTCGAGTACGAAGGCATGCGCTTCGAAGTGCTCGACGTCGACCACTTCCGTATCGACCAGCTGCTGGTCAAGCGCCTCGAGCGCGGCACGGCCTCCCCCGCGCAAGACAGCTCGGCCCTGCCCCAGCGCGTGTAGCCGGGCCCGGGCCGATGGCGCTGCGCTTCAGAAGCCGACCTGGAAGCCGACCTAGAAGCCGACCTTGATGCTGGCGCGCACGGCGTCGGCGTTGGTCACATTGCTCCACTTGCTGGCGGCCTGGCCGTGGCGCCCGACCTCGGCATCGATGCCTGCATGCTCGCCCAGCTTGTAGCGGGCGCCGATCCCGGTGTACGGCCCGGTATCGGTGGCCACCCTCCCATATGCCTTGCGCTCGCTGCGGGCGACGCCCAGCTTGCCATAGGCCGACAGGCGCTCGCCCAGCGGCACCGACACCTTGCCGGCCACGTGCATGCTGTAGCCCTGGTTGCCCAGCGCGCCCGCCACTTCTTCCGGCCGGCCTTCGTCGATGGCATGGAAGCCGCGGTCGAAGCCGTTCACATAGCCGGCCTCGAGGGCCAGGCCGGGTGCCAGCTCGATGCCGCCGACCAGCCTGGGATCGGTGCGGAAGCCCTTGTGCAGGCGGTCGTTGGGGTTGGCCGCCTGGTTGCTCCCATAGGTGCGCGGGAAAGGCCGGAAGCTGGGCTCGAAGGCCTTGGCCGGGGCCTGCGGCTGGAGGGTGGGAGGCGCGGAGCCTGGCGCCAGCTGTGCCTGGGCGCCGACCGAAACAAGGGCCGCTGCGGCCAGAATCCATCGCGTTGTTGTCATCTTCGGGGCAAGAGGTAGTTTAACTGGTCGTCAAAGGGAAACAGCAACAGGATAGCAGTTTTGCCATGCAAAAATGTATGCAAATGTCGGCTGGCTTTGCCGCCAAACGGCCGGTTCCGGCCGCAAAGTCGACATGTTCGGAGGGTCAGGGCAAGTGCGCAGGCGCGCAGGGGGCTTCAGGCGGGCGCGATCGCAATGGTCCGCCCTGCCCGCGCCCGCAACTGGCCGCAGCCGCCCTCCACGTCCTGGCCGGCGGAGTCGCGCAGCTTGGTCAGCACGCCGCGCCCGTGCAGGTGGGCCGCGATGGCGCGCGCACGCTCCCAGCTCGGGCGGCGGAAGGCCAGGCCGGGGATCGTGTTATAGGGGATCATGTTGAGGATGGCGTATTTGCCGCGCAACAGGTCGACGATGCCGTCGAGCTCGTCCTGGCCGTCGTTTACCCCCTCGAGCAGTGTCCACTGGTACTGGATCGGATACGCGCTCAGGCGCGCGTAGCGTTCGCCGAACTCGACCAGTTCACGCGGGGCGAGTCGGGGCGCGCGCGGCAGCAGTTCGGCGCGCAGTTCCGGCTTGGTGGTGTGCAAGGACAGGGCCAGCGCCGGTTTCACGCGTCCCAGCGGCAGGCGCTCGAAGGCGCGCGGGTCGCCGACGGTGGAAAACACGAGGTTCTTGTGGGCGATATTCGCCTCGATGCCGAGCAGCTCGATGGCTTCCAGCACATTGTCGAGGTTATGGGCCGGCTCGCCCATGCCCATGAACACGACCTTCTTGACGGGCCGCAGGCGCCGGGCCAGCACCACCTGCGCCACGATCTCTCCGCTCGTCACCTGGCGCAGCAGCCCCTCCTTCCCGGTCATGCAGAAGGCGCAGCCCACCGCGCAGCCGACCTGGCTCGAGACGCAGACGCCGTCGCGCGGCAGCAACACGGTTTCGACCGCCTGGCCGTCGTTCAAGCCCACCAGCAGGCGTGCCGAGCCGTCCGCGGCCGGGTGCTCGCTGATGACGCGCGCCAGGCCGGTCAACTCGGCATCGAGTTGCGGCAAGGCTTCACGGACAGGTTTGGGCAGGTAGTCGGCGGGACGGCGCCGGCCGCGTTCGTGCGGCGCGCCCTGCACCCAGTCGCGCAGCACGCGCGCCTGGTGTTCGGGCAAGGCGCCCAGCTCGGCTAGGCGCGCGCGTAGTGCGGCGACCCGCATTATTCGATCCTCCCCGAGAGCGACCCACAGGCTCCAGGGCAAGGCGCGTTCGTCGAAGACAGTACGCTAGTACGGCGAGACGAACGCAACGCAGTCATGGGGCCTGTTAGTCGCTCTCAGTCGTTCTTGACGACGATGCTCGGGAACTTGCTGGTCATGTCCTTCGCCTTTTCGGCGACCTTGACCGCCACCTTGCGCGCGATCTCCTTGTAGACACCGGCCACGGCGCCATCCGGATCGGCGACGACCGTCGGGCGGCCCGAGTCGGCCTGCTCGCGGATCGCCATCGTCAGCGGCAGCGCGCCGAGGAAGTCGACGCCGAAGTCCTTGCACATCTTCTCGCCGCCGCCCTGGCCGAAAATCGCCTCGGTATGGCCGCAGTTCGAGCAGATGTGGGTGCTCATGTTTTCCACGACGCCGATGATCGGGATGCCGACCTTCTCGAACATTTTCAGGCCCTTGCGCGCATCGAGCAGGGCGATGTCCTGCGGCGTGGTGACGATCACGGCGCCGGTGACCGGCACCTTCTGCGACAGGGTCAGCTGGATGTCGCCGGTGCCGGGCGGCATGTCGACGATCAGGTAATCCAGGTCGCGCCAGTTGGTCTGGTCGAGCAATTGCTGCAGGGCCTGGGTGACCATCGGGCCGCGCCAGACCATCGGCTCGTCCGGATCGATCATGAAGCCGATCGACGACACCTGCACGCCGTGGTTCTCCAGCGGCTCCATGGTCTTGCCGTCCAGGCTTTCCGGGCGCGCGTTAATGCCGAGCATGGTCGGCTGCGAGGGGCCATAGATATCCGCGTCGAGCACGCCGACGCTGGCGCCCTCGGCGGCCAGGGCCAGGGCCAGGTTGACCGCCGTGGTCGACTTGCCGACGCCGCCCTTGCCTGAGGCCACGGCGATGATGTTCTTCACGTTCGGCATGACCTTCAGGCCGCGCTGCACGGCGTGCGACAGGATCTTGACCTGGACGCTGACGCTGACGTTGCCGACGCCGGCAATCGTCTTCACGCCGTTCACGACCGCCGCGCGCAACGAGGCGATCTGGCTTTTCGCCGGATAACCGAGTTCCAGGTCGAGCGCCACGTCGGCGCCGTCGATCTGGATATTCTTGACCGATTTGGAGGACACGAAGTCCTTGCCCGTATTAGGATCGATGACCTTTGACAGTGCCGCCTTGACGTCGTCCGCAGTGATGCTCATGTGTTTCTCCGAATGTGATGGGCGCAGTGTAGCAAAAAACGCCCGAGTCTCTCTTGTTCTTATGGCAAATCCGGTCAATACCCCCTGAGCGTTCAGGGCCATCCACTGTTAAAATGCCTTTTTTCATCCTACCAATAGCGCTTCGACCATGACCCGCAAGCTGTTCGTCACTACCGCACTGCCCTATGCCAACGCCGCCTTCCACATCGGTCACATGATGGAATACATCCAGGCCGATATCTGGGTTCGCTTCCAGCGAATGCAGCGCGATGCCGGGGCGCAGCGCCAGGTGCACTTCGTGTGCGCCGACGATACCCACGGCACGCCGATCATGATCGCCGCCGAGAAGGAAGGCATCACGCCGCAGGAGTTCGTGGCGAAAATCGCCGCCGGCCGCGCCCAGTACCTGGACGGCTTCCACATCGCCTTCGACAACTGGTATTCGACCGACTCGCCGGAAAACGTCGAGCTGTCGCAGAGCATTTACCGCAAGCTGCGCGATGCCGGCCTGATCGTCACCAAGACCGTCGACCGTTTCTACGACCCGGTCAAGGGCATGTTCCTGGCCGACCGCAACATCAAGGGCGAGTGCCCGAAGTGCGGCGCCAAGGACCAGTACGGCGACAACTGCGAAGTCTGCGGTGCCGCCTACCAGCCGACCGAACTGGTCAACCCGTTCTCGGTCTTCACCGGCTCGACCCCGGTCCTGAAACCGTCGGAACAATATTTCTTCAAGCTGTCGGACCCGCGCTGCTTCCACTTCCTCAAGGAGTGGCTCAATACCCCGGGCCGCCTGCAGTCCGAGATGGTCAATAAAGTCTCCGAGTGGCTGGGCGAAGACGGCGAAAAGCTGGCCGACTGGGACATCTCGCGCGACGCGCCGTATTTCGGCATCCCGATTCCGGATGCACCGGGCAAGTTCTTCTATGTCTGGCTGGACGCGCCGGTGGGCTACCTGGCCTCGCTGAAGAATTACTTCGAGAAGCAAGGCCTGGACTACGAGGCCTTCCTGAACGACCCGGACGCCGAACAGCTGCACTTCATCGGCAAGGACATCGTCTCCTTCCACCTGCTGTTCTGGCCGGCGATGCTGAATTTCTCGGGCCACCCGATCATCGACAAGCTGAAGGTGGCCGTGCACGGCCACCTGACCGTCAACAACGAAAAGATGTCGAAGTCGCGCGGCACCGGCATCTCGCCGCTGCGCTACCTGGAACTGGGCATGAACCCGGAATGGCTGCGCTATTACCTGGCGTTCAAGCTGAACTCGAAGGTCGAGGACCTCGATTTCAACGGCGAGGATTTCGTTGCCCGCGTCAACAGCGACCTGATCGGCAAATACGTCAACATCGCCAGCCGCTGCGCCGGTTTCATTACCAAGAAGTTCGACGGCAAGCTGGCCCCGACCCTGTCGGATAACGCGAAGTCGTGGATCGCGAAAGCATTGACGGTCGACGGCGCCGAGCGCCAGGCCAGCATCGCCGCCAGCTTCGAGGCGCGCGAATACGGCCGCGCGCTGCGCGAGATCATGGAAATCGCCGACGTCACGAACCAGTTCGTCGACGAAAACAAGCCATGGATCCTGGCCAAGGACGAATCCAAGCTTGCCGAACTCCACGACGTCTGCACCACCGCCCTGATCCTGTTCCGCCAGCTGACGATCATGCTCTCGCCGGTGCTGCCGCAGGTGGCGGCGCGCGTCTCGGAATTCCTGAACGACAAGGATGTCAGCTGGGCCGATACGCAGGGCGACGCCGTCTACGGCATGCTGGGCCGCACGATCGGCGCCTACAGCCACCTGATGCAGCGCGTCGACGCCAAGATGGTCGAGAACCTGTTCGACAAGCCGGCCCCGGCGCCGGCGCCGGCAGCGATCGAGGCAGCCGCCCCGGCCGCGCAAGCTGCCGCCGGCGATATCGAGGAACTGGCCCCGGAAATCACGATCGACGACTTCACCAAGATCGACCTGCGCGTGGCGAAGATCGTCAACTGCGAGCACGTCGAAGGCTCCAGCAAGCTGCTGCGCCTGACGCTCGACGTCGGCGAAGGCCGCCACCGCAACGTGTTCTCCGGCATCAAGTCGGCCTACCAGCCGGAAGACCTGATCGGCAAGCTGACCGTGCTGGTGGCCAACCTGGCGCCGCGCAAGATGAAGTTCGGCGTGTCCGAAGGCATGGTGCTGTGCGCCTCCGCCGCCGACGAGAAGGCGAACCCCGGCCTGTACCTGCTCGACCCGATGCCGGGCGCGACCCCGGGCATGCGTATCCGCTGAGCCGAACCACCCTCCCCCCTGCCCCGGGCGCCGTTTCCCGGGGCAAGCGAGGGCGTTATAATGCCGTTTTTCTGAAGAAACATGCGCCTGACGCCCCTTCAAACTCTTTGATAGGTAGCTAATAAAATGACCGAATTGACTCCCCTCCGCCACATCCCGCAAGCCAACGTGTTCCGCAAGGGCGACGTCTTCGTCCTGTTCGGCGAACTGTTCGGCCGCGGCTATGTGAACGGCCTGATCGATGAGGCACGCAAGGCAGGCATGACCATCGTCGGCATCACCGTCGGCCGCCGCGACGAAACCGGCGCCCTGCGCGCCCTCACCGCCGAAGAGCATGCGGAAGCCGAAGAGAAGCTGGGCGGGCGCATCGTCAACGTGCCGCTGATGGCCGGCTTCGACATGGACGCCCCGGAAGGCGAACAGAACCCGACCGAAATGCTCTCCGGTATCACCCTGAAGAGCTGGCAGGAAGACAAGCTGGACTGGGAAAAGATCGAGCGCTGCCGCGAAGCCGGCGTGCGCCGCTTCACCAGCTCGGCCGCGCAGGCGATGGCCGAGATCGACAAGCTGATCCCGCAAGGCGCGAACGTCTTCTTCGCCCACACCATGGCCGGCGGCATCCCGAAGATCAAGGCCTTCCTGGCCATTGCCAACCGTATCTACAAAGGCCGCGGCGAGCGCTTCATGTCCTCGCGCGCCCTGTTGGAGAGCGACCTGGGCAAGTTGATCCTGATGAACTTCGACGAAGTCACGGCCAACACGCTGAAATACCTGATCGATGCCTCCGCACCGATTCGCGAGCGCGTGACCAAGGCCGGCGGCGAAGTGCGCTACACCGCCTACGGCTATCACGGCACCGAAATCCTGATCGGCGGCAAGTACGTGTGGCAGACCTACACCAACTACACCCAGGGTTACGCCAAGATGCGCCTGGAGAGTGTGGCGCAAGCCGCGTGGAACCAGGGCATCGCCGCCACCGTCTTCAACTGCCCGGAAATCCGCACCAATTCGTCCGACATTTTCGTCGGCGTCGAACTGTCGCTGTTCCCGCTGCTCATCGCCCTCAAGAAGGAAGGCGGCGGCGCCTGGGCCGACCAGCAATGGCAGATCTGCCAGGAACTGCTGGGCGAAGGCACCTCGCTGCAGTCGCTGCTCGACACGATCGAGCAGTACAACAACGACGCGACCAGCGCCGAGTTCCGTCAATTTGACGCTTGGCCGATGGACAACACCCCGGCCCTGGCCGAGGTCATGATCGGTACCTCGGAAGCCATCACCGCCCTGCACAAGGACAAGAAGGCCCTGATCACCGACCACCTGTCCTCGCTGGTGCTGGAAGGCGCCGGTCCGCTGATGTTCCATGGCGCATCGGAAAAGATCGCACCGGTGCTGTGGCTGAACCACGACATCATCGCCCGCCAACTGAACGCGCTCCACCCTTAAACCTTGACGCCGGGATACCGCGGGCGGAACAATCTGCCTCGCCATCCCGGCCTTATTTTTCCAGACTAAAACAATGCCTAAATTCACCGGTTACGTGTCCGACCATACCAAATTCATCGACGAACTGAAGTCGAAGACCCCTGGCATGGAGCAGCGCCAGCAAGAAGGCCGCGCCCTGCTGTGGGACAAGGCACCGATCTCGCTCGAAGAAGAAGAGCGCGTCAAGCAGTCGCGCCTGCGCCAGGCTGCCTATCCGTACCAGAGCAAGTTCTAAGGGCAAGCGGGACACACGGGCATGCTGCCGGAACAGGCCGCGCCGGACGTGCCGGCCGCCAAGCTGATGGAACAGGACCAGGCGCCGGACGCGTTGCCCGAAGGTGCGCCTCGCGCTCCTTCGAACCCCGACGATATGGCCGCGGCAGAGACGGTCGAGGCCACTGCACGCCTGTACGGCGAGCCGCTGCTGCGCATGCCCAACGACCTCTACATTCCGCCGGACGCGCTCGAGGTCTTCCTCGACGCTTTCGAGGGGCCACTCGACCTGCTGCTGTACCTGATCCGCAAGCAGAACTTCAACATCCTCGACATTCCGATGGCGCAGGTCACCCTGCAATACCTGGAATACGTCGAGCAGATCCGCAAGAGCAACCTGGAGCTGGCTGCCGAGTACCTGTTGATGGCCGCGATGCTGATCGAGATCAAGTCGAGGATGCTGCTGCCCAAGCGCCAGGACGACCTGGTCGAGGATGTGGGCGATCCGCGCGCCGAGCTGGTGCGCCGCCTGCTGGAGTACGAGCAGATCAAGCTCGCCGCCGTGCGGCTGGGCACGCTTCCGCAGGAAGGGCGCGATTTCCAGCGTCCTTCGCTCACCATCGAGCAGAGCCTGATCCCGGTACTGCCCGAGGTCGACCCGCACGACCTCCAGCGCGCCTGGCTGGACGTGATCCGCCGCGCCAAGCTGACCCAGCACCACCGGATCGGGCGCCAGGAACTGTCGGTGCGCGAGCACATGTCGGCCATCCTGCGCACACTGCAGTCGCAACGCTTCGTCGAGTTCGGCGAACTGTTCGCGGGCAAGGAATCGGTACCGATCGTGGTCGTGCATTTTGTTGCCTTGCTCGAACTGGCCAAGGAAACCCTGGTCGAAATCACCCAGGCCGAACCGTTCGCGCCGATCTATGTAAGACTGGCTTATTCGCCGGCCTGAGCCGGCAATACGCCGGCTGCTCCCAACTTATTGCATTGACATCATGAAAATCATTACGACCATCGAGGAACTGCGCGACCAGCTGCGCGGCCAGCTGCGCACCGCATTCGTGCCGACCATGGGCAACCTGCACGAAGGCCACCTGTCGCTGATGCGCCTGGCCCGCAAGCATGGCGACCCGGTGGTGGCCTCCATTTTTGTCAACCGCCTGCAGTTCGGCCCGAACGAGGACTTCGACAAATACCCGCGCACCTTCCAGGCCGACGTCGAGAAGCTGGAAAAGGAAGGCGTCTACGTGCTGTTCGCGCCGACCGAGAAAGACCTGTACCCGGAACCGCAGGAATACCGCGTGCAGCCGCCGGATACCCTCGGCAATACCCTGGAAGGCGAATTCCGCCCGGGCTTCTTCGGCGGCGTGTGCACGGTCGTGACGAAACTGTTTTCCTGCGTGCAGCCGCGCGTGGCCGTATTCGGCAAGAAGGATTACCAGCAGCTGATGATCGTTCGTAACATGGCGCGCCAGTTCGCCCTGCCGACCGAAATCATCGGCGCCGAGACCTACCGCGCCGAAGACGGCCTGGCGCTGTCCTCGCGCAACATGTACCTGTCGCCCGAGGAGCGTGCCGAAGCCCCTGCCCTGTACCAGGGCCTGCAGTTCGTCGCCAACGAGATCCGCGGCGGCCATCTGGACATCTTCTCGGTCGAGCGCGAGGCCATGGCCCAGCTCGCCGCGCGCGGCTGGAAGCCGGACTATATCTCGGTACGCAAACGTGCCGACCTGCAGCCACCGTCGGCCGGCGACCTGGCCGAAGGCGCCGAACTGGTCGTGCTCGCCGCGGCCAAGCTCGGCACCACGCGCCTGATCGACAACCTCGAGATTTAACATTGCGCCGGCCGGGGACCCCGGCCATGCTGATGTTTTTGCAAAGGCCTATTAACGTTTTGCAACAATTGACACGGCGGTTTATACTCCCGCTACCCGGCGCTCAGGCCGGTCAGCTTCCCCAGCAAGGACCATCGCCGTGACCGATTCCCCTCCCCGCCCGCCCCGCAAGGGCCCGCCCCGCGCGGGCGACCAGCTCGATCGCATCGCGCCCGCCATGGCGCCGCACGAGATGCGCGACCCCTACGACATCGGCGAGACCCTCACCGCACTGGCCGCCTCCGGCGAGCCGCTGACCATCTATCCCGCCGGACTGGCCGAGCCGCTGCTGGCGCGGATCCAGTCGGTCGATCCCGACGAGCCGCATTTTGTGCTCGACGTGGCCGGCACGGAACCGATTCCGCCTGGACGGGCCACCTTCGTCGCCGCCCTCGGCGGCAATGCAAAGCTCCAGTTCGATCTCGAGAGCGACTGGACGGCGCGGCCCGACCAGCGGCACCTGGTGCCGGCCGTGTTCCCGGAATCCTGCCTGGTGCTGAACCGGCGCGCCGCGCAGCGCCTGGACACGCCCGTCAACGGCAACTACGCAGCAAGCTTCACGCTGCTCAACAAACAGTTCGAATTGCCGCTGTGCGACTACTCCACCGGCGGCGTCGGCCTGCGCGCGACGCCCGACCAGGCAGCGGAACTGTATCTCGGACGAAAACTCAAGAGTGTGCGCTTGCAGCTGGGACCGGCGCTGGCCATCGTGGCCGACCTCGAGGTGCGCCTGCTGCGCCCCTTCCGCAGCTTCCTGCTGGGCGAGCAGGTGCAGATCGGGTGCAGCTTCGACCACATCGAAATGCAGATGCAGCAAACGCTGGAGCGGCTGGTGACGAGCAATCGCCGGCGCTAAGCTTCGGGCAGCGGCTCGCCCAAAGGCGGGCAAGACATTGAAGTTGTAGCAATCAGGAAATTCCAATACTATCCAGAACCCAGGTGTACCGCACCGTCCGTTCGTCTATTGTGAGATCCGATTGCATGAAGAATTTTCCCTCTACCGTCTTGCTGGCCGCCTGCCTCACCTCGGCCGCAGCCAACCCGGCCTACTCCGCAACGCCGAAACAGGCGGCACAAAAGACGACACTGAAAGTGGACTACCAGAAGTTCACGCTGGCAAATGGCATGGACGTCATTTTCCACATCGACCGCTCCGATCCGGTCGTGGCCGTGAACCTGACCGCCCACGTGGGGTCGGCCCGCGAGAAGGCCGGCCGCACCGGCTTTGCCCACCTGTTCGAACACCTGCTGTTCCTGGAATCGGAAAACCTGGGCAAGGGTGGCCTCGACAAGATGACCGCGCGCATCGGCGGCTCCGGCGCGAACGGCTCGACCTCGCAGGACCGCACCAACTACCTGCAGACGGTACCCAAGGACGCGCTCGAGAAAATGATCTGGGCCGAAGCCGATAAACTCGGCTGGTTCATCAACACCGTCACCGATCCGGTGCTGGCCAAGGAAAAACAGGTCGTCAAGAACGAGAAGCGCCAGGGCGTCGACAACGCGCCCTACGGCCACACCTCCTACGTCATCAACAAGGCCCTGTACCCGGCGGACCACCCCTACAACTGGCAGGTCATCGGGTCGCTCGAGGACCTGCAGAATGCGACCCTGGACGACGTCAAGGAATTCTTCCGCCTGTGGTACGTGCCGAACAACGTCACCCTGGTGCTGGCCGGCGACTTCGATCCGGTCCAGGCGCGCAAGTGGGTCGAGAAGTATTTCAGCGAGATCAAACGCGGCGAACCGATCGCACCGATGGCCAAGCGTCCCGGCCAGCTCGAGCAGACCGTCAAGCTGGCCCACGAAGACAATTTCGCCAAGCTGCCCGAGCTGACCATGACCTGGCCGACGGTCGAGGACCTGCACGACGACGCCTACGCCCTCGAGGTGCTGGCCGAATACCTGTCCCAGACCAAGCGCGCGCCCTTCTACCAGGTGCTGGTGGAAGACAAGAAGCTGGCCCCGAACGTCCAGATGGTCAACTTCACGTCCGAGCTGGCCGGCCAGTTCCGGATGCGCATCCGCGCCTTCGAGGGCAAGCCGCTCGACGCGGTCGCCGCCTCGGTCGACCAGGCCTTCGCCAAGTTCGAAAAGGAAGGGATTTCGGAAAAGGACCTGAACCGGATCAAGGCCGGCCTCGAGACTCGTTTCTATAACTCGGTATCGAGCGTGCTCGGCAAATCGGCCCTGCTCGCCGAATACAACTACCTGAACGGCAATCCGGGCTACGTGGCCGAAAGTGTCAAGAAAACGCTGGCGGTGACCACCGCCGACGTGCGCCGCGTCTACGACACCTATATCAAGGGTCAACCCTATGTGGCGACCAGTTTCGTCCCGAAGGGCAAGCTGGCGCTGGCCTTGAGCGGCTCGGCCAAGGCCGAAGTGGTCGAAGAGAAGGTCGTGCAAGGCGCCGAGAACGCCGTCGATCCGAGCCAGAACGCGAGCTATGCCAGGACCCCGTCCTCGTTCGACCGCAGCAAGGAGCCGGAGTACGGCCCGGCGCCGGCCGTGAAGGTGCCGCAGGTCTGGGACACCAGGCTGGCCAACGGCATGCGCGTGGTCGGCATCGAGAACAAGGAAGTGCCGCTGGTCCAGTTCGATATCGCGATCGACGGCGGCCTGCTGCTCGACAAGCTCGACAAGGTGGGCGTCGCCAACCTGATGGCCCGCCTGATGACCCAGGGCACCGCCAACAAGACCCCGCAGGAACTCGAGGAAGCGATCCAGCAACTGGGCGCGACGATCGCCATGTCGGCGCGGACGGAAGATGTGCGCATCAGCGTCACCACCCTCGCCCGCAACTACGACGCGACCCTGGCCCTGGTCCGGGAAATCCTGCTCGAGCCGCGCTGGGACGAGAAGGAATTTGCGCTGATCAAGCAAAGCGTGCTGAGCCAGATTCGCCAGCAGGAAGCCGATCCGAATGCGCTGGCCAGCATCCACTTCGCCAAGCTCATCTACGGCAAGGACGACATCCGCTCGCGCAACATCCTCGGTACCTTTGATACCGTCAACGCGATCACCATCGACGACCTGAAGGACTATTACCGCCGCAACCTGTCCCCCTCGGTCGCTCGCATGCATGTGGTCGGCGCCTTGCCGCAAGCCGCCATCACGCGTTCGCTCGCCAAGCTCGGCCGCGATTGGCAGGCCAAGCCGGTCAAGCTGCCGGCGGCGTCGCAGGCGGCCGGCCCGGCGCCTGCCAAGGTCTATTTCGTCGACGTGCCCGATGCCAAGCAATCGGTGCTGCACGTGGGCTACCGCGCGCTGGCGGCGACCGACCCGGACTACTACCCGGCGACCGTGATGAACTACATCCTGGGCGGCGGCGGTTTCGCTTCCCGCCTGACCCAGCAATTGCGCGAAGGCAAAGGCTACACCTACGGCATCAACTCGGGTTTCGGCGGCACCCGCAGCGCCGGCCCGTTCACCATCGCCAGCGGCGTGCGCAGCAACGTCACGCTCGAGTCGACCCAACTGGTCAAGCAGATCCTGCAGGACTACCCGTCGACCTATACGGCGGCCGACCTGGAGACGACCAAGAACTTCCTCGTCAAGAGCAATGCACGCGCCTTCGAGACGGCCGGCGCCAAACTCGGCATGCTCGACAACATCAGCAAGTACGGCTGGCGCCCCGACTACGTCAAGGAGCGCGAACAGATCGTCAAGGCGATGACGCTGCCGCAGGTCCAGGCCCTGTCGGCCAAGTACCTCGATCCGTCGAAGATGGTCTGGCTGGTGGTTGGCGATGGCAAGACGCAGTTGCCGCGGATGAAGGAACTGGGCTTCGACGAACCGGTGGTGATCGGCAAGTGATAGGTCAGCAAGCGGGCGGCGGGCAAGAATAAGGCCGTTTCCGTAAATACTTGTACGTTATACTGTTGCTCCCAGAACAGACAACGCACGGATACGGTCGCCCGCCTACCGCCGTCGCACGGACGTCATGCATCTTGATATAGCCTCGCTGTTCATTGCCATGACACTCAGCATGTTGACGATGGCCGTGGCGCTCTCGTCTGTCATGGGCCAGGCCAGCAGGGCAGCCAGCCTGGCCAAGTATGGCGTGCTGCTGCAGGCCTGCGGCTGGGTATCGCTCCTGGCTTCAGGCTTGATGGTTCCCGGAGCCGGCGCGGATTTCGTGTTGTCGACGCTGTCGATGGCCTGTATTTCCGGCAGTTTTGCCTGCACCGCCGCGGCCTTCGAGCTGTGGTCGGGCCGCGCCGCTCCAGCCCGCTCCCCCGCCCTCGTCGCCCTCATCCTGACCGCGGGCTATGCCCTGTGTTTTCCCGATTACGCCCTGCGGGTAGGCTGGGCCAACGGCTGGCTGGCGGTACAGATGGGCCTGATCGTCGTCGCCCTCGTGCGCAAGCCGCAGGTCGCCGTGGGGCGCTGGCGCTGGCTGCTGCTGGTCGCCTTTGCGGCGCAGATGGTCGTGACCGCCTGGCGCGGCGTGCTCGGGGCCTTCTTCACCGATCAATTGCCGGCTTTTCTTTCCCCTCACCCCGTGAACCTGGCGTTTGCCCTGGTCGGCAATGCGACTGCCGTGCTGAGCCTGGTGGGCATCCTGCTGGCGCACCGCGACGAAGCGGCGCGCGCCCTCGAGCGGCTGGCCACGACCGACGGTCTTACTGGCGTGCTGAACCGGCGGGCCTGGCTGGCGCTGGCCGGGATCGAACTGTCGAACAGCATTCGCTACCGGCGGCCGTTCGGGGTGCTGCTGATCGACCTCGACCATTTCAAGCACATCAACGACACGCTCGGCCACGAGGCGGGCGACAAGGCCCTGGCCTTCTTTGCGGCGGCCCTGCACGCGGTATGCCGCGATGGCGATCTAGTGTGCCGCTACGGCGGCGAGGAGTTCTGCGTGCTGTTGCCGGGCGCCGGACACGACGAGGCGCACGCCTTCGACGAACGCATGCGCACTCACTTGCAGAACGCGGTCATGCGCGAACTGGGTCATCCGCTGACCTACAGCGCCGGCGTGGCACTGCGCGCGCCGCACGAAACCGGCATGGCCGAGATCATGTCGCGCGCCGACCAGGCCCTGTACCGGGCCAAGGCAATGGGCAGGAACCGTACGGTCGATGCCGACGCCGGAGCAGGTGCGAAGGTCCAGCTCGTGTAGAGGCGCTCTTCCTGCGCGGTGCGCCGCTTGCCGGCGCCGACCGGCAAGTTACTGCGCCACCGCCTGGGCCCATGCCAGCGCCGACAGGTGCGCCTTGTTGACCTCCAGCGGGCTCAGGTCGAGCGAGCCGGCGAGCGAGCCGACCAGGTTCGAGCTCAATTCGCAGGCTTCGGCCAGGGCCAGGTAAGGGCCGTACATGCCTTCGCGCCGCAGCAGCGCGCGCACGACTTCGGGCGGCAGTGGAATCGTTTCCAGCACTTCCTGCATCGGCAGCCCGAGCAGGCGGTCGAGCAGGGAGAACATGCCGGCGACGAACAGGTTCTCGCCCTCGCCTTTCGGCAGCGCGTGCAGGCCGAGCAGCTCGGTCAGGCGGCCCCGCACGACCGCCGTTTCCATCAGCACCGGCGAGTAGCCGCTCTCGCTGGCGCCGGCCAGCAGCAGGGTCAGCCAGCGGTACAGGGGCGCGTAGCCCATCAGGCTGATCGCCTGGCGGATCGACTGCACCTCGCGGCCGGCGCCGAAACCGGCCGAATTGATATTGCGCAGCAGTTTATAGGTCAGCGCCGGGTCGCGCTTGAGCACGCCTTCCAGCTTGGGGATGTCGTCGTTGTTCTGCACCATCTGCATCAGTTGCAGGATGATGGTCTGGGCCGGGTTCAGGCCCTTGACCGGGTTACCCGGGCGCGGGGTCAGGTGCAGCTTGCCCACGAAGGCGTCCAGCCCCAGCGCGGCGCAGGCGTCGTAGTCGATCCAGTTGCTGACCGGGCGCCCGAGCATGCGCAGCGAGGCTTGCTTCGCTGCCGCATAGCTGCGCGCCTGCTCGGCCACGTTGATGCCGGCAAAGCGCATCTCGACGTGCGAGGCGTAGGGCAGCAGCGCCTTGGTGAGGTGTTTCGGCTCGAGGCCGCGGATCGAGATGCCGACGCCGCCGGCGCGCACGGCCTGGATCGCGGCGCGGGCGTCGGGGTCCATCAGGTGGCGTGCCTGCAGGCTCAGCACCGTACGCTCGGGCGGCAGCGCGAACAGCGCGTCGGTCGAGAGCATCGCCGGGACGGCGTCGAGGAAGAGCTGCTTGTCGCGCAGCAGCCAGCCGTGGTCCTCGTCCTGGACGTGTTCGGCAACGAAGCCGACGAGCTCCTCGAGTTCGGCATCCGGGACCGGCTGGCCGCCCCGCTGCCACAGCAGTTCGTAACCGATGACCCGCTGCGCGGGATCGAGCAGCGGTTCGCGAACAATGTAATTAGTGTGATGCATGGGAAGCTAGGCGAAGAAATCGGATGGCGGCCCCTGGGCCGCCCCTACCAGGACTTTAAGCGCCAGGTGCGCCTAAAAACCCAGGCTGTCGAGCAAGTCGTCAACCTGCCCCTGGTTCGCCACGACTTCGACGTTGCCTTCCGGCTTGATCTGCGGGCCGTTCAGCAGGCCATTGTCGAGGTCGCGCCGGATCTCGCTCGGGGCGAAGTCGATCAGTACCTGCACCAGCTGCTTTTCGAGGTCCTGGGCGATCGAGGTGATCTTGCCGATCACCTGGCCGGTCAGGTCCTGGAAGTCCTGGGCCAGCATGATGTTCATCAGCTCGGCGCGGGTGGCGGTCGCGGCACGCTCGGATTCCGCCATTCCCGCCACGGTACGTTCGGCCAGGGCGCGCCAGTCGGCGTCGCCGCCCTGCCCCTTGTCGAGCAGCGCCTGCCACTGCGCGCGCAGGTCCGCGCTGCGGCTCTCGATCGCATCCTGGAGCGGGCTGGCGGCATCGGTCGCGTCGAGCACGCGCCGGGCAGCCTGCTCGGAAAGCCGCGCCACGTAGTCGAGGCGGTCGCGCGCATCGGGGATGTCGCTGGCCGCTTTCTCGACCAGCTTGTCCAGCCCCAGGCCGCGCAGGCTGTCGTGCAGCGTGCGCGTCATGTGGCCGACCCGGCTCAGGACTTCCTCGTGCGACGCTAGCTCGACGCTTGGCTGGAGCATGATTACGCCTTTTCCATTTTCTCGAAGATCTTGTTCAGCTTTTCGTCGAGCGTGGCCGCGGTGAACGGCTTGACGACGTAACCGCTGGCGCCGGCCTGGGCGGCCGCGATGATGTTTTCCTTCTTCGCTTCCGCGGTCACCATCAGCACCGGCAGCTTGGACAGGGCGGGATCGGCACGGATGTTCTGCAGCATGGTCAGGCCGTCCATGTTCGGCATGTTCCAGTCGGAGACCACGAAGTCGAAGGGTTCGCTGCGCAGCTTGGCCAGGGCCATCACGCCGTCTTCCGCTTCGTCGACATTCGCGTAACCCAGTTCTTTCAACAGATTCCGGACGATGCGGCGCATCGTCGAGAAATCGTCAACAACCAGGAAACGCATCTTTGGATCAGCCATGAATTACTCCGTTGATTCTTTTACTATGGTTAGTGTGGCTTGAGTCGCTACAACAAGCAGACCCAAGAATAGCAGTTTTGTTTCCTTGCGGCTATAAAACAGGCCAAAAAGGGACGTTCGGGGATCGATACGGATCAAACTCGCAACGCTCGGCCGCCATGGGCCGACATATGGCCCAGCACCAGCCCCGGCAGCGCGGTCAGGGGCGCCACTTCGTGGGCCGCGCCGATCGCAATGGCCTCCCTCGGCATGCCGAAGACGACGCAGGACGCTTCGTCCTGGGCGAAATTCTGGGCGCCCGCGTTTTTCATTTCCAGCATACCAGCCGCGCCGTCTTTTCCCATGCCCGTCAGGATCACGCCGACCGCGTTCTTGCCCGCCGCCAGGGCCGCCGAGCGGAACAGCACGTCGACCGAGGGACGGTGCCGGTTGACCGGCTCGCTCTGTTCGATCCTGGTCATGTAGTTGGCGCCGGAGCGGGCCAGCAGCAGGTGCGAGTGGCCCGGTGCGATGTAGGCGTGGCCGGGCAGCACGCGCTCGTTGCCGGCCGCTTCGAGCACGCGGATCTTGCACAGCGAGTCGAGACGGCGCGCGAACGAACTGGTGAAGCCTTCGGGCATGTGCTGGGCGATCAGGATGCCGGGACAGTCCGAGGGCATCTGCATCAGGAATTCGCGGATGGCCTCGGTGCCGCCGGTCGAGGCGCCGATGATGATCAGTTTTTCCGACGAGGTGAGCGGGCTGCGCAGTTGCGGCAAGGCCGTGGTCGGCGCGGCGCTCGCGCTGGCGCGCCTGACGCGGGCGCGCGCGGCGGCGCGGATCTTGTCGGCGATCAGCTCGGTGTACTCGCGCATGCCGGTCTGGATCGACAGCTTCGGCTTGGTCACGAAATCGACCGCGCCAAGTTCCAGCGCGCGCATCGTGATTTCCGAGCCGCGCTCGGTCAGCGAGGACACCATCAGCACCGGCATCGGGCGCAGGCGCATCAGCTTTTCCAGGAAGTCGAGGCCATCCATCTTCGGCATCTCGACGTCGAGGGTCAGCACGTCGGGGTTGTGTTTCTTGATCAGTTCGCGCGCGACGAGCGGATCGGGCGCCGTCGCGACCACCTCCATGTCGGCCTGCGAATTGACGATCTCGCTCATCACGCTGCGGATCAGGGCCGAGTCGTCGACGATCAGGACCTTGGTTTTCATTGTGGTTCCTTCGGCTTCAGAACAGATCGATCTCGCCGCCGACCGGCTCGACCTTCAGCCGCTTGGCGTAGTCGAGCTCGCGCTTGGCGAGGGTATCGTTCCGGGTTTGCATCAGTTTCTTGACCATGACCTTGCCCGTGCGCGGGAAGAAATACACCTTGCGCGGGTGGATGTCGTTCAGGTCTTCCGCCAGCACGGGAATGCGTTCGGTCTTGAGGAAGTTCATCACGAACGCGGCGTTGCGCTCGCCCACGTTCATCGCGGTAAACCCGCGCAGCACGGCGCCGCCGCCGAACACTTTCGCTTCCAGGTGCTCGCGCCGGGCGCCCGCTTTCAGCAGGTCGTTGATCAGCACTTCCATCGCATAGGTGCCGTAGCGCATCGAGGCCGACACCGGGTTGCCGGCATCGCCGCCGCCGTCGGGCAGCATGAAGTGGTTCATGCCGCCCAGGCCGGTCACCCGGTCGCGGATGCAGGCCGACACGCAGGAGCCGAGCACGGTGACGATCAGCATGTTCTTGCCGGTATAGTAGTACTCGCCCGGCAGGATCTTGGCCGCGTCGCAGTCGAAGGTGCGGTCGTAATAGACGTTGGTGGCGAACTGGTTATTGGAGTGCATGCTAGGCTCGACGGTCGTTGCGCGTTTCATTGAGCTCGTAGACGGTCTTGCCGCGCAGGCGCAGCGAGCTGGATACGTACAGGAAGTTCTCGGAATGGCCGGCAAACAGCAGCGCGTGCGGCTTCATCAGCGGCACGAAGCGCGCCAGGATCTTGCGCTGCGTTTCCTTGTCAAAATAAATCATGACGTTGCGGCAGAAGATGGCGTCGAACTGGCCATTCAGGGGCCAGCTCTCCGACAGCAAATTGAGTTGGCGGAAAGTGACCAGCTTGCGCAGTTCCGGACGCACCCGCACCATGCCCTCGTGGCGGCCCTTGCCGCGCAGGAAGAAGCGCTTGAGACGCTCTTCCGACATCTTCTCGACGCGCTCGATCCCGTACATGCCTTCGCTCGCAACGGCCAGCACATTGGTGTCGATGTCGGTGGCGACGATCTGCACCGGCGGGGTGGCGCTGTTGAAGGCCTCGCACAGGGTCATGGCGATCGAGTACGGCTCCTCGCCGGTCGAACTGGCCGAGCACCAGATGGTCAAGGGCGCACCGTCGCGCGCGCCGAGCGAGCGCACGTGCTCGGCCAGCAGCGGGAAGTGATGGGCTTCGCGGAAGAAGGACGTCAGGTTGGTCGTCAGCGCGTTCGTGAACGACTCCCACTCCTGCGTCATGCGCCCGGCTTCCAGGTCGTCGAGGTATTTGGCGAAAGACTGGATGCCGGTCGCGCGCAGGCGGCGCGCCAGGCGGCTGTACACCATTTCCTGCTTGCTGTCGGCCAGCGAGATGCCGGCGCGGCTGTAGATCAGGGCGCGCACGCGCTCGAAGTCGGCGCGCTTGAAGTCAAATTCCTTGACCGTATCGGATTTCTGTAACGGCACTTTGCCTTGCCTTCATTCTTGCCGGCCGCAAGGCCGGCGATTCATTGCTCGCGCCGCCGGGGAGACGCGGCTTACGCAGCCAGCTTGTTGTCGATCAGGCCCATCTCGGCCGAGGACATCAGACGGTCGATATCGACCAGGATCAGCATGCGCTCGTCGATCGTGCCGAGGCCGATCAGGTAGTCGGCGCTGAAGGCCGTGCCCATGTCCGGGGCCGGCTTGACCTGGTCCGGGGTGAGCGTGGTCACGTCCGAGACGCTGTCGACCACCATGCCCATCACGCGGCCGGCGATGTTCAGGATGATGACCACCGTGAACTGGTCGTAGGTCGGGGTGCCGAGATTGAACTTGATGCGCATGTCGACCACCGGGATGATGATGCCGCGCAGGTTGATCACGCCCTTGATGAACTCGGGCGCGTTGGCGATGCGGGTCACGGCTTCGTAGCCACGGATCTCCTGCACTTTCAGGATGTCGATGCCGTATTCTTCCGAGCCGAGCGTAAAGGCCAGGTATTCGCTGCCGGCACCGTCGTTGGCATGGGAGATGCTTGGGGTCATGGACATGGTGTTTTCCTTGTTTTTCAGTGTTAATGTCAGGCCAGCGCTTCGTCGGCCACTTGGCGCGACGAGCGCACCAGCGCCGCCACGTCCAGGATCAGCGACACGCCGCCGTCGCCCAGGATGGTCGCGCCCGAAATGCCGGCCACCTTGCGGTAGTTCGCTTCCAGGTTCTTCACGACCACGTGCTGCTGGCCGACCAGGTCGTCGATCAGCAAGGCGGCGCGCTTGCCCTCGGACTCGACGATGACGACGATGCCCTCGGCCGCATCCTGCACGCGGGCGTCGATGCCGAACAGGCCATGCAGGGCGATCAGCGGCAGGTATTCCCCGCGCACCTTCAGCACCTGGCCGCGTCCGGCGATGTCGCGCACGTCTTCGCGGCGCGG
The DNA here is from genome assembly GCF_042653325.1 of Massilia sp. GCM10023247. Classification (NCBI taxonomy): domain Bacteria; kingdom Pseudomonadati; phylum Pseudomonadota; class Betaproteobacteria; order Burkholderiales; family Oxalobacteraceae; genus Massilia; species Massilia sp. GCM10023247. Next base: position 97,149 of record NZ_JBHSIB010000023.1, read on the forward strand.
TTGCAGGGACTCGACGACGTAGCCTAATGGAAGGATATAGATTTCCTCACCGCAACGTATAGTCATGCCGTCCAAAATCGCGAGTGTCAGCGGTAAAGAGATCGAAATCGTGGTGCCGAAACCACGGGCGGACCGGATATCGACCGAGCCCCCCATCGCAGTGATATTACGTTTGACAACATCCATGCCGACGCCGCGGCCCGACACGTCGGTCACCACGTCGGCCGTGGAAAAGCCCGGGGCGAAGATCAGCTGCCAGACCTCGGCGTCGCTCATGCCGTCCGATACGGGCAAGCCGTTCTGGAGCGCTTTCGCCAGGATCCGTTCGCGGTTCAGGCCGGCGCCGTCGTCGGCCACTTCGATGACGATGTTGCCGCCCTGGTGGCCGGCCGACAGGAACAGGCGCCCGGCATCGGACTTGCCGGCGGCGCGCCGGGTGTCCGGCATTTCGATGCCATGGTCGATGCTGTTCCTCACCAGGTGGGTCAGCGGGTCGACGATGCGCTCGATCAGGCCCTTGTCCAGTTCGGTCGCGGCGCCATGGGTGATGAAATCGACTTTCTTGCCGAGCTTGCCGGCGAGGTCGCGCACCATGCGCGGGAAGCGCGAGAACACGAAGTCCATCGGCATCATGCGGATCGACATCACCGCTTCCTGCAGTTCGCGGGTGTTGCGGGTGAGCTGGCCGACCGAGGACAGCAGGCGCTCGTGCAGCATCGGATCGAGCCCGCTGGAGCGCTGTTCGATCATCGCCTGGGTGATCACCAGTTCGCCGATCAGGTTGATGAGCTGGTCGACCTTTTCGACGGAAACCCGGATCGAGGACGACTCGGCGCCCTTCTCGTCCTTCTTGACGGTTTTTTTCTCGGCCAGCTCGACGGTCTCGTTTGGTGCGGCCGCCTTCGGCGGCGCGGCCTCGACGCCGGCCAGCGCGCGGATCTGCTCGATCGGCTGGAAGAAGCCATACCCGCGCTCGTCGTCGGAGAGCTCGGGGTCGGCGGCGGCCGGCTCCTCCTCGCTGGCATCGAAGAAGCCGTAGCCCTGGTCGTCCTCGATGCGGGCGCGCTCGGCGGCCTCCAGCGCGCGCTGTTCGGGCGTGAGCGGCGGCGCCTCGAAAATCTTCAGGTCGTCCGGGTCGAGCACGAAGGAGCAGATGGCGACGATGTCTTCCAGGCTCTCGTGGGTCGTGATCACCAGCGCGCTGCGCCCGCCCTCGAGCGGCGTGACCGATACCCGTCCCATCAGGCCGAGCTCCTCGACCAGCGCATTCACGTCGCGCTGCGGAACTTGCGGCAGTTCGATCTTGTAGCGGCGTGCGCCGTGGCCGGCCTGGGCCTGGGCCTTCGGTTCGGCATGCAGGAAGGACGGCGCCACGATGGCGGCGGCCGGCACCAGGCCTTCCGACAGGTCGTGCAGCACCATGCGCACGTTGGCGACGTTGTCCTGGTCGACCGGCGCGCCGTTGCGGTGGCCGTCGAGCTGCATCTTGAGCGTGTCCTTGGCGGCCAGGAAGGCGTCCACGTGCTGCGAGGTGAGCGCCATCTCGCCCTTGCGGATGCGGTCCAGCAGCGACTCGAGCACGTGGGTGACCTCGCTCATGTCGGTGATGCCGAAGGTCGAGGCGCCGCCCTTGACCGAGTGCGCGGTACGGAAGATCGCGTTCAGGTCTTCGCTGTCGGGCGCGGCCACGTCGACGGCGAGCAGCAATCGCTCCATTTCGGCGAGCAGCTCCTCGGCCTCGTCGAAAAAGACCTGGTAAAACTGGCTGATGTCGATCGTCATGGTGAAACCTTGCTGGAAATCCCGTGCATTCGGCGCTGCATCATGACGATCAGCCGATCACTTTTTTGACGACCTCGATCAGGCGCTGCGGATCGAAAGGCTTGACCAGCCAGCCGTTCGCGCCGGCCGCCCGGCCTTTCGATTTCATCTCGTCGGACGATTCGGTGGTCAGCATCAGGATCGGCACCTTCTGGTACTCGGGCAGGCCGCGCAGCTGCTTGATCAGCGCCAGGCCGTCCATGCGCGGCATGTTCTGGTCGGTCAGGACCAGGTCGACGACCTGGTTCCTGGCCTTCTCCAGGCCGTCCTGGCCATCGACCGCTTCGACCACCTGGTAGCCGGCCGCCTTCAGGCTGAACGCCACCATCTGGCGCAGCGAGCTCGAATCGTCGACCGCGAGAATTGTTTTAGCCATGTTGTGCTCCTGCTGTTTGCGTAGTGTTAAGTTGCAGCGAATTGTCCGAAACCCGGTCAGAACAGTTCGATGTCGCCGCTTTCAAGATGCTGTTGCTCCACCGATTTGCGCAGCACGCTGCGCAACTCCAGTGACTGGATCGCCAGCGCCATGCTGACCTTGCCGAGGCGCTCGACGATTTCGTCGCTGCCCGTCTCGGGCCGGATGTCCGAGCCATGGTCGCCCAGCGTGCCGAGGAACTCGCGCAGGCCCGTCACGCGCTTCAGGGTACGGTCGATCAGCTGGCTCGTCATGTCCTGGAACTGCATGCTGGTGATTGCCGTGTTCACATGGGTGCCGATCTCGCCCGACATGGCCGCCAGGTGGGCGCTGTCCTCGGCCGTCGGGGTGCCGCCCGCCAGCAGGCGGTCGATCGCCTCCTGGCGCGCGCCGACCGCATGGTGGATGGCGATGAAGCTGGAAGTCAGTTTTTCGACCGCTTCCTCGAGCAGCAATTCGGTTTGCAGCAGGTCGGTCTCGACCTCGCTCAGGTGGCGCCGGCCGTGCGTGGACACGCCCGACAACAGGCGCTTGACATGCGATCCCAAAATTTTTTTCCTTGCCATCATGGTTTTCGATTCCTGTCCCGCGCGTTATTTCGCTGCACCAGGCACTGCAGCGGCGACGGCCTGCGCCGCGGCCGTGGCTTCATCTGCCGGCACCTCGAGCGTGGCCGCGTCGCGCATGACGGCGTCCTCGGTGCGCTTGTTCATCACGATGATGCTGATCCGGCGGTTGATCGGGTTGAACGGGTCGGCGCGGTCGAGCGGCGCGGCCGCGGCCAGGCCCACCACGCGCAGGATCTTCTCGTCGGCCAGCCCGCCGACCACCAGGGCGCGGCGCGAGGCGTTGGCGCGGTCGGCCGAGAGTTCCCAATTGCTGTAGCCGGCGTCGCTGGAGTACGGGGTCGAATCGGTGTGGCCCGACAGGCCGATGCGGTTCGGCACCTCGTTCAGCACGAAGCCGAGCACGTGCAAGATCTCGCTGGTGTAGGGCTGCAGGGTCGCCTTGGCGAGCGCGAACATCGGGCGGTTCTGCTCGTCCACGATCTGGATGCGCAGGCCTTCGCTGGTGATGTCGAGCAGCAGCTGGTTGCGGTAATTCTTGAGCGTCGGGTTGGCCTCGATGACGGCCTCGATCTTCGACTTCAGGTTTTTCAGGCGCTCGCCCTCGGCCTTTTCGAGCGCGGCCTTGGCGGCCTGCAGGTCGTAGGTCTTGTGCGATGGATCGGTGTCGCCGCGCTTGACCTGGCCGTTGCGGCGGGTCAGGTCGGTGCCGCCGCCCTTGATGATCGAGGAGCTGTCGCCGGAACCGGAACCGCCCTCCATCGCCACCTTCAGCGGGTTCTTGAAGAACTCGGAGATGCCCTCGAGGTCGCCCTTGGAAGTCGAGCCAAGCAGCCACATCAGCAGGAAGAAGGCCATCATCGCCGTCACGAAGTCGGCATAGGCGATCTTCCAGGCACCGCCATGGTGCCCGCCAGCGGTCTTCTTGATCCGCTTGACGATAATCGGGCGCATTCCTTCGTCAGCCATGCGGGTTCCGTCCGGTGTTCAGGTTAAGGGTGGCGATGAGGGTGACAAGATACGGAATTATTTGCTCTTCGATTTCTTGATGTGCTCTTCGAGCTCGGCAAACGACGGCCGCTCGGTCGAGTACAGCACCTTGCGGCCGAATTCGACGGCCAGGGCCGGCGCGTAGCCGTTCAGGCTGGCGAGCAGGGTCACTTTCACGCACTGGAACATCTTCGAGGATTCGTCCAGCTTCTGCTCGAGCTGGCTCGCCAGCGGCGTCACGAAACCATAGGCCAGCAGGATGCCGAGGAAGGTGCCGACCAGGGCCTTGGCGATCAGGATGCCGAGTTCGGCCGGCGGAATGCCGACCGACTCCATGGTGTGCACCACGCCCATGACCGCGGCCACGATACCGAAGGCCGGCAGGCCGTCGCCCAGCTTGGCGATCACGTGGGCCGGCACCGCGCCTTCGTGGTGGTGGGTCTCGATCTCGTTGTCCATCAGGTTCTCGATCTGGAAGGCGTCCATGTTCCCCGACACCATCAGGCGCAGGTAGTCGGTCATGAATTCGATGATGTGGTGGTCGGCCAGCACCAGCGGGTACTTCGAGAACAGCGGGCTCGCTTCGGGCGCCTCGATATCGCCTTCGATCGACATCAGGCCTTCCTTGCGCACCTTCGACAGCACGTCGAACTGGAGCGCCATCAGCTCCATGTACATGTCGCGCGTGTACTGCGAGCCCTTGAACACCGAGGGCAGCGCCTTCATGGTCGCCTTGATCGACTTGTTGTTGTTACCGACAAAGAATGCGCCCACGGCCGCGCCGCCGATCATCAGGAGCTCGATCGGCTGGAACAGGATGGCCGCATGGCCGCCAGCCAGGATAAAGCCGCCGAACACCGAGGCGCAGACGATGACGTAACCGAGAATGACTAACAAAAGCTGCTCCAGAAGGCGGCCGGACCGGGCCAGAAGATCGCAACACCCAAGACAGAGTGTCTCAGAGAAATATTTACGTGCGGAACTACTACAGCTGGAACAATAGCTGGAGAATGGCCTACGGGCAAGTAAAAAGGCCCGAGTTGTCGCCTAAAAGTGCCATATATAAAGAGTTCTGCCGGTCTCGGGCAAACGCAGCGACAGGCTCGGCGGATGGCCCTCGATGGCGAACTCATAACTCATCAAGAGCGAGCCGGGACGCATCTCGCGCCGCGCCTTGTGCCAGAGCGCCGTCATCGCGGCCGGCGACAGGTAGGCGAACACGGCATCGAAGCCGGCAAAATCGCAGCGCTCGTAGTCGCCCAGGACGAAACGGGCGCGGCTGCCCGTGGCCCGGGCGCGCAGCCAGCTCGCCAGCCAGGGCAGCGGCGCCAGCTCGATCCCGGTGACCTCGGCGTCGGGCCGGCGCCGCGCCAGGTCGAGCACCAGCCCGCCCAGGCCGCTGCCGATGTCGATCACCTTGATGGCCCTGTCCTGCTGCAACTGCCCGGCCACCACGGCCCAGGCCGCCGTGCCGGACGGGTAATACGGCACCTGGGTGCGGAAGGTCGACCAGTACAGCAGCAGCATGAACAGGAAGATGCCGAGAAAGATGCCTGGCGGCACGGCGCTGCCGCTGGCGCCATGCAGGGCCAGCGGGAACGCGGCGCCGATCGCAACCCACCACGGGGCGAGGCGCCAGCGCCAGGTCAGCAGCGCCGCGAACAGGCCCTGCAGCAAGGCGGCATGGAAATAGGAGGGACGGCAGCCGGCGCGGGCCAGCAGGTAGACCGCGGCCAGGGTCAGCGGAAAAGCGGCCAGCTGGCACAGCAAGGCGCGTACCGAGGGCGCGCGCCACAGCCGGGCGAGCCGGCCGGCGCCGCTCAAGGCCGGCTCCGCAACTGCGGGCGCATCGCGGGTCGGTCAGGCGCCGCGCTCAAGATCCTGGCGGGCGCTTTCCGCGCGGTCAGCCTCGGCCTGGGCGTTGGCGGCATCCTTGGCCTTGCGCGTCTTGCCGGCGCGCGAGGGCATGTGGCACAGGCCGCACAGGTAATCGCTGTTGAGGTCGAAGGCGTTGACGACGAATTTGCCCTTGCACTTGCCGCAGGGCGCCAGCGCCAGCATGTTGCTCTGGAAGAAACGGACCAGGGTCCAGGCGCGGGTCAGCGAGAGCAGCGGCTCTTCGCCGGGCGCGGCCGGCATCTGTTCGAGGTAGAGTTTATAGGCCTTCATGACTGCCTGGACGCCGGAAGCGCCGGCGTGTTCGACCAGGAAGTAATAGATGTTGATGAACAGCGAGGAATGGATGTTGGGCTGCCAGGTCAGGAACCAGTCGGTCGAGAAAGGCAGCATGCCCTTCGGCGGCGACATGCCCTTCAGTTCCTTGTACAGCTTGATCAGGCGCTCGCGCGACAGCGAGACTTCGCTTTCGAGGAGCTGCAGGCGCGCTCCCAAATTGATCAGCTCGATCGCGAGCTGGATTTCCTGCGCTTCAGATACGACGCTTTTTTTACTCATCACTGCTCCGGCTTCAACCGGCCTCATCCTACACCATCGGAGCGGAGCGTCGGGATCTTTTAGGCAATTTCTTCCGCAGGCTGACCGGCCATCAGGATGGCGGCGTGGGACTGGGCCAGGGCGCGGTCCTTGGTGTGGCTGGTGAGCATCGACAGGATGGCGGTGTCGTCGAAGCGGAAACGGGCCAGCATCATGTTGCCGCCGGCAAGCTTCAGGATCTGGGCATTGCTCATGCCTTCGATCAGGTCGGCGATGTCGGCCGAGATACCGAGACGGAAGATGGCGGTGACCTTGTCGCTGCGGATCATCTGCTGGGCCAGCATCAGGTAGCTCAGGTTCGCATCCCGGATTTCAGCCATCATGTCGTTTGCAGTCATCTTCCACTCTCCGTCGTTTCGTTGTGCCTGGCTGTGTGTGTTGCCAGTGAGATAGATTCTGACTGTGTGGAAACTTTTCGCAAATCGGAGGAAGTCTGTATTTTGCGTCCGCAAAAGACGGCATCCGCCATAGGAGTTTGTCTGACAAACCCTCGCGGATGGGGGAGGCGCTCCTATGAAAAGGAGGCATTTTCGATGTTGTCGAGCGGGCCGTTTTGACTGCCGGAACGCCGGCCGCGGATACGCTCATGTGTTGCTTATTTGTAGCTTCAGATTGATTAACGACAACCAAAACCGAAACTTGAGGGCTGTCCTGAACTATTTTTCAGGCCTGCTTCCTGCCCTTCCACCCCTTTAACGGCAGGGGTGACGAGAACTTTAGGGTTGTTTTGAAATATTTTTAAAATATTTTTTAGCGGCCCCGTTTCTGCCCTCTGTACCCTTTACGGCCGGGCCGCCGGGAACTTTAGGCTTGTTGGCAAAAAAACTTAAAAAAGTTCAAACCGGGCCGGTGCGGCCTGCGAAAATAACAAAACGTCATCGCTTGGTGGCTTGCGCCGGTCTTTTCTTGCTACACTGCCGCCCCATCAGGCCCTGCCGCCTCCATTGGATACGCCACCTATGAACGCTTCCACGATCACCCGCGCCGATTGCCTCGCACGCGATGCGCAAGACCCGCTCGCGCCCTTGCGCGAGCGCTTCGACCTGCCGCAAGGCCTCATCTACCTGGACGGCAATTCGCTTGGCGCCCGCCCGCGCGCGGCGCTGGCCCGCGCCCATGAGGTGGTAGCGCGCGAATGGGGCCAGGACCTGATCCGCAGCTGGAACACGGCCGGCTGGTTCGACATGCCGAAACGCCTGGGCGACCGCCTGGCGCCCCTGATCGGCGCGGGCAGCGGCGAGGTCGCCGTCACCGACACCACCTCGCTGAACCTGTTCAAGGCGCTCGCTGCCGCCCTGCGCATCCAGGCCGAGGGGCCGAATGCGGCGCGGCGCACGATCGTCACCGAACGCAGCAACTTCCCGACCGATATCTATATGGCCGAAGGCCTCACCAGCTGGCTCGAGCGCGGCTACCGCGTGCGCCTGGTCGATTCGATCGAGGAACTGCCGGCCGCGGTCGACGCCGACTGCGCCGTCCTGATGCTCACCCACGTCAACTACCGCACCGGCTACCAGCACGACATGGCGGCGCTGACCCGCCACGCGCACCAGAACGGCGCGCTGGTGGTCTGGGACCTGGCCCATTCGGCCGGCGCGGTGCCGGTCGACCTGCGCGGCGCCGAAGCCGACTTCGCGGTCGGCTGCACCTATAAATACCTGAACGCCGGCCCCGGCGCCCCCGCCTTCATCTGGGTGCCGCAGCGCCACCAGGCCCAGTTCGCCCATCCGCTGACCGGCTGGTGGGGCCATGCGCAACCGTTCGCGATGGCGCACGGGTTTGCGCCTGTTGAGGGGATCGGCCGCGCCCTGTGCGGCACCCAGCCGGTCGTGTCGCTGGCGCTGGTCGAATGCGGCCTCGAGATCTTCGAGGAGACCGGCATGGAGGCGATCCGCGCCAAGTCCCTCGCCTTGACCGACCTCTTCATCGAGCTGGTCGAAACCACCTGCGCCGCCCACCCGCTCGGCCTGGTCACGCCGCGCGAGCATGCGCGGCGCGGCAGCCAGGTCAGCTTCACCCATCCGCACGGTTATGCGGTGATGGCGGCCCTGATCGCGCGCGGCGTGATCGGCGACTACCGCGAGCCGGAGATCATGCGCTTCGGCTTCACCCCGCTCTACACCCGCTTTGCGGACGTGTTCGATGCGGTCGCGATCCTGCGCGACATCCTGGAGCGCGAAGACTACGATGTCGCTGCCGCGCGCAGCAACGTGACCTGAGGCCGCCATGAGCGACAAGCACGACAAGCCGGCCGAATGGCACGGCGCCAAAATGGACTTCAAGGAGTCGATGAGCTACGGCGACTACCTGGGCCTGGGCCAGATCCTGTCGGCCCAGCATCCGCTGTCGCCGAACCACAACGAGATGCTGTTCATCATCCAGCACCAGACCAGCGAACTGTGGGTCAAGCTGATGCTGCACGAGCTGGCCGCGGTGCGCGTGCAGCTGCGCGCCGGCGAACTCGATCCGGCCTTCAAGATGCTGGCGCGGGTGGCCCGCATCATGGACCAGCTGGTGCATGCCTGGGATGTGCTGGCGACCATGACGCCGTCCGAGTACACGGCGATCCGGCCCTATCTCGGCGCTTCTTCCGGCTTCCAGTCGCACCAGTACCGCGAGCTCGAATTCATCCTCGGGAACAAGAACGCGGCGCTGCTGGCGGTGCACGAAAAGAACCCGCCGGCGCACGCCATCCTCGAGCGCGAACTGCACACGCCCTCGGTCTACGACGAGGCGATTGCCCTGCTGGCGCGCAGCGGCTTCACGATCGCGCCCGAGCGCCTGGCACGCAACGCCACCCTGCCGACCGAGGCCGACGAATCGGTCAAGGCGGCCTGGCTCGCCGTCTACCAGGCGCCCGACCGGCATTGGGGCCTGTACGAACTGGCCGAAAAGCTGGTCGACCTGGAGACCGCCTTCCGCTTCTGGCGCTTCCGCCACGTCACCACGGTCGAGCGCATCATCGGCTTCAAGACGGGCACCGGCGGCACCGCCGGCGTGAGCTACCTGCGCAAGATGCTCGACGTGGTGTTGTTTCCCGAACTGTTCGCGCTGCGTACCGCCCTCTAATCCACGTAGAATAGGCCCGACAACGTCAGGAGGCTCCATGGATGGCGACGTACTGATTCTTCCGGGCCTGTGGAATTCGGGCCCGCAGCACTGGCAGTCGCTGTGGCATGCCCGCCATCCCGCATGGCGGCGCCTCGAGCACCGCGACTGGAACGACCCGGCGCGCGCCGAATGGGTCGCCGAGCTCGACGCCGCCATCGCCGCCTGCGACGGCGCGCCGGTGCTGGTCGCGCACAGCCTGGGCTGCATCCTGGCCGCGCACTGGGCCGCATCCAACTCGCCGCTGCGCGTGGCCGGCGCCTTCCTGGTCGCGCCGAGCGACGTCGAGGCCGGGTCCTACCCGATCGAGGCCAACGGCTTCGCCCCGGTCCCGATGGCCCGCCTGCCCTTCCCCAGCATGGTTCTGGCCAGCACCAATGACCCCTTCGTCACGCGCGAGCGCGCACTGGCCTTTGCCACCGCCTGGGGCAGCAGCCATGTCGAGATCGGCGACGCCGACCACGTGAATGCCGATGCCGGCTACGGCGACTGGCCGGAAGGCGAGCGGATGCTGCGCGACTTCTGCGCGCAGCTGCGCCCGGCGCGCTGACCATCGGTCCCTGCAGCGTGCCCATGGCCGCCCCTGCCCCGGCCCCTGCGGCCACAGGCGCCGCCTTGACGCCGCCCGCCGCGCCCCTCGCGCGCCCGTTGTCGCTCTACCTCGACTGCTGCCGCTTCCTTGCGGCCGTGCTGGTGGTGGCCAGCCACCTCGGCCCGTACGGCATCATCGGCGCGCAGCGCGACGCCTGGCTGCTCGACCTCGGCCGCGAATCGGTGGTGGTGTTCTTCGTGCTGTCCGGTTTCGTGATCGCCCATACCACCCGCCACAAGAACACCGACTTGCGCGGCTATTGCCTGGCGCGCTGCACCCGCATCTACTCGGTGGCCCTGCCGCTGCTGGTGCTGGCCTTCGCGCTGGCGGCGGCGCTGGCTGCGGCCGGGCTCGCGCCCGGCAAGCAGTTCTACCAGCTCGCCAAGCCCTGGCTCTACCTGCCGCTGCACCTGCTCTTCATGGGCGAGCTGTGGACGATCTCCGAGCCGCCGCCGCTGCTGGCGCCCTGGTGGTCGCTCGGCTACGAGGTCTGGTACTACGTGCTGTTCGGCGCCCTGTACTACCTGCGCGGACGGCGCCGCATCGTCGCCGGCGCTTCCCTGCTGCTCCTCATGGGGCCGAAACTGTGGCTGCTGCTGCCGGTATGGGCGGCCGGGGTGCTGGTCTACCGCTGGCAGCAGGGGCTGGTTTTCAACCGCCCGCTGGCCCTGCTCGGATGGGGCGCGAGCCTGGGGCTGCTGGTGCTGTTCAAGGAGACGGGGACCGACGACGCGCTGCGCGCGCTGGCCCGCGACATCTGGCCCTTCCCCGGCCTGCCGCTGAAAAGCGCGGACCGCTTCCTGGCCGACTATGTCGTCTGCCTGCTGGTGGCGGCCAACTTCCTGTGCGCGAAAAGCGCGGGCTTTTCCAGCCTGCTGCGCATCGAGCGCCCGGTGCGCGGGCTGGCTTCCTACACCTTTACGCTCTACCTGGTGCATGTGCTGGTGATGCGCCTGTGGCTGGTGCTGTACCCGCACGACCCGGGCAGCGCCGTCGACCTGGCCCTGCTGCTGGCGGCCATTGCGGCCGTCACCTGGCTGGTGGGACAGGTGACCGAGCAGCGCAAGTGGTGGTTCGGGAGGCAGTTCGAGCGGCTGGCGGCCGCGTGGTGGCCGCGCCAGGTCCGCCGGACGTAAAAAAACCGGGCCATCGGCCCGGCTTTCATGTGAGGCAGACGCTTACTTGGCGGTCGCCAGCAGCATCTCGTTGAGGCGCTTCACGAAGCTCGCCGGATCGGTCAGGCTGCCGCCTTCGGCCAGCATCGCCTGGTCGAACAGGATGTGCGACCAGTCGGCGAAGCGGGTGCCGCTCGCGTCTTCGTACTTCAGGCGCGTCACCAGCGGGTGGTTCGGGTTGATCTCGAGGATGGGCTTCGAGTCCGGCGCGTTCTGGCCCGCGGCTTTCAGCATGCGCACCAGGTTGGCCGACAGCTCGTGCTCGTCCGCGACCAGGCAGGCCGGCGAGTCGGTCAGGCGGAAGGTCACGCGCACGTCCTTGGCCTTGTCAAGCAGCGCGGTCTTCATCTGCTCGACCAGCTCCTTGTACTGGGTCTCGGTCTCTTCGTGTTCCTTCTTCTCGGCCTCGTCTTCCAGCTTGCCGAGATCGAGGCCGCCCTTGGCGACCGAAGCCAGTTCCTTGCCTTCGAATTCGGTCAGGAAGGACAGCATCCACTCGTCGACACGGTCGGTCATGAGCAGCACTTCGACGCCCTTCTTGCGGAAGATTTCCAGGTGCGGGCTGTTCTTGGCGGCGTTGTAGCTGTCGGCGGCGACATAATAAATCTTGTCCTGGCCTTCCTTCATGCGGGCGACGTAGTCGGCCAGCGAGACGGTCTGCTCGTCGCCTTCGTTGGCGGTGGAAGCGAAGCGCAGCAGCTTGGCGATGCGGTCCTTGTTGGCCGCGTCCTCGCCGATGCCCTCTTTCAGCACCTGGCCGAATTCCTTCCAGAAGGTCGCGTACTTGTCCTTGCCTTCCTGCTCCTCGGCGTTCGCCATTTCCTCGAGCATGCCCAGCACGCGCTTGGTCGAGCCTTCGCGGATCACGCGCACGTCGCGCGACTCCTGCAGGATTTCGCGCGAGACGTTCAGCGGCAGGTCGGCCGAGTCGATCACGCCCTTCACGAAGCGCAGGTAGGTCGGCATCAGCTGCTCGGCGTCGTCCATGATGAAGACGCGCTTGACGTACAGCTTGATCCCGCCGCGCTTGTTGCGGTCCCACAGGTCGAACGGGGCGTGGCTCGGCACGTACAGCAGCTGGGTGTATTCGCTGCGGCCTTCGACCCGGTTGTGGGTGTAGGCGAGCGGCTCCTGGAAGTCGTGCGAGACGTGCTTGTAGAACTCGTCGTACTGCTCTTTCGTGACCTCGTTGCGGGGGCGTGCCCACAGCGCGCTGGCCTGGTTGATGGTCTCGAACTCGTCCTTCAGCACGGTCTGCTTCTTTTCTTCGTCCCACTCTTCCTTCTGCATCACGATCGGCAGCGAGATGTGGTCGGAGTACTTGCGGATGATCGATTTCAGCTTCCAGGACGACAGCAGCTCTTCCTCGCCGGCGCGCAGGTGCAGGATGACGTCGGTGCCGCGGCTCGCCTTCTCGATGGTCTCGATGCTGTAGTCGCCCTCGCCGCTCGATTCCCAGCGCACGCCGTCGGAAAGGAAGGCGCCGGCGCGGCGGGTATTGACGATGATCCGGTCGGCGACGATGAAGCCCGAATAGAAGCCGACGCCGAACTGGCCGATCAGGGCCGCGTCGGCCTGCTGGTCGCCGGAGAGCTTGCTGAAGAATTCCTTGGTGCCCGACTTGGCGATGGTGCCGAGGTGGGAAATGACCTCCTCGCGGCTCATGCCGATGCCGTTGTCGGAAATCGTGATGGTGCGCGCGTCCTTGTCGAAGGTGACGCGGATCTTCAGCTCGTGGTCGTTACCGTAGAGGGCGTCGTTGTTGATCGCCTCGAAGCGCAGCTTGTCGGCCGCGTCGGACGCGTTCGAGATCAGTTCGCGCAGGAAGATCTCCTTGTTAGAATACAAGGAGTGAATCATCAGTTGCAGCAGCTGTTTTACTTCAGCTTGAAAGCCAAGGGTTTCTTTTTCGGCGACAGCCATGTTGTTCCTCGTGGTGATACGGGTTGACGATAAGAGTTGTGCGGACTGCAGCAATATTGGGTGGGTGTGCTGCTTTTCAAGAGGTCTGTTATACAAGGAATCTTACGAAAACCGCAACACCCTTGCCACGGCCATCGGGCTAGACCTTGTTCGCCGGCAGCGCCGCGGGCGCCGGCACGGCCAGCAGGCGGCGCGCCGCCAGGTGCACGGCCAGCGCGCAGCCCAGCGCCAGCGCGAAGGCCGAGCCGACTGCGCCTTCGCGCAGCTGCGCGGCAAGCACGACGCAAAAGACGGAGAACCCGACATACCCCGTCACCATGCCGCGCAACAGGGCGACCGCGTCGGCGCGGCCGCGGCCGGCATGGGCGAATCCGACCAGTACCGTGCCCATGACGGGGAACATCGCGAAGAAGCCGGACAGGCGCGCGCCGAGCCGGGCCGCGGCGGTGCTGACGGCAAGCACCAGCACGGCGCCGGCGAGCATGCGCCACGGCAGGTCGCTGCGGTGCGCGCCTGTCGCTGCCGGGGCCTGCGCTGGTGCCTGCGCTGGTGCCTGCGCTGGTACCTGAGGCACTGCCGGAAACAGCCTGGCCGCCACCAGCAGCGCGCACCAGACCAGGATGGCAGCCCCCGCCAGCGGCAAGGGCAGCGAGCGCAGGGCTGCCACGGCCGCGCCCCATGCCAGCAGCGCCAGCGCCATCGACCCGGCCACCTTGCACCACCCCGAGGCCCAGGCATACACGACGCTGAACACGAGGATCGCCACCACCGCCAGCAGCGTGCCCTCGGCCGCGCTCGCCGCAAAACCCGCGCCCTGTTCGATGGTCAGCACGAACAGGATCGGACCGGCGACGATCGGAAAGGCGGACAGCCAGCCGGCCACGCCCGGACCCCAGCGGCGCCCTGCCAGGGTCACCAGCCAGATCAACAGGGGCACGAGCAACAGCTTGAGTGCGAGCACGGCATTCATCGGTGGGCCTCACGGCAAGCCGCAGCGCGGCGATCCTGAATGATACCATGAGGAAATAATAAAGCGACAACACCAAAGCGCGCCGGCCGAGGACGCGCTGTGATAATTGATGAGAAATTAAGCATGAAAATAAGCATGAAAACGGCCTATACTCAGCGACAATTCTCATGAATTGACCCACATCACATGACTGCTTCCCCACGCGGCCCCGCAATGACGCCGCCGCTGCCATTCGACGGCGCCCGCGCTTTCCCGCGCGTCCATGCCGCGGCGGCGCGCCGGGTCGCCGGCTGGCTTGCGCAGGGCGAGAGTCATGCGCCAATCGGCGCTTTCGCCGTGAGCGTCGGCGTCGAAACGCTGCAGCTACCCGAGCGGGTCTACTATCAACCGGCACGCTTGACGACAGCTACCCATGCCGGCGGTCTCGACGGCCTGCTCGCCCTCTGCCTCGGCAGCCGCCACCACGACGGCTTCGTGCGCGAAGCCTGCCTGCGCCGCCTGCTCGAGGCGCCCGAGCCATGGGTCATTCCCTTTGTCGTCCGGCTGGCGGGCGAATACGTGGTCGAGATCGTGCAGGCGATCGAAGACGCGCTCCCGGCGCTCGACCCGCTCTCCTACGGGCGTTTCTTCCTCGACAACCCGCGCTTCCTGGACACCACCGGGCGCCGCGTGACCAGTTATTACTACGCCTACCACGCGGCGGGCTACCTCCGGCGCGGGGACGAACCCGGCTCGCGGGTGTTGGCCGCGTTCAGGCGCATGCGCGACGCGGCCGGCGCTGCGCCGGGCTAGCGCGACGGTTGCCGCGCGCCGGTGTCCATCCGGGCTTTCAAGTCGTACAATACCGGCTTCATCCACCGCAACCGGAAATGCCATGTCCGTCTACGACAAACTCAAAGAACTCAACATCACCCTGCAACCAGCCGCCGCCCCGGCCGCCGCCTACGTCATGTACGTCCAGACCGGCAACCTGGTCTTCGTCTCCGGCCACATCGCGAAGAACGCGGACGGCTCGGTCAACGCCGGCCAGCTGGGCAAGGACAAGACCACTGCCGACGGCCAGGCCGCTGCGCGCGCGATCGCGATCGACCTGATGGGCACGCTGCAGGACGCCTGCGGCGGCGACCTGAACCGCGTCAAGCGCATCGTCAAGCTGATGAGCCTGGTGAACTCGACCCCGGACTTCACCGAGCAGCACCTGGTCACCAACGGCGCCTCCGAACTGTTCGGCGAAGTCTTCGGCGACGCCGGCAAGCACGCACGCTCGGCCTTCGGCGTGGCGCAGATCCCGCGCGGCGCCTGCGTCGAGATCGAAATGATCGTCGAAGTGGCGTAAACGAGCCAGGCAATTCACGGGCCGGGCTACCCGCCCGGCCCTTCGCGGGCGGCTTACCGGCACGCCCATCGTGGCCTCAGCGGCCGGCGGCACTTATCAGTGAGACCAGCATGACCATCGAACAATCCCGTCCCTTCCCGTGGCAGTTTTCCGAACGCGCGCAGGGCCTGCAAAGCTCGTTCATCCGCGAAATCCTGAAGATCACCCAGCGTCCCGAGATCATCTCGTTCGCCGGCGGCCTGCCCTCGCCCGCGACCTTCCCGGTCGAGCGCATGAAGGCGGCCTACGACAAGGTGCTCTCGGAGACCGGCAAGGTGGCCCTGCAATACGGCCCGACCGACGGCTACGCCCCGCTGCGCGAATGGATCGCGAACTCCCTGTCGACCGAAGGCGCGAAGATCCTGCCGGAGCAGATCCTGATGGTGTCGGGTTCGCAGCAGGCGCTCGACCTGATCGGCAAGGTGCTGATCGACGAAGGCAGCCGGGTGCTGGTCGAAACCCCGAGCTACCTGGGCGCGCTGCAAGCCTTCTCGGTGTACCGCCCGGAATTCGCCTCGGTCGCCACCGACGACGACGGCCTGGTGCCGTCTTCGATCGCCGCCGTGGCCTCGGTCGCCAACCGCGCGCGCCTGCTCTATTCGCTGCCGAACTTCCAGAACCCGACCGGGCGCTCGCTGTCCCTGGCCCGCCGGCGCGAACTGGTCGACACCTGCGCCTCGCTCGGCCTGCCGCTGATCGAGGACGATCCCTACGGATCGCTGTCGTACTCGGGCGAGCCGATGCCGAAGATGGTGGCGATGAACCCGGAAGGCGTCATCTACATGGGCTCGTTCTCGAAAGTGCTCACGCCCGGCATCCGCCTCGGCTACGTGTGCGCGCCGCTGCCGCTGGTGCGCCGCCTGGAACTGGCCAAGCAGGCGGCCGACCTCCACACCGCCCAGCTGACCCAGATGGTGGTGCACGAAGTGGTGAAGGACGGCTTCCTCGACGAGCATATCCCGACCATCCGCACGCTCTACGGCAACCAGTGCCGGGCGATGCTCGACGCGATGGCCGAGCACTTCCCGGCGCAAGTGAGCTGGACCAAGCCGGATGGCGGCATGTTCATCTGGGTCACGCTGCCGAAGTCGATCGACGCCATGAAGCTGCTCGACCAGGCCATCGCCGCGCGCGTCGCCTTCGTGCCGGGCGCGCCGTTCTACGCCACCGACGCCGAAACCAACACGCTGCGCCTGTCCTTCGTGACGGTGCCGCCGGAGCGCATCCGCGAAGGCATCGCCATCCTCGGCAAGCTGATCGCCGCCCAGCTGTAAGCGGCGGCCGGGCCGTGCTCGCCACGGCCGATGCGGGCCGGACGCTCGGTCATGCAAGGTGCATGGCGTACCGGCGGTTACCTGTTTCCGCCTGCTTTGCGGTTGCAGCGCAACAACAAGAACATACTAGCTATCAAGCAACAAAAGTTACCGTAAGCATCGACATCGGGTTATGATTTTGAACGAAATCAATCCCGTGCCGCGACGCCACCGATGTCCACTTTAACCCCCGCACCTGCCATGCGCCAGGCCGCCGTCCTGATCGTCGACGACGCCCCCGCGCACCTGGGCGCCTTGCGCGCCATGCTGCTCGGGCAGGGCTACCAGACCTTCGTCGCCAACAGCGGCGAACGTGCGCTCGACATCGCCCGGCGCGCCCTGCCCGACCTGATCCTGCTCGACATCGTCCTGCCCGGCATGGACGGCATGGAGGTGTGCCGCCGCCTGAAGGCGCACCCGGCCACCAGCAATATCCCCGTGATCTTCATGAGCGCCCGCGCCGACACCGACGACATCGTCGCCGCCTTCGACATCGGCGCGGCCGACTACATGGCCAAGCCGCTGCGCCTGGCCGAGGTGTGCGCGCGGGCGCGCGTCCAGCTGCAGTTCCGCCGCACCGTGCTGTCGCAACAGCAGCAGAGCGAACGCCTGCGCCTGATCGTCGACAGCATGGACGAAGGACTGATGATGATCGAGCCAAGCGGGCGCATCCAGTACGCCAACCCGGCCTGCGAGCGCTACCTCGGCTACGCGCAGGGAGAACTGGCCGGCCGCGCGCTCGACGACCTGCTGGCGCCGCCGGTGGCGCAGGAGTACCTGGAATTTTTCAGGCAGAGCCTGGTCCGGCCGCCCCCCCAGGGCTGGCGCGGCGCGCGCGAGCTGCTGATCCGCCAGCGCGACGGCATCCTGCGCGCAATGGACTTCACGCTCACGCCGATGGGAGAAGAGCAGCCCCTGTTCATCGCCCTGCTGCACGACATCACGCACCACAAGCAGTCGGAAAACGCGCTGCAGCGCGTGGCCCTGCTCGACCCGCTGACCAAGATCGCCAACCGGCGCCACTTCGACACCTTCCTGGAAAAGGAATGGCAGCGCGCGATCCGCTCGAGCCAGCCGCTGTCGCTGATCGTGCTCGACGTCGACCACTTCAAGTACTACAACGACAGCCTCGGCCACGTGGCCGGCGACGCCTGCCTGCAGCAGGTCGCGATGGCGCTGCAGTCGCACGCGCTGCGCGCGACCGACCTGGCCGCGCGCTTCGGCGGCGAAGAGTTCGTCCTGCTGTTCGGCGAAACCGGGCACGCCGCGGCCTGCGCCATCGGCGAAGCGATCCGCGCCCACATCGAGTCGCTCAACATCCCCAACCCGCGCTCGCCCATTTCGCCCTGGGTCACCGCGAGCCTGGGCGTGTCGACCATCGTGCCGACCCAGCTCGACGACATCAAGGAGTTCTTCGTCTCCGCCGACCGCGCCATGTACGCGGTCAAGGAGGCCGGCCGCAACGGCGTGCGCGCGGTGCAGACCGGCGCCACGCTGGAACTGATCCAGGCCGCGCTGCAGTCCTGAGGCGGTTCGGACACCGGCGCCGCGCGCATCGCCGGTTCAGGATTCATCGGTCGTGCTTGGGCGGGTTGCCGGCGGCACGCGCCAGCGAGCGTTTGAGGTCGTCGGCCGCGGGCACGATCGCCAGCAGGCACAGCAAGGCGGACAGGGGCAGTGTCGCCAGGTAGCCGACATGGCGAAAACCGGCCGCGCCGGCGACCCCGCCCGCGACGAAGCTGGCCAGCAGCGCGGCAAGCAGGCGCAGGCGCTTGCGGTTGGCGCGGACCGGCGGCAGGTCGCCGTCCGCATTCCAGTACAGCAGCCTGCCGAGCTCGATGCCGATGTCGGTGACGATGCCCGTCATGTGGGTGGTGCGGATCTCGGCCTGCGAGAGCTTGGTCACGACGGCGTTCTGCAGCCCCATCACGTAACAGAGCAGCATCACCGTGACCGGCACGGCCATCGGGCCGTGCGCGGACAGCCGGGTTCCGAGCACGCCGAAGGCCAGCAGCAACAGCGCCTCGACCAGCAGCGGCAGCGCATACTCGCTGTAGAGCCCCCGGCGGCGCGCGAAGTTGACCATCAGCGCGGTGCTGGCCGCCCCCAGCGCAAAGGCCACGACCGCGCCGAGCGCCGCGGCGACCAGCGCATCCCTGCCCAGCACCAGGTTGTCGGCGATCGAGGACACCATGCCCGTCACGTGCGAGGTGTACTGGCCGATGGCGAGGAAGCCGCCGGCATTCACGGCGCCCGCGACGAAGGCCAGCGTCAGCCCGAGCTGGCGGTTGGCCGGCGCCGAGCGTTCGGCACCGGTGAGGCGGCGCATGTAGTTGATCGGCACAGGAATCCGGCGAGCTGGTTTGATAAGCAATCTTACTGCAAGTCCACATCAAGAGTACTGCGGCGCCCCGCGCTTCACGGCGCTATAATCAAAAGTTCTATTTCCCGAACATATACTCATAGCACTCATAGCGATTACGGTCCCGTCGTGAATCCACACCTCGAAAAACTCCACCCCTACCCATTCGAAAAGCTGCGCGAGCTGTTTGCCGGCGTCACGCCCAAGGCCGGCCTTGCCCCGATCAGCCTCGGCATCGGCGAACCGAAGCACCCGACCCCGCCCTTCATCGAACGCGCCCTGACGCATGCCGTGGCAGGCCTGTCGAGCTACCCGAGCACCATCGGCAGCGAGCCGCTGCGCGCGGCGATCGGGGCCTGGCTGGAGCGCCGCTACGGCATTCCGGCGGTCGATCCGGCCACCATGGTGCTGCCGGTGAACGGCTCGCGCGAAGCCCTGTTCGCCATCGCCCACGCCGTGATCGACGCCAGCCGCCCGGATCCGCTGGTGCTGTGCCCGAATCCCTTCTACCAGATCTACGAAGGCGCTGCCTACCTTGCCGGCGCGGCGCCGTATTTCGTCAACTCCGACCCGGCGCGCAACTTCGCCTGCGATTACGGCTCGGTGCCCGACGAGGCGTGGAAGCGGGTGCAGCTCCTCTACGTCTGCTCGCCCGGCAATCCGACCGGTGCCGTCCTCGCGCTGGACGACTGGCGCGAGCTGTTCGCGCTGGCGGACCGCCACGATTTCGTGATCGCCGCCGACGAATGCTATTCCGAGATCTACACCACCTCGATGCCGCCGCTCGGCGCGCTGGAGGCGGCGCACCAGCTCGGGCGCAGCACGGGCAGCCGCCCCTATTCCAGGCTGGTCGTGTTTTCCAGCCTGTCGAAGCGCTCGAACGTGCCGGGCATGCGCTCGGGCTTCGTCGCGGGCGACCCGCAGGTGCTCAAGAAATTCCTGCTGTACCGCACCTATTCCGGCGGCGCCATGTCGCCGGTCGTGCAGGCCGCCTCGATCGCGGCCTGGGGCGACGAAACCCACGTGCAGGACAACCGCACGCTGTACCGCGAAAAGTTCAAGCTGATCACGCCGCTGCTGCGCGAGGTGATGGACGTCGACCTGCCCGACGCCGGCTTCTACCTGTGGGCCGACGTGCGCCGCACCGGGCTGTCCGACACCGAGTTCGCACGCCGGCTGTACGCCGAATATAATGTGACGGTTTTGCCCGGCTCCTATCTCGCGCGCGACGCGCACGGGACCAATCCGGGCCGCAACCGCATCCGCATGGCGCTGGTGGCAGGCGTCGACGAGGGGCTGGAAGCAGCCACCCGCATCGTGCAATTCTGCCAGTCGCTCGGTACCAAGCACACCGCTTCCTGAAAACGAGATCATCATGACCCAACAACTCCAGAACATCATCGACACCGCCTGGGAACAGCGCGCCGACTTCAGCCCATCGAACGCCAGCGCCGAAGTGCGCGACGCGGTCGCCCACGTCCTGGCCGGCCTCGACGCCGGCACCCTGCGCGTGGCCCAGAAGGAAGGCGCCGACTGGATCGTCAACCAGTGGATCAAGAAGGCCGTGCTGCTGTCGTTCCGCCTCGAGAACAACGTCCCGGTCGAAGGCGGGGGCATGCAGTTCTACGACAAGGTCCCGACCAAGTTCGTGGACTACACGGCCGAAGACTTCGCCAAGGGGGGCTTTCGCGTGGTGCCGCCGGCGGTCGCCCGCCGCGGCTCCTTCATCGGCAAGAACGTGGTGCTGATGCCGTCGTACGTGAACATCGGCGCCTACGTCGACGAAGGCGCCATGGTCGACACCTGGGCCACGGTCGGCTCCTGCGCCCAGATCGGCAAGAACGTCCACCTGTCGGGCGGCGTCGGCATCGGCGGCGTGCTCGAACCGATGCAGGCCAATCCGACCATCATCGAAGACAACTGCTTCATCGGCGCGCGCTCGGAAATCGTCGAAGGCGTGATCGTCGAAGAGAACTCGGTGATCTCGATGGGCGTCTACATCGGCCAGTCGACCAAGATCTACAACCGCGAAACCGGCGAAGTCAGCTACGGCCGCGTGCCGGCCGGCTCGGTCGTCGTGTCGGGCAGCCTGCCGTCGGAAGACGGCAAGTACAGCCTGTACTGCGCAGTGATCGTCAAGCAGGTCGATGCCAAGACGCGCGCCAAGACCGGCATCAACGAGCTGCTGCGCGGGATTTGATTTTCCGTCGGGCCGATCGCGCGATGATCGGACCTGTAGGGTGGACGGCTCTGCCGTCCACGCGTTCAACGAACACCTGAATGACCGTACCACCCCGGGAGACACCGCCTATGGCCATGGACCGCCTGTTCCAGCTGATGAAAGAAAAAAACGCGTCGGACATGTTCTTCGCGGTCAATTCTCCCGTCCACATCAAGATCAACGGCAACCTGATCCCGATCAACCAGCACCGGCTCGACCCCGACAACATCGCCTCGCTGCTGCAGGAGGTCGCCTCGCCCGAACAGCTGGCCGAACTCGCGCGCGAGAACGAACTGAACATGGGCATTTCGGTGCCGAACCTCGGCCGCTTCCGCCTGTCGGCCTTCCGCCAGCGCGGCAGCGTGTCGGCCGTGTTCCGCTTCGTGCCGGCGACCATCCCGCCGCTGGGCGAACTCGGCCTGCCGCCCGTGCTGTCCGAACTGATCATGGAAAAGCGCGGCCTGCTGCTGGTGGTCGGCGCCACCGGCTCGGGCAAGTCGACCACGATCGCCTCGATGCTCGACTACCGCAACGAGCACCGCACCGGCCACATCCTGACGCTGGAAGACCCGATCGAATACCTGTTCAAGAACAAGAAATCGATCGTCAACCAGCGCGAGATCGGCAGCGATGCGCCGCATTTCGACGTCGCCCTGCGCAATTCCCTGCGCCAGGCGCCGGACGTGATCCTGATCGGCGAAATCCGCGACCAGGCCACCATGGGCGCGGCACTGGCCTACGCCCAGTCCGGCCACCTGGTGGTCGCCACCCTGCACGCGAACAACAGCTACAACGCCCTGAACCGCATCATCGGCTTCTACCCGGTCGAGAGCCGCTCCGCCCTGCTCCAGGACCTGGCCTCGGCCACCCGCGCCATCGTCTCGCAGCGCCTGGTGAAAGCCGCGGCCGGCGGCACGCGCCAGCCGGCGGTCGAGATCATGTTGAATACCCGCTACATCGCCGACCTGATCGAAAAAGGCGAGCTGTCCGGCATCAAGGAAGCGATGGACAAGAGCCTGTCGCCGGGATCCCAATCCTTCGAGGCGGCGCTGCTGCAACTGGTGCAAGCGGGCCTGGTGACGCAGGAGGAAGCGCTGGCGAATGCGGACTCGGCGACCAATTTGCTCTGGCTGCTCAACAACGGGTCGGCGCAAGAGCTTGAAAACAAGCAGCATAAAACGGACGAGCCGGCGACGACGTTTACCGAGTTCACCTTGAATACCTGATCAGGCCGAGCGTTGACGTTAACGGGGCTGTTGCCTGCCCTGTTCCCGGCTCGCTTGATCCGCGTGGGCTCGAGAGCCCACCCTACGCAATACGGTAGCGACTGGCGGTTGACGAAACCCGCGGCCTTGTCCGTAGCGTGGGCACGCGTGCCCACGCGGACGATGCATGCCCATGGCAGCGACGGCAACAGCCCCGATATCCCCCTGTGCTATCCTTCGCCTCTTCCCGAACGATTCCATCACGGCAGCCTGGCGTTGCCTTGCATCATTTACGTCCATGACCAAGACCCTCTACGGCATCCCCAACTGCGACACCGTCAAGAAAGCCCGCACCTGGCTGGCCGAGCACGGCATCGCGTTCACCTTCCACGACTTCAAAAAGCAGGGCCTGGACCGCGAGACGGCCGCGCGCTGGCTCGAGCAATGCGACTGGGAAACCCTGGTCAACCGCAAGGGCATGACCTGGCGCAATTTGCCCGACGAGCGCAAGGCGGCGGTCAAGGACAAGGCCAGCGCCCTCGAGCTGATGCTGGAACACACCTCCGTCATCAAGCGCCCGGTGCTGGAAGGCGCCGGGCCGCTGTCGGTGGGTTTCTCCGCCGACGCGTATTCCCGCCTGTTGGCCGAGGCGGCGTGATGGTCAAGCCTTCGCGCACCCAGGACCTGGCCGCCGAGCTGATCGCGCTCGATTCCGTCACGCCCAACGACAAGGGATGCCAGCAGCGCCTGGCCGAACTGCTCGCGCCCCTGGGTTTCCGCTGCGAGACGATCGAATCGAACGGCGTGACCAACCTGTGGGCGCGCCGCGGCGTCGAAGCGCCGGTGTTCGTGTTCGCCGGCCACACCGACGTGGTGCCGACCGGTCCCGCGCAGCAGTGGGAATCGCATCCCTTCATCCCGACTGTCCGCGACGGCAAGCTGTATGGCCGCGGCGCGGCCGACATGAAGACCTCGATTGCGGCGATGGTCGTCGCCTGCGAGGAATTTGTCGCTGCCCACCCCGACCACCAGGGTTCGATCGCCTTCCTGATCACGAGCGACGAGGAAGGCCCGGCCGTCGACGGCACCGTGATCGTCTGCGAGCTGCTGGAAGAGCGCGGCGAGACGCTCGACTATTGCGTGGTCGGCGAGCCGACCTCGAACCACATCCTGGGCGACACGATCAAGAACGGGCGCCGCGGCTCGCTGTCGGGCCACCTCGTCGTCAAGGGCGTGCAGGGCCACATCGCCTACCCGCACCTGGCGCGCAACCCGATCCACCAGGCCGCGCCCGCGCTGGCCGAGCTGGCCGCCGAGGTCTGGGACGAAGGCAACGAGTATTACGCGCCGACTACCTGGCAGATGTCGAACATCCACGCCGGCACCGGCGCCAACAACGTGATCCCGGGCCAGCTGACGATCGACTTCAACTTCCGCTTCTCGACCGCCAGCACCGCCGAGGGCCTGGAAGCGCGGGTGCACGCCATCCTCGACCGCCACCTGCTCGAGTACGAACTCGAGTGGACGCTGTCGGGCCTGCCCTTCCTGACCCCGAAGGGCACGCTGTCGGAGGCGGTGTGCGGCGCGATCAGGGACGAGACCGGCGTGACGACCGAACTGTCGACCACCGGCGGCACCTCGGATGGGCGCTTCATCGCCCGCATCTGTCCCCAGGTGATAGAATTCGGCCCACCCAACGCCAGCATCCACAAGATCGACGAGCACGTCGAGCTGCGCTTCATCGACCCGCTCAAGAACATCTACCGCCGGACGCTTGCGAATTTGCTCACTTAGCCTGCTGGCGCAGCCACAACAGAAATAATAGAAATAACAAGCGAGGACACGCCATGACCACGACCACCTTCAGCACCCCGCGCGACCTGCTGCGCTATGCCGTCACCCGTTTCAACGGCGCCAAGCTGTTCTTCGGCCACGGCAGCGCCGAGGCCTTCGACGAAGCGGCCTACCTGGTCCTGCACACCCTGAAACTGCCGCTCGACCGCCTCGACCCCTTCCTCGACGCCAAACTGCTGCCGGAAGAAGTGCTGCAGGTCCTGAGCGTGATCGAACGTCGCACGGTCGAGCGCGTGCCGGCCGCCTACATCACGAACGAGGCCTGGCTCGGCACCTATGCCTTCTATGTCGACGAGCGCGTGCTGGTGCCGCGTTCCTTCATCGCCGAACTGATCCCGAACCACTTCAGCCCCTGGGTCAACGATCCGTTTGCCGTCGAGAACGTGCTCGAACTGTGCACCGGTTCCGGCTGCCTGGCGATCATGATGGCCGACGTCTTCCCGAATTCGGTGGTGGATGCGGTCGACATCTCGCAGGATGCGCTGGCCGTGGCCGAACGTAACATCCGCGACTACAAGCTCGAGGGCCGGGTCAATCCGATCGCCTCCGACCTGTACGAGAACGTGCCCTTCAAGAAGTACGACCTGATCGTCACCAATCCGCCCTACGTCAACGCCGGCTCGATGGCCAAGCTGCCGCCGGAATACCTGCGCGAGCCGCAGATCGCCCTGCATGGCGGCGAGGACGGCATGGACCTGGTGCGCAAGATCGTCGCCGGCGCCGCCGAACGCCTCACGCCGGAAGGCATCCTGGTCGTCGAGATCGGCAACGAAGCCGAGTACGCCGAAGCGGCCTTCGGCCACCTCGGCCTGACCTGGCTCACCACCAGCGCCGGCGACGACGCGGTTTTCCTGCTCACCGCCGAGCAGCTCCAAAACGCCTAAGCGCGCCTGAGCGCGCCCAAGCCCTAGATAAGAACCCGCATGATCCGCTTCCTGAACGTCAGCCTGATGCGCGGCACCAAGCCGCTCTTCGAAGGCGCCGACCTGACCCTCAATCCCGGCGACAAGATCGGCCTGATCGGCGCCAACGGCGCCGGCAAATCGAGCCTGTTCGCCATGCTGCGCGGCGAGCTGCACGCCGACGGGGGCGAGATCGACTATCCTTCCAAGTGGCGCATGGCCTACGTGGCGCAGGAAACCCCTGCGCTCGACCGCCCTGCCCTCGAATACGCGATCGACGGCGACGTCGGCCTGCGCCGCCTGCAGGCCGAGCTGGACGCGCTGGAAGCGGCGCCCCACACCGAGGAGAACGGCATCGCGATGGGCAACGTGCACGCCGCGCTGATGGACGCCGACGCCTACACGGTGCAGTCGCGCGGCGAACAGCTGCTGCTTGGCCTGGGCTTCTCGCTGGAACAGATGCAGCAGCCGGTATCGAGCTTCTCGGGCGGCTGGCGCATGCGCCTGAACCTGGCGCAGGCGCTGATGTGCCCTTCCGACCTGCTGCTGCTCGACGAGCCGACCAACCACCTGGACCTCGATGCGATCATCTGGCTGGAAGACTGGCTGAAACGCTATGCCGGCACCCTGGTCATCATTTCGCACGACCGCGATTTCCTCGACGAGATCGTCAACGTCGTCGTCCACATCGACGAGCGCAAGCTGAAACGCTACTCCGGCAACTACTCGTCCTTCGAGCGCCAGCGGGCAGCCGCCATGGTGCTGGCCGCCAGCGCCCTGGAAAAACAGCAGCGCACCCGCGCCCACCTGGAATCCTTCATCAACCGCTTCAAGGCCCAGGCCACCAAGGCGCGCCAGGCCCAGAGCCGCATGAAGGCGCTGGCGAAGATGGAGGAACTCGCCCCGCTGCGCGCGGCCGCCGAATTCTCCTTCGAGTTCCGCGAGCCGCTCGCCGCGCCGAACCCGCTGCTGGTGATGGAAGACGTCGACGCCGGCTACCCGATCCTCGACGAACACGGCGACAAGGTCGACGCCAAGACCATCGTCAAGCGCGTGAACTTTTCGCTGCAGATCGGCCAACGGATCGGCCTGTTGGGTGTCAACGGCGCCGGCAAGTCGACGCTGATCAAGACGATTGCCGGCGAACTGGCACCCCTGCTAGGGGTCGCCACCCTCGGCAAGGGCCTGTCGATCGGCTATTTCGCCCAGCACCAGGTCGAGATGCTGCGCCATGACGAGTCGCCGCTGTGGCACCTGGCGAAGATCGCGCCGACCGTGCGCGAGCAGGAACTGCGCAACTTCCTCGGCAGCTTCAACTTCCCCGGCACCATGGTGACCAGCCCGATCGCCCCGTTCTCGGGCGGAGAAAAGGCACGCCTGGCGCTGGCCCTGATCGTCTGGCAGCGCCCCAACCTGCTGCTGCTCGACGAACCGACCAACCACCTGGACCTGGAAACGCGCGAGGCCCTGACGCTGGCGCTGGCCCAGTTCGAAGGCACGCTGGTCGTCGTCTCGCACGACCGCCACCTGCTGCGCGCCACCACCGACCAGTTCATCATCGTCGCCGACGGCCGCCTGCAACCCTTCGATGGCGACCTCGACGACTACAAGGACTGGTTGTTCCAGACCAAGCTGGGCAAGGGCAGCGAGGCGCTGCCGGGCGCCGCTGCCGCTGCCGCTGCCTCTGCCGCCAAGGCGGCGCCCGCTGCGGTCGCGGCGGCGGCGCCGGTCTCCACGGCCGACCGCAAGGAGCAGAAACGCCTGGACGCGGAAGAGCGCCAGCGCGTCGCGGCCCTGAAAAAACCGATCGAGAACCGCATCAAGCGCCTGGAAGAGCAGATGGCCAAGCTGAATGCGAAGAAGGCCGGCATCGACGCGCGCCTGCTCGATGCGAGCGTCTATGAAGCGGACAAGAAGGACGAACTGAAGGTGCTCGTCGCCGACCAGGCCTTCTGCGTGCGCGACCTGGGGACGCTGGAGAACGAATGGCTGGAGTTGCAGGAGCAGCTGGAGGGCCTGGCGGCTTGATCCTGGCTTTGCGGCTGTGCTGACAGGCGTGGAGTCGGGGACTCCACCCTACGTGCGACGTCGCTACGCCACCTGGCGCTTTCCGGTGCCGCGATCGATCGACATCAAGCGGTCGATATCGACCAGGATCAGCCGGCGCCCGTCGGCCACGCCCAGCCCCAGCAGGTAGTCGATGGCGCCGCCGCCGGTGTCGGGGATCGGCGAGATCTGTTCGGGGCGCAGCAGCACCACGTCGGTGATCCCGTCTACCACCATCCCCATCACGCAGGTCGACAGTTTGAGGATGATCACGTCGGTCATCGGCGTGGTGGCCACCGGATGCCCGTAAAAGGCGGCGCGCATGTCGACGATCGGCATGATGACGCCGCGCGAGACGGCCACGCCCTCGACGATTTCGCCGTCCGAGGCGAAGCGCTCGAGCGACTTCAGTACGCGCAACTCCTCCACCATCGCGAAATCGACTCCGTATTCGAGGCCGCCGAGCCGGAAGCTCAGGAACTCCTTGCCCGCCGGGCGCCCTGCCGCTGTGTCCTTGTGCATGATGCTCCTTTCGGTAACAGCCACCATGCTAGGCGCTCGCGCCCCCGCTCCCGTTGCGAGCGGTCAATATTTCCTGTCTACATTAATCGGGCGCCGGCATGCCCGCTCCGCTTTCCCAGCCATAGCTGCCGCAGGCGCCCGCATACAGGGGCGTGCCTTCGTTGGCGCGCAGGCGGCCCTTGAGCTCGCGCGGCGGCAGGTGGTGCAGGGCCGGCGCGTCCGGGTCGAAGGCGAGCAGCCGCACTTGCGTGTCGCCCGCCAGCTGGCCGAGAGCCAGCGTGCTCGTTGCGGCGCGCTCGCTTCGCTGCACCGCCAGCCGCGCCAGCAGCGCCTGGCCGCCGGCCATGTCCTCCGCCAGCGCCTTCCTGGCGGCCGACACCTCGCCGATCCGCTGCAGTTCCGGGGAGACTGCCTGGCCCATCTGGCGGAACTGCTGCGCCTGGGCCGGGTTCAGGACCGCCTCGCCGCTGCGCACGCGCCCCGCAATGTCGAGGTATTTGCGCAAGGCCGGCTGGGCGCACAGCTGCCCCAGCTCGTTCTGGTGGCGCGCCATCGCGGCTTCGATCTGCACCAGGCGGCCCTTGATCTCGTCGCGCGCCGCATCGATGCGGCTGCAATCGGCGCACAGCACATACACCAGCATGTCGCTGGCATGCCAGGCGCTGGTGCTGTCGATCCTGATCCGCCGGCCCGCCACCGCGCAGCCTTCGGCCTGGCCGATCGACACGTCCTCGGCGGCGATCTCGCAGTTGATGGCCTGGGCGATGCGCACCCGCTTGCCCTGGATGACGCAGTTCTCGGCGCGCGCCAGGATCACGCCGCCGTCCAGCGCCTGGACCACGGCGTTCGCGGTCACGCCATCGACCTGGATGTCGCCGCACTTGTTGTGGGCGCTGCCGCCGACCAGGTTGGCGCGCAGGCGCACCATGCCGCCGCGCGAGACGATCTCGCCGTAGACGTCGGCGTGCACGGTGATGCCGTTGCCTTCGATGACGCGCTTTTCCTGCACCTCGCCGAATTCCTCGTAGTCGCCGGTGAGCTCCAGGTTGCCGGTGGTCTTGGCGCTGACGCCGTCGCGGCTGACGATCTTGTCGCCCACCGCGATGCGGCCGCTCGCGCGGTCGACGTCGAGATAGCCGGTGCGCGTGGCGACCAGGTATTCGCCGGCGCTGGCGCGCTCGACGCAGGTGCCCTCGCCCGCGAAAAGGCTGAAATCGAGCTCGCGCGGCGCGGCCGGTTCGATGCGGATGCCGGACAGCTCGAATCCCGGTTCGCCGGCCCGCGGCGGCAGCTTTTGCAACAGGCAGGTGCCCCTTTGCACTTGCGGGAAGCGGTTCTGGAAGCGCATCAGGTCGAGCTTGCCGTTCGCGAGCTGGCGCGGCGCGTCGCTGCGGTGGATGTCGTCCGACACCTCGACCACCATCGCGTCGACACCCGGCACGGGTTCCTGGCGGCGCGCCACCACGCTGCGCCCCGCGCCCGGGTTGGCGATGCCGGCCCGCACGGCCGCCATGTCGATCCCGAAGCGGATGCCCTTGAGCCACATGTCGGCCACGAACTCGTCGGCGTCCAGGCTGGCCGGCAGCTCGCCCTCGCCATCGGCGGCGGGCAGGTAGACCGGTTCGAAACAGTATTCCGCCTGGCCGCCGGCTATCCGCACCGAGCGGTACAGGCTGCGCCGCTGCGCGTCGAAGGGAAGGATGGCGCGCGCCAGGCGCACCACGGGCTGCCCATCCGGTCCTGCGGGCAGGGCCGGACCGCAGCCGTAGATGGCCTTGATCAGGAGCGGGTAATCGAGGCCGGCCAGGTAGCTGCCCGACTGCAGGATGGCGTCGACCGCGGCCAGCACGGTGGTTCCGAGCACGGCCGGATCGGCATACACGCCGTCCGGGCGCTGTTCGATGCAATGCTCGGGACCGGCGGCAGCGAAGCGGGCGGGCGCAGCGGATGCGGCAGGGGTGGCAACCACGGTATCGGACACGTTCGCGCTCCAGGATGTTGGCCGGCCCTTGGACAGGGCCTCACGGCTTGCAGCACGACAGCGTAACATGTCGTCATCAACAAATAAATAATTGTTAACGACAATTTATCCAGGGAGCGCCCTGCCCGCCCTGGCGCGCACAGGCAAAGAAAAAGCCGGGTCTGGCCCGGCTTTCATGGGGGTGATCGCGCGCGTTCAGCGCCGTTCGCGGTTCGGGTAGATGTCCATCCCGGCCTCGTTGACCTGGCGCCGCAGCTCGCGCCGCTCGTCCGGGGTGAGGCGGCCGCCGCGGCGGCCGCCGTCGCGCACGCCTTCGTTCTGCATCATCTGCACGGCCTGGCGGCGCTCCTCCGCCATGCGCTGGTGGTCGCGCTGCTGGTCAAACATGCGCTGCTCGCGCGGCGCGTCGATCTGTGGCGGCACGGCCAGGCGCTCGGCGCGGGCCGACGGTGGAGGCGGCAACTGGGCGTCGTTGTTACGGCCATGGTATTGTGCCTGAGCAGCGCCAATGCCGGCACAGGCGAGCACGCACACGGCGATACCGCGGCGCGCCAGGCGCGCAAACAGGCGGCCTTTCGCCCCGGTTACTGCAGTGGTTTTGATGTGCGCGTTTGTCATGGTGTTCCTCTTCCGCGATGCCGGATAAACAGATAAGCTGTACTTCATTGGTGCCCAGTGTATGTGGATCCGCTCCGGGGTATAAGCCTAATTGGGTAAAGTTTGTAACACAATGTAATGCCCTGCCGGTATTCGGAAGATTTGGCGCGCAAAGAAGTTACCATATCGGAAGTTACCATAGCGACATGATTCTAACAAATTAACGACACATGAATACATCTTCCACCTCCATTACAGGCAATAACGCAACAACAGCGGGCGCCAACGGACACAGCGCGAAGATCATGGTCGTCGACGACGACGTGCGACTGCGCGACCTGCTGCGCCGCTACCTCACGGAACAGGGCTTCCAGGTCGTGACGGCCGAAAGCGCGCCGGCCATGAACAAGTTGTGGCTGCGCGAGCGCTACGACCTGCTGGTGCTCGACCTGATGCTGCCGGGCGAAGACGGCCTGTCGATCTGCCGCCGCCTGCGCGGCGCCGGCGACCAGACCCCGATCATCATGCTGACCGCAAAGGGCGAGGACGTGGACCGCATCGTCGGCCTCGAGATGGGCGCCGACGACTACCTGCCGAAGCCGTTCAACCCGCGCGAACTGGTGGCCCGCATCGGCGCCGTCCTGCGCCGCAAGGGCCCGGACGAAATCCCGGGCGCGCCGTCCGAGACCCCGCAGACCTTCGAGTTCGGCCAGTTCGTGCTCGACCTGGGCACGCGCACCCTGAAAAAGAACGGCGAGACCGTGCCCCTGACCACCGGCGAATTCTCGGTGCTGAAGGTGTTTGCGCGCCATGCGCGCCAGCCGCTGTCGCGCGAAAAGCTGATGGAACTGGCGCGCGGGCGCGAGTACGAAGTGTTCGACCGTTCGCTCGACGTGCAGATTTCGCGCCTGCGCAAGCTGATCGAGCCGGATCCATCGAGCCCGCTCTACATCCAGACCGTCTGGGGCCTGGGCTACGTGTTCATCCCTGAAGGACAGCCCCGCTAGTGCTTGCATCGCTTGCAACAACGTCGCCGCCCGCGCCGGGCCGCATGAGCTGGATGCGCAGCGGGCTATTCTGGCGCACCTTCTTCCTGCTCTCGCTGCTGACCACCTTGTCGATGGGCTCCTGGATCGGCATGCTCAACGTGTTCCAGCGCGGCCCGCAAGTGCAGCAGACCGCCGCGCTGGTGGTGTCGGCGGTGACCCTCACCAAGGCGGCGCTGACCCACTCGGCGCCCGATTTGCGGCGCGAGCTGCTGTTCGAACTGGTGTCGAACGAAGGCATCCGCATCTTTGCGCTGGAAGACACCGACAAGGTCGATCCGCCCCCCGCCACCCCGCTGATGCCGGAGATCGCCGCCGCCGTGCGCGAAAAACTCGGCCCGCAGACGCGCTTTTCCAGCCGCGTGAACGGCGTGGCCGGCTTCTACATCAGTTTCAACATCGACGAGGACCAGTACTGGCTGATGCTCGAGCGCGAGCGCCTGGCGGGCCTGACGCGCGTGCAGTGGCTGGGCTGGGCCAGCGTGGTCGGCGTCCTGTCGCTGCTGGGCGCGGCCTTCATCTCGAGCCTGATCAACCTGCCGCTGGCGCGCCTGACGGCGGCCGCGCGCGTCATCGCCAAGGGCGAGCGCCCCGCCCCGCTGCCCGAAAAAGGCTCGCGCGAGATCATCGAGGCGAACCGCAGCTTCAACCAGATGGTCGACGACCTGGCGCAGGTGGAAAAGGACCGCGCCGTGATCCTGGCCGGCATCTCGCACGACCTGCGCACGCCGCTGGCGCGCATGCAGCTCGAACTGGAGATGGCCAACCTGTCGCCGGACGCGCGCGAAGGCATGCAGTCCGACATCGCCCAGATGGACGCGATCATCGGCCAGTTCCTCGACTACGCCAAGCCAACCGAGGCGGCCAGCTTCGTGCCGGTCGACCTGTCCGGCCTCCTGGCCGATTGCGCCACGCACGCCACCCGCCTGCCGAGCGTGCAGGTCGCGACCGATATCGAGCCGGGCGTGCAGGTGATGGGCAACGAGACCGACCTGCGCCGCGTGATCAACAACCTGATCGAGAACGCGCGCCGCTACGCGCGCACGCCGGACCGGGACATCGTCGAACTCGAATTCGGCTGCCACGTGCGCAGCACGCCGCAGGGCCGGCGCGCCGTCGTCGAGATCGCGGACCGCGGACCGGGCGTGCCCGAAGACCAGATCATCCAGCTGATGAAACCCTTTACGCGCCTCGACACCGCGCGCGGCCAGGCCAACGGCGCCGGTCTCGGCCTGGCCATCGTCGAGCGCGTGGTCAGCCGCCACAATGCCGAGCTGGCGGTGCGTAACCGCGAAGGCGGCGGCCTGCTGGTGCGCCTGGCGCTGCCGCTGGCGCCTTGATTCCATCTTGCCTTTGCCTGGACCGGAAGCTGGTCTTGGATTGGCTTGCGCTTCAATTATTGGTCAGAACCGTCCTTTATCGAAGCACGACGACAGGTGATCATCAAGTTCCAGACCAAGCAGATGGTGGGTAACTTGAGCAGCTAGGACGAACCGCTTTTTTAGCGGCTAAAAAAGAAGAAGCCACTCTCATCCGGGACACCGGAGGGAGTGGCTTTTTTTGTTTGAAAAGAAGGGTAATCTCTCACGCCTGGGTTAAAGGCTTACCTGTCCTGCGGGTCTCGGGGCATGGCCCTCAGTTCAGAAAAGCTGCGCGGCGTGAAGGGGCCGCAGGCCACCGAATGCCGGGCAGCGGTGTATCCACGCGCCCGCGCGTGGATACATTTCTCATCCTGTCCTCGATAAAGCTACCATTAACCGTGGGCGTTGCAGTGGGCGTTGCCGTTGAAGTTGCAGTGAGCTATTGCGTTCACCACCAGGCGAATCAGGGTCGAAAGTTATCCCGTCCGTATTGCTCATTTTTCAAGGCGCGCAAATACTGCGTATTCACCATCGGTTCGGAGAATTGGCAGTGGTGCGTCGCACCGTTCGCACGTTATCGACACATCATGGTGGGGGAAACTGGCCATTATTTCTGTTTCGGCCTCCAGCATTGCTTCCGCATCCTCTTCGCGGATTTCGCCATCAAATATTGCACGGGCTCTGATCTCAGAGTCATTCCACCGACACAATATTTTGCGGACTCCGCATCCGATACACCCTAGTAGCGCAACCTGCATTCCTAACAGCACGCTCGCTCGCAGATCATTTTCTTTCATCGTTCGGCCTCGCTGGAACTATGTGAACACCCTTCTTACTCTCGTGAATGATCCCATTCGTGGTAGGGCTTCTTTGCCCAGTAGCTGGATCAACATACACACCAATCTTTGTACCGAAATCAACGCGTTCCCTGGAGCCGGCTTCACCCACGGGAGTACTGCCGACCTGCTGCCCAGTTCCCTTGTGCTCGTCTACAAGGCCTTGGGGGTGACACCGGAGGGAGTGGCTTTTTTTGTTTAAAAAGAAGAGTGATTTCTACCGCCCACGATAGGGGTATCGGGGCATAGCTCTGAGTTCCAAGAAAAGCTGCGCGGCGTGATGGGGGCTGTGCCACCGAACGCTGCGCGGTGCCGTATCGCCACGACTCGTCGTGGCGATACGTTTCTCATCCTGTCCTCGATATAGCTACCACTAATCGTGTACGTTGCCGTGTACGTTGGAGTATATGTTGCCGTGTACGTTGGAGTATATGTTGCAGTGTACGTTGGAGTGTATGTTGCAGTGTGAGCTATAGCGTTGACCAAACTGAGCGTCACTCTTCGCTACCAAAACGGCCAGCCGAGCTCTTGACTCCTTTGCCGTGGCAAGGTCAGAGGACTAAGGAAGAGGCCGGGGCCGAATATCAGACCTGCCCCGCGTTTCCCTGATCCCGGGCCGCTCATTTGTCGCGGAGGCCGGGTACCTCTTCGAGAACTTCATCCGTTCGAAAAGCCAATATGGGCTGCTCATTACAAATTAAGTCTATCCATTCATCAGTGATGATGGCGAGGTGAAACAATGGGTCCTTTGCATAAATATTGAGGGACTCCGAATTTAACCACTCCAGCAATCGTGAATTTTCGACGATAAAGAATGAAGTATTTGCGTTGGGTGACAACGCGGGCAACGACGCCAAGCGCAGACTCTCATTTGTAACCCGGACGGCTGTAGGCAGCTCCGGAAAACTTAGCGAAAGCGGACGCTTCGCACCTGCCGCCTCGCGAAGTTCGATAGTCATGCCTTCGCCTCCATAGATGATTTTTTCGAAAAGCACCTTCGAAATTATCGTGGAATCTTGCGGGGACCACGGGATCAATATCTCGTTCTTCATTCCGGGCTACTCCTTATCGCCATAGCGTACTTTGTCTTCGGATCTCTTACCATCAGGTCGCTGAACTTCAATCGTCGGTCGTCCATCCGTACTCCCCGGCCTCACAATGATTCGCTTTCCATCCTCGAGAGTCCCTACTCGAACTCCGTTTCGCTTGTCTTCCACATTCGCCGGATTTTTATTATCGAAATCTTGATTGGCAACACCAAAATCTCCAGGCTTGTCCCAGATTCTTGTGCCAGTATTGGTCTTTTCGCCGCCTGAAGCACCCGGTACTGGCGCCTTGTTATTGTCCGATTTTAGAGCATCGGCGCTACCCTTATCCCCCGCGCCACTATTGAAAATGGCATTACCTACTGCCCGACCAGTCTCTTCTCGTCCTTGTCGCCCCGGCAGCACATAGTGCCCTACAACTGCTACCGTACCCCCACCCACGATATAAGGGATGAGTGGTAGCAAAAATGGGAATCGCCCATCCGGATCGACATACTTGTAGGGACTGTTGTTCGCGTAAGCGTAGCGATTGAAGCCGCCGCCGCTGTTCGCATCCGTCGTTACCGGATCAATGCTCAAGAATCGTCCACCCGACATGCGTTTGTCGTAGGCGAACCGATTTCCCCTAGTCCGTTCAAGGACTTGGCGCAGGTTTTTGCTGGCGGATTGTGCGTAAAGAGCGAATTTTCCCTAGACGCGATTCTGGCTCGCGCACGCGCGCGCGACAAGCTGTTTCTTAGCCTGTTTATTATTAGTCCGCTTGGCCGCTGGGGTTGGGTTTGCGTGGATTCCGTCTGATTGACGGCGAAGCGCGGCGGCAAGCGACGCAGGAGCGCGCCCTGTGCGCCTGACTGGCTTCACCCCGTATGGTGGACTGCGCGCAGCACCTGGACAAAACCTTGCGCTGGCCGCGCACGCATTGGCAACGCTCGCTCGCTCGCAGATCATTTGCTTTCATCGTTCGGCCTTGCTGGAACTATGTGAACACCCTTCTTACTCTCGTGAATGATCCCATTCGTGGTAGGGCTTCTTTGCCCAGTAGCTGGATCAACATACACGCCAATATTTGTGGCAGAGGTCGAGTCCTGACCCGCTCTTAATTTCAGACTTGACCCCGCTCTTGCGCTCTTCCCGCTAACTCATTCATCACCGAGTCGGATCCGCACAACCGCAACTCAAAGTTCCATTATTTCCTTCAACCTTTCAATTGAACGGGCGATTGATGGAGTTTTCTCAATTTCGTTCTCATCCAACGTGTCTATTAATGTCTCAAGAGCTATTCCATACTCACCTGCATCAAAGAACACTTTCGGTTGCGTCATATCTACTTCCGAAAGCAAGCCGGACAACCGCTCAAAAAGCGATGTAAATAGGTTCTCTATTTCTTGATATTGCATTTTTCGTCCGTTATGGAGTGTTAGATGTCGGCTTTGCCGGCGGATTACGCGGAACATTTGTAGGAAATCCCGTAACAATGCGCCCACCTTTAGAACCAGGCTCTGTGACTGTTGTGATATCTACCCCATCCCTCGTACCGGTTGAGATTGTTCGCCCACCTTTTCCAGGGCTATGTGTGGAATCAGGTGCGGTAGCCACGTCAGAAATCTCGCCGAGTATCTTTTCGTCGCTCCAGTTTGTTGGGAACTCGCTTTTCCCCGGACTCCCAGTACCGGGTCGATGGCCGCCACCAGTTTTATCACCGTCCAGAATATGCTTTTCGCCTTTTTCATCTACGAGGCTAGGCTTCTTTTCAGAGTCGCTTCTTTTCGGCTCCGACCGAGAATTCCACCAATCTACAATCTTCTTGCCGGCATACGATCCACCAATGAGCACGGTTCCCGCTGCTATACCACCGCATACAGGACCACAAACGAAGGTTCCCCCCACACCGGCTGGAATCGCAGCAGGATTTCTTCCATCCGGATCGATGTACTTGTACGGGCTGTTATTCGCGTAAGCGTAGCGGTTGAAGCCACCGCCCGTGTCGGCATCCGTCGTGACCGGATCAATGCTCAAGAATGGTCCACCCGACATGCGTTTATCGTAGGCGAACCGGTTTCCCCTAGTCCGTTCAAGGACTTGGCGCAGGTTTTTGCTGGCGGATTGTGCGTAAAGAGCGAATTTTTCCCTAGACGCGATTCTGGCTCGCGCACGCGCGCGCGACAAGCTGTTTCTTTGTCTGTTTATTAATGGCCCGACTTGGCCGCTGGGGTTGGGTTTGCGTGACGCCGTGCGCTTCGGCCAGCTGCCGTACCGGTACGTCTTTCTTTAGCCGCTCGATCTCTTCTGCCGGTATGCGTGCCATGCGTTTCCCCAAAACCTTGTCAAGACATTTCACATGTATTATTACAGTACATGACTATGTACTTTGGTCAAGACGTGAAAATTTCAGGGGGTAGCATGACGGCTGGTTCATTTTCGATATGGTTATCCATGACACTGCCCGCACGCCTGATCGCCTTGCGCAAGGAGCGTGGCCTGTCGCAACAGGCCATGGCCGAAGCGATCGGCATCCACGTCAACAGCCTCAAGAAGTACGAGTCCGGCCAGGCGCAGCCGTCGCTGGACGCGCTGCGCAAGATCGCCGTGGCCTTGCACACCAGCACAGATTTCTTGCTGTTCGATGAACACGAGCGTGGACCATCGGACGACCTGCGCCTGCAGTTCGAGGCCGTGTCGCAATTCCCCGAGGAAGAGCGCAGGATCGTCAAGGCGCTGCTCGAGGGGATGATCATCAAGTTCCAGACCAAGCAAATGGTGGGCAACTTGAGCAGCTAAAACGGACCGCTTTTTTAGCGGCTAAAAAGGAAAAGCCACTCGCATCCGGGACACCGGAGGGAGTGGCTTTTTTTGTTTAA
Source organism: Massilia sp. GCM10023247 (assembly GCF_042653325.1). Taxonomy (NCBI): domain Bacteria; kingdom Pseudomonadati; phylum Pseudomonadota; class Betaproteobacteria; order Burkholderiales; family Oxalobacteraceae; genus Massilia; species Massilia sp. GCM10023247. Next base: position 134,727 of record NZ_JBHSIB010000023.1, read on the forward strand.
AAAGAAGGATTGCTACCGCTGCGGTATGGGTCTCGGGGCATGGCCCTGAGTTCAGGAAAAGCTGCGTGGCGTGAAGGGGGCGGCAGGCCACCGAATGCCGCGCAGCGGTGTATCCACGCGTCTGCACGTGGATACATTTCTCATCCTGTCCTCGATAAAGCTACCGTTAATCGTGGGCGTTGCAGTGGGCGTTGTAGTGGGCGTTGCCATCGACGTTGCAGTGAGTTTAGCGTGAACCAATCTAAGGCCACTCTTTCTGCAACCAGAACGACTAGCCGAGCCCTTGGCGCCTTTAGCCGTGGCAAGGCCAAAGGACTAAGGAAGATGCCGTGTCCGAATGCCAGACCTGACTCCGTGTTTCTCGGAGGTCGGGGCCGGATGTCAGACCTGACCCCGTCACCCGGTCGGTGTCGGAATAACGGGGCCCCGTGCCTCTATACCGTTGTAGCCTATTCGAGAGTGCGCGCGGTCAGCCGAAAGCCCGCATTCGCAACAATCTCAGTAGCCATCTCAATAAAATTGCGCCCTTCCGGATCGACCTCATGTTGGAACACAATATCAATCACAACTGATCTTCCTTTGGCCTTTGGATAAGAGTCAAATATTTCGCCGCTTTCAATAAAAGCCAAATAACTGTTTATTTTTTCTTGCAGCAGCAGTAGATGAGTGTCTTTCTCATTCCAATCGAGGTGGTCCGAAATAGTCATGACCACTTCATCAGTTCTGGGATCAACGCTAATTAGATCTACTTTTTCCGTTTGTTCAAAGGTCATATCACTCTCACGGTCGAACTACATCAACTTTTTGCGCCGAAATTATCGTTCCTCCTGGAAAGCCAGGCTTGCCCTGACCGACAACGACACCTCCCGATTGCATAATCTCAGGATGCGCTACTTTTTGATTACCTGTAAGAGGTGCTGTAGCCGAGCCCTTGCATTCGGTACACTTAATAGCCCCTGCCGCATCTCGCGAAACGATATCCATTCGGGTTTTCACACCACTCGCCGTCTTAATAGTAATTTCCTGAGCAGTGTCCACATTTTTCGCTGCACATCCGCGGCAACGTTACTCTGAAATGCAGCCCCCATCTTAGCATTCGCAGCTAAATTTGACGCTGCGCGGGAGGCCCCTATGGCAGTCGCCGCACCGCCTGGCACCCCTGGGGTGGCAGTGGCGGCGGCATCTGCTATCACCCCAACCGCGTCAATTGCGGCTCCAACATAATTGCCAACAGCTAGGTTCTTCCCGAGGCTAGCGACACCCATTGCGACATTCGCAGCATCCCACGGCGTTTCTATTGCCCGCCCATCCGGGTCAATGTACTTGTAAGGGTTGTTGGCTGCGTAGTTATATCGGTTGAAGCTCGATCCAGTGTTCGCATCCGTAGTCACCGGATCAATGCTCAAGAATCGTCCACCCGACGTGCGTTTATCGTAGGCGAACCGATTTTCCCTAGCCCGTTCGAGGACTTGGCGCAGGTTTTTGCTGGCGGATTGTGCGTAAAGAGCGAATTTTTCCCTAAATGCGATTTTGGCTCGCGCACGCGCGCGCGACAAGCTGTTTCTTTGCCTGTTTATTAATGGCCCGACTTGGCTGCTGGGGTTGGGTTTGCGTGGATTTCGTCTGACTGACGGCGAAGCGCGGCGGCAAGCGACGCAGGAGCGCGCCCTGTGCGCCTGACTGGCTTTACCCCGTATGGTGGACTGCGCGCAGCGCCTGGACAACACCATGCGCCGGCGGCGCACGCATTGGCCTGGCAGACCCGCAGGGGCGCAAGACATAACGCCTATTCTGTCAACCCGCAGGGCGCGCAGCGATCGGCTCACCGAACGCAGCGCAGCGTAGTGAATGGGCCGATTTGACAGAATGCCGCGTTATGTTAAAGCGCGCGGCACGCGCGATTTACCCCGGAGGGGCTGTGCCTTTGCGTGGTCGTTTTCTGGCTGACGGCGAAGCGCGGCGGCAAGCGAGGAACGAGCGCGCTTTGTGGGCCTGACCAGGGTTCTACGCCTGCTCGCCGGCGCCTGGGCCGTGCAGTCGGGCCGGATGGGTCGCCTCATGCACCTGCTTGAGCTTGACGATCGCCACGCGCGTGTAGATCTCCGTCGTGCCCAGGTTGGCGTGCCCGAGCAGCGCCTGGATGAAGCGGACATCGGCGCCGTTCTCAAGCATGTGGGTGGCGCACGCATGCCGGAACAGATGGCACGAACTGTTCAGCGGTCCGGACACCTGCACCCGCTCCAGCTCGGCCGCGTCGATCGCCTTCTTGACGATCCCCGAGAGCTGCTTGCCGGTCAGCCGCAGTCCCTGCTTCGAGAGGAACAGCGCGTGCGCGTCGCCGTCCTGGCCGGCGCGCATTTCGTCGCCATACCTGGCAAGCCAGGCCAGCGCCCGGTCCCCGATCGGCACCATGCGGTCCTTCCTGCCCTTGCCCTGCCGGATCAGCACCGTGCCGCGCTCGGCGTCGACGTCGGCCAGGTCCAGTGCCACCAGCTCGGCGCGCCGCATGCCGGTGCTGTACAGCGTCTCGAGGATGGCGCGGTCGCGCAGGCCCAGTTCGCCGCTGCCGGCCGCGTCGATGACCTGCGCGATCTCGGCGACGGTCAAGACATGGCGCGGCAGGCGCGTCTCCTTCTTCGGCAAGTCCATCTCGCCGGCCGGATTGAACAGCAGGTGATGCTGGCGTGTCAGCCAGCGGAAGAACACGCGCACCGCCACCAGCCGCGTTCCCTGGCAGTTGAACGACAGCGGCTGGCCGTCGCGCTGCCGGCGGTAGGCGAACACGTATTGCCGGTAGCGCTCCAGCATGGCCCGCGTCACCTCGTCCGGCCGGCGGATGCCGCGCTCTTCGCACCAGTCGATGAAGTAGCCCAGGTCGATACGACGCGTCTTGATCGTGTGCTCCGAGTAGCGCATCGCCCGCAGCCAGTCGATGAAGCCGACCAGGTGGCCGTGGAAGCCGCCGGCAATCGACGGATCGCCCGCGTGCAGCGGCTTCGCAGTACGCGCCGTCATGCTTCACCCGCCGTTACGGTGACGACTGGCGCGTGGCCGTTCACCGCAGGATGCGTGGCGGCAGCGGCAAATGGCTCGCCTTCCGCCGCAACCCTCGCCGCCACTGGCTTTGCGGGCGGCAGCACGCCCCGGCCGGGCACCGACACCGCCCCGACCTCGGCCCGACCGGACGCCGACCATGCCTTCCGCGACCCCGACCGCTCGCCGTCATACCCGCCCAGCGCGGCCGCGTCGAGCAATCCGAACAGGTGCGGCGCCCGGCTGCCGTCGCCGTCATACAGCAACTCATACACATAGCCCTGCCCACGCTCGGCCCGGTGCACCAACAGGTATTCCAGCTCGGCCAGCCGGCCCAGGTGGATCTTGAGCTGGGTATCTCCCCAGCCGGTGGCGGCACGCACGTCCTTGCGGCTGAAGCGGATTTCCTTGCGCGGCAGCTCGAGCGCGGCCGCGCAGGCGTCGACCATGCCGGCGACGAGCGTAAGCAGGCGCCGCGTCTGCGGCGGCAGCTCGTCCAGGCTGCGGCCCAGCACCTCGTGCGTCAGCCGGTTGGCCTGCTCGATGTCGCCAAAGGTCACCTCGATGTACTCCAGCGCGGCGCCATCCGGCCCGCGCGCGCTCTTGACCACCCGCTGGTACTGGTGCAGCAGCGCGATGGTGTCGATCAGCGTCAGGTATTTTTCGTGGTCGCGCCGGGTGCGCGTTTTATCCGACAGGAAGGTCAATTGATCGGCGTAGGGATTGACCACCGCCAGCGGCCGCAGCAGGCGCTGCGCATTCTGGTGCAGGGTGAGCACGGCATCTTTCCCCTGCCTGGCCAGCAGGCCGGCCAGCGTGCGCCGCTGCCGCTGCAGGCTGTGGATCGCCTCGGTCTGGGCGCGCCCCTCGTCCACCGTCAGCACGATGCAGCGGTTCATCAGCTCTTCGTCGATCTCGATCGCGGTCGTCGTCAGGAAGATCATCACCGGCCCCGTTACCCGGTACTCCTGCGTGATCAGGCTGCCGCTGTTGGCGTCCTTGCCGGTCGAGGCGATCGTCAGCTCCCCCTCGGACTGCAGCAGTTTCAGCGCATAGCTGGCGCGGCTCGCGCCTTCCTCTTCGACGATCGCCAGGATCTTGTGCTGCAGGTTGGTCTCGCCCATGTAGAACAGGCTCTGGCCGGTCATCGCGCTGTACTTGATGCGCTCTTCCTGCGGGATCATCGCCAGCACCGCGTCCATCAGGCTCGACTTGCCCGCCGCCGACGAGGACTGCACCACGATCGCCAGCGGCCGGTCCAGCTTGCGGCTGACCGCCGCCAGGTAGCCCACCAGTTTATTGGTCCGCTCGCCTACCAGGCCGCAGGCGTCGAAGTCGGCCACGATCCGGTCGAGCAAACCGGGGCCGCGCAGCATCGCCAGCGCGGCGTCGCGCTCGGCCTCGCTCATCGCCGGCACGGCCGGCTCCGGCTTCGTCGCGGCCCGGATGCGCTCGTCCTGCAGCGCTTCGAGTTTCAGCAGGATGCGCCCCAGGTCGTGCTTGACCACGTCGTCGCGCACGCCCAGTTCCTTGGCCGCCTGCTGCAGGTAGTGGGTGCGGCCCTTGGCGCTGTACAGGTCGAGCGTGTCGACGTGAAAGGCTTCGCCGTTTGATGCCAGCAGGTTGATTTTCAGGGTTTCCGGCGACAGGTTCTTCGGCAGGCCGCGCACGCGGTAGCGGCGCTCGGCGAAGGTGAACAGCACTTCGTCGTCCTTGATCTCGGCGGCGGTTTCAGTGGCAGGGGCCGCTACCGGCGAAGCGGCCAAGGAAGGCGCGCTCACCGGCGCTGCAGCCACGCGTTCCACTGTCTCGACGTCCAGCCCAGCCTTGGCCTGCGGCGCCGCACCTTTTCCCATCCACGCCGCCTTGCGCACCAGGATGCCCAGGCTCTTCGCGGCCGGCGTCACCTTCAGGGCATATTCGTTGGCGTCCATCCCTTTCGGGAACTCGATGCGGTAGCACTCGATGCCGGCCGCAGTCAGCTGCTCGGCCAGCGCCGCGGCGGCCTTGTCGCCCGCTTCGTCGCGGTCGTAAGCAATCAAGACCCGTTTCACGCCGTGCAGCTGGAACGCGGCCAGGTGGTCGGACGTAAAACCGCCGACGCCATAGCTGGCCGTCACGTTATGAAAACCGGCCTGCCAGAACGTGAGCGCATCGATCAGCGCCTCGCACAGGATGACTTCCTCGAACTGCGCCAAAGCCGCCGCGTTCCATACGCCCTTGTGCGCGCCCGGCAGGTACAGGTGCAGCGGCGTGCCGGTGCGCAGGTCGTCGCGCAGCTTGCGGCCGTACACCTCGGTCACGTTGCCGTCGACGTCGATCACCGGGACCACGATCGAGCCGTTGAAGTGTTCATGGCCCGAGGCGCGCAGGATGCCGATCCGCTGCAGGCGGCCCTTGATGTCCGCGCCGGCCTTGACGTTCTTCGCCGGCAGCCGGTAGCCCAGCGTGCGGTTCGCGTACCCGAGCCTGAAGCGCGCGATCAGCTCCGGGTCGCCCAGGCCGCGCTTGCCGAGATAGGCCAGCGCCTCGGGCGACTCCAGCAGGCTCTGGTGGTAGAACCCGACCACCTAGTTCAGCAGCTCGCCATCGGACGCGCTCGGCGCCACGGGCGGCGCCAGCTTGACCGGCACGTCCACCCCGGCAGCTAAAGCGGAATCGGCGCGCAACAGCTCGACCGCGTGCCGGAACGAGACGCCGTTGGCCCGCATCACCCAGTCGATCGGCCCGCCGCCGGCCTGGCACGCGCCCAGGCAGTGCCACAGGTTTTTCTCAGGCGTGATCACCAGCGACGGCGTCCGGTCGGCGTGGAATGGGCAGCGCCCGATCAGGTTCGCGCCCTGGCCGGCCAGCTCGACGCCGTGCGCTTCGGCCAGCTGCCGCACCGACATGTCCTTCTTTAGCCGCTCGATCTCTTCTGCTGGAATACGTGCCACGAATCTGCCTTTCGTCAAAAACTGTCAATGCCCTTTACGTGTTTTATTTTAATACCTTATACTGTGTATGTGTCAATCATTTCAAAAGTCGGGGGTTAAAGTATGCAATCGCTCACACTGTGGTTCCTCCCCATGCACTTCCCTGCACGATTGATTCAACTACGTAAGACGCTCGGCTTCACGCAGCAAGGGGTGGCCGCCGCCGCCGAGCTGCATGTCAATCAGATCCGGCGCTACGAGGCGGGGACGGCGCAACCAACCTTAGACGCCCTGATCCGGCTAGCCAAGGTGCTGCGCGTCAGCCTCGATGACCTGGTGTTCGGTGAAGGCGAGCGTGGCCCATCGGACGACCTGCGCCTGCAGTTCGAGGCGGTGTCCCAATTCCCCGAGGAAGAGCGCAAGATCGTCAAGGCGCTGCTCGACGGGATGATCATCAAGTTCCAGACCAAGCAGATGGTGGGCAACTTGAGCAGCTAAGACGAACCGCCTTTTTAGCGGCTAAAAAAGAAGAAGCCACTCGCATCCGGGACACCGGAGGGAGTGGCTTTTTTTGTTTAAAAAGAAGAGTGATTTCTACCGCCCACGATAGGGGTATCGGGGCATAGCTCTGAGTTCCAAGAAAAGCTGCGCGGCGTGATGGGGGCTGTGCCACCGAACGCTGCGCGGTGCCGTATCGCCACGACTCGTCGTGGCGATACGTTTCTCATCCTGTCCTCGATGAAGCTACCCTTAATCGTGTACGTTGCCGTGTACGTTGGAGTGTACGTTGTCGTTGATGTTGCAGTGAGCCATTACGTTGACTGAGTCGGAGTCAAAACCGCCCAAGGCTAAAAGCATAAGCCGCGCTCAGTAAAACGGAGGTGTGGATTAAGGCAGAGGTCGAGTCCGAATGTCAGACTTGCCCCCGCTCTCGCTCTTTTGACCAATGACCCATACATTTCTCATCCTGTCCAGCAGTTAGTGGATAGGCCGTTTATGAAATCGTGTACGAGTTAGTGTACGACTTCGTACACGATGCCGTGCATGCTCCTATGATTCGCCCAAGGGAAAATCATGTTTCACAACCGACACTTTCTCACTGAGCAATAACACATCTGCGCCGTATAGCGAAACGATCTCCAGTAGAACTTTTCGACCGCAGGCTATATCCTCCGTTAATTTTGAAATCATCTCGGACAAAACGCCCTCGCCTTTATCATCGAGCTCTCGGCCTTGGAGTAAATAAAAGATTTTCTTCCGGATATCAGCCGTACACGCCGCAAAATTGACGTCGTCATATAGCGAAATAGTTTCAATTATATTCCTCAATCGCATTGCATCAAGTGTGAAATAATCCACTGACTCCGCGATCAGGTCGTGAATGCCGCCTTGGTGGTCGACAATAGTAAGTGTCACATTCTGGCGATCCCGCAATGAGCCAATCGCTACCGTTGTTATATAACATTCAATATATTGAGCAAAATCTCTCATTCTGAAACTCCAAATTTATCGAAAGCAGGTCCTAGACACTATTGACGCGGCCATGGTGAATAATCACGACCAGGGTGCTCGCGCCCATTCTTATCCCACTCATGAACATGCGGTCTTTCATGTCCTTGATGTGGCTTATCAAGATCAAGCTCAGGCTTGCCGTCTGGACCATATTTTCGAGATCCATTCTTCCCATCAATCCATTCACCCGGAGGTCCTTCATTTGGGCGATCCTTTATCCGATTCAGCATTACTGACAGAGTGGAATCCAGCTTCCCTACCCACGAATTAGAATAAATTTGTTTTAATGCTTCCTGGAGCTTCCAAGCTTCGAAGGCCGCGTTTAGTTTCCCGCCAACAACGGGCACTGTAGCTACTGGTCCTGCGGGCATCGGGAAAGGGACTGTCCCGCCTGAAACTATAGGCGGCATACCTGGCAACGGAGGGAATATTAATGGAGTTATTGTTTTCGGAGGTGGCGGGGTCGGCACGAAGGGATCTTCAACCGGTGTACTTGAGCGTCCATCAAGGTCGAAATAATAATATGGGTTATTGTTCGCGTAACTGTAACGATTGAAACTGCTTCCCGTATTCGCATCTGTCACCACCGGATCAATGCTCAAAAACCGCCCCGCAATCGGATCATAATACCGCTGCTGCATGTAGGTCAGCCCGGTATCTGCGTCGTTCACGTGTCCTGTGAAGCCGATGGTCGGCATTGCTCCGCTTGCAGCGTAACCGTAGGGTTCGTAGCGCGTGCGACTGATTACGTTACCGGCGCCATCGGTGCGCGCGATCGGACTGCCCAGCGCATCCGTGTGGATGAAGGTAACGCGGCTCAGGTCTTCGGTCACGGTCACCTGGCTGCCAGCATACGCACCGAACCACTCGACCCCGTCCTGCACCATTCGCCATTGCATGTCATAGCTGTCAGGCACTGGAGCAATGACTTGGAAGGAGAACGTGTACTGCTGTCCAGGAGCTACGGGGGTTGCTAATTCGACCCTTCCCAAGCCCCACATATTGTCATACCCGCTGGCTGCGCCAAGTCGATGTAAGGTGCCGGCAGCCCAACTCTTGGTGCCGCTGTTTTTCATCGTCACCGATATGTTGTAGCGCTGCCCTGTCTGCATGCGTGCAGGCACCGCGATACCGACAACCTCAGCATTGTTTACCAACGGTGGTGGCGCAACGACGTTGATTGTGATCGGCGTCGTGCCGGGCCCGAACGAACCGTAGCCTTCGCGCTGCATTCCCCATTGGAAGGCGTAGCTCCCCGGAACGCTAGGTGCAATGACCTGGAAGTTAAAGGTCGCACTCTCACCCGGTGCCACACTGTCGAACGGCAATGCAACCCGGTTGAGGCCCCAGGTCATATTGTTGTGCGGGCTTTGCGCCATCAGGGTGTATTGCTGTGCGCGGGTCCAGGTCGACTCGCCGTTGTTGTACATCGTGACCGAGACGTTATAGGCTTTGCCCGTCTCCATCTGTGCAGTTGCACTCTGGCCTGTCGGCGCCGCGTTGTTCAGGGGTTCCCGCACTGTGACCGTAGCCGCCATGCTCGCATTGCCAAACCATGCAACACCTTCCTGCAGCATTCCCCACTGGAAAGTATAGGAGCCCGGCGTCGAGGGAGCTCTTGCCTGGAAATTGATGGTGACGGTTTCCCCGGGCGCGACACTTTGCCGTAAGGCGATACGCGAGTTGCCCCATATCCAGTTATCCTGAGGACTGAGCGAGCCCAGGGTGTAGCCTGTGTAAGGATCCCAAACAGTTGTGCCATAGTTCTGCACAGTCACGGAGACCTCGTGCACGCTATTTGTCACCATCGTCGAGGGCACGAACCGCCGAAGGAACATGGCATCGTTGTACGGCGGTTCATCGCCTGGGTCCGGCGGCGGCGGGACAGCTGTCGGTACGTTTGTGCTTGGCACACTCTGCGCCAGGCCGGGGGTGCTCAAGGCAAGCGCGAACAAGGTGACCAAACTCAGCACCAGACGCAGGCAGCTTGTTCTGACGGACCTGAAAGGCCAAGCAACGCAGGGCACGCGCATTATTTCACCTCCGCGATGACATGGTTGTTCAGGTAGATATACTTCGTGGCGACACCCCCAGTGGGCCCGGAATAAAGTAGCTTGCCCTCCTGCGTGTAGATCTGGATCCTGTTGACCTGGTCGGCACCGACGGTACTGATCCGGCGACCCAGCCCATCGTAGGAATAAGTGGCCAGGCCGCCCGCTGATGTCATGCGGTTGGCCTGGTCAAACGTGTAGGTTTGGTTGCCGCGCCGAGTGATGTTGCCCTGCGCATCGTAGAGATAGCTGAAGTTGAAGGCGGCCGGTCCTCCGGAGATCGTGTCCAGGCGATTCGTCGTCGAATTGATCGTGTGCGTCAAGGTGCGAGCATTGGCCCCGCCACTGATCGTGCTCGATATCAGGTTGTCTAGCGCGTCGTAATTGTAGGTTGCGTTCCCCCAGAGGTTGGGTGCCGAAACGGTACGCAGTCGATCCAAGGCATCATAGCCAATGGTTCGCGTTGCCAAATTCTGCAGATTGTCGCTGATTTGCGATGGGTTACCGTTGGCATCGTAAGAGTAGGTCTCATCGAACACGCCCATGTCGATCGTCTGCTTTGGCAGGCCGCGAATGTGCTGCGAGAGCGACCGGCGAATGCCATTGCCGTACACGAAGGCTTTCACCGCACCGCTCGGATGATATTCAATACCCGTGGCGTAACCGCCGACCTTACGCGCTTCGCCAAGCGCGTTCGGACGATAGGTCAGACTCACCTCATCGAACGGATAGTCAAGCTGGGCCAGCGAGCCATTTGCATCATACGTGCGGACGATATGATAAATACTGCCCCCATAGGTCAACTTCTCGAGCCAGCCCATCTGGCGTTTGTTGTACTCGTACTCCCACAGCGCACCATTCGACAAGACCGTGGCAAGCAGGCCGTCGGCAGTATACGTGCGAGTTACACCAGGGCTATTGTCGCCATAAGTAGTCGTTCGAAGGCGGTTTCGGGCGTCGTATCCGAAGACCGTTTTGGTAGCCGAGGGGACGCTGGTAGTGCCACAGGCGGTAGTCGATGTCAGTGACGAGCCGGTTGCTCGCCAACTGACATTATGGGCCGCGTCGTAAGCCTGAACCGTTGCGCCGCCTTCTGGTTCGACAATTTTGAACAGCCGCTCCACGCTATCGTACACAAAGCTTCGCTTCAGGCTCTTGGTCCCGCCGCGTCGGGTTACCGAGAGGGGCTTGCCAAAGATATCGCGTGCAATGTCGACGCTTACACCTTCAGGAGCGAGAATTTTCTTCACTACATCTTCGCCCGGCTCATCAAAGGTCTGAAAGCTGTAGGTGCTCGCATATCCTCGCGCGTTGGTGTGTATTTTTTGAAAACTTGTCGAGCTATAGGAGTAGGACTCGGCAAGACGTCCTAGCTCACTGTCAAAGGCAGTCGAAGTTCGGCGGCCGAGAGCATCGAACTCGTAATAAACGCCATTGCCCGCTTCGCCGTAAGTGCGCGCTGGATACGACTCGAAGACCAAGCGCCCGGTAAAGTCGTACGTTCTCCTGACCAGGCGCTGTGTTGCATTACGATCCGCGTCGTCCCACCGTTCGTTGTAAACCGGCCGTCCGAATGCATCGAAATAATTTACCTCGATGCCAGTACCTGTCGTAATCGTCTGCTTCCAATGTCCTCCAGCAAGATCAAACTCCGGGTCTGCGACTTTTTCAAATGCGATCCCGGTTCGGTTCCAGGCTACGCTGTCCGCCGTCGGATAGTTAATGCCTGCATAGCGGCCCATCGCGTCATGGTCGAATGATGTGGTGTCGCCTGACGCAGATGTTGCCGACGTAAGCCCGCCAAGGTCATTGACGACAGCGCTGACGCGGGTGTTGTCCGCGAATGTAACGCTCTGCGGAATGCCGCGCTTGTAGTTGTCGAAACGAGTTGACTGGTTCAGGCCGTCCGTAACACTCGCCAAGGTCCCGTCCGGGTGATAGGTGCGGGACTCCTGAAACGCACCGAATTTCCTCACGTCCTTCAGATTCGCGGTTTCCGGGAAGTAGGCATGTCGTACCATATCCTTGACGGCACTCGTCGCAGTATTGACTTGAGCAATGGACTTTACCTGGCCCAGAACCCAGCGCATCGTATTGTTTTCAAATTCGGTTCGTTCTGTCCGCGTCGAGCCTGGACTGCTGAAACGCGTCACTAATGTGGGCTGGGCAAAACCATTGAACTCGTCGGCCTGCCACACGAAATTCGTACCTTGTTGTGCTATCGTGCGCCGATTTACCTCCGTCACCCGAGCCGCCATTTCGCCATCGCCACGCGGCTGGAGGCTGATTCCTCGCGGGAGCACCGGGTCGACATATCCCAACTGCGTTGAACGGAGCAGAATCGTGTTCGCTCCGAGGGTTTCGGTCAGCTGCAACTGACCTTCGGTTTGCCGGAAAATGGTTCCGAAGTGCCGGTAGGTCACGGCACCCGAGGGGTCGACAAGTTCGACACGCTTGCTGCCATGCTGTCCATCCCATGACGCCCAGCTGAAAGCCGCTTGCGGATAGGTGGTACGCCACTCAAGGGAGCCGATACCCGGACCGGTGATCGTTTTGCGCGTTAAAGCATAAGTGTCGAAGTATCTCGGATAGGTTACCTGCCCCTGTCCGGTGTTCTGATACTCCTGACAAATGCGGTCGACGTTAACTCGACCATGACGCGTTGGGGTGAGAACGAACTCGCCTGTCGCCCCGGACGGATGGGTCATCGAGCCGCTGCGTACAAGCTCGACAAGTGAGCTTGGAATGTCGCACGAGCCGGTACTTCCCTCGATGTGGCTGATGCCTGCCAGCAGAGGCTCGAGTCCGCGAACGTCCCAGCTTGAATTGTCTGGCAACACAACTGTTTGAAGCTTTCCTCCCGAGTCGTTACGGTCGTATGTATAACGCCAGGTGCGGGTGCCATCCGTGATGGAAGCGACCAGGTTCGATGCTGTCGAGCCAGGTGTCAGGTAGGCCAATGTAATCGTGCGCGGTGAACCTGCCGCGTCGGTTCCGACAATCGTTTTTAACTGCCATTTGTTCGTAGCGTCATATGTGTACGTCACTATGTTGCCGAAACGGTCAGTAATCACCGTTGGCAGGATCCAGACCTCCTTGCGGGTGAGACTGTATCCCTCGCCCACCGCCGGAGCTAGTTCTCCATGGCCGGTTGACGCTGACATTCCTGAACCTGGTTCGAGCATGGGGGAGGATAGAACCTCGGGCGCCGGAGAGCTTTTGGTGAGCGTAGGCGCTCGACGCTCCACCAGCCAATCAAAACGGTAAGTCGTCCCGTCCGGTGACACAGCAAGGAAGGCTTCGCCCGTAGCCCCGTTTCGTGGATCCAGTGACGGCAAGCACTTGATCTGCCAACCGTTACGAGTAACAATCGGGTATGTCGAACTTGCAACATTCCCAGGCGTTTCGGCGTAGGCCGGAGATCGGCTCAGCATTTCCTGGTCGCCCGCACCTGGGACGTACAGAAAATTGCCGTGCCAGTATTCGTCGGCCAACCAACCCGAGCCCGACATCCCTATCACATCCGGTGGTTTGCTGTAAGACGAACAGCGCGAGGCGGGCTGTCCGCTGCGAGGCGTCCATGAATAATTGACCGGAAAAATACCGTGGAGATGGGGAATCTCGATATCCCAGTTCCCGAAATGCCGGTTAGACCCTGGCTCTTGTCCAGTCACCAGCCTGCGTCCTATACTGACCGGCAGTGTGCTGTTACCCGGCAAGGCAAGGTCCGTCTGCACAAACTCCAGTGAGCCCGTGTACAGATTGACCTTATCGCCAAGGAGATCAGGCCCGAGTGTTGTTACAGCTCTGGCCGCCCTAAAGAGCTTCGCCTGCTCGGCATAGATCGTCGTGTCCGCATTGTCGCGGTCGCGAGTGTCAGGAACGCCCAGCCGAAAGCGAAGTGGCGGAGTCGACCGCTTTGTTGAAGGGGAATCCGCAAACTCTGCATGTTCAGTATCCTCGATGGAGATTACTCGATACGGCTGAGATAGATCATCAGGATATAGCTCTTTTTTTCGGCAATACTATCGAATTGTCACGGCGAAAGATCCGCGGCGACAATTCTTTCACCCACACGGTTGAACCTCGGAAACTTCCGCGCCCCTCACCGTAGAGATAACTTACCAAACACATAGCCCATGCCAGATACCGCCACCCTGCAATTCAGCGACGTCGAACAGGCCGCCGCCCGCATCCAGGGCGCCGCCCACCGCACCCCGGTGCTCACTTCCAGCACCGCCGACGCCCGCCTCGATGCCCGCCTGTTCTTCAAATGCGAGAACTACCAGCGCATGGGCGCCTTCAAATTTCGCGGCGCGTATAACGCCATCGCGCGCTTTTCCGACGCCCAGCGCGCCGCCGGCGTGCTGACCTTCTCGTCCGGCAACCACGCGCAGGCGATCGCGCTGTCGGCGCGCCTGGCCGGCATCCGCGCCACCATCATCATGCCGCAGGACGCTCCTGCCCTGAAGGTGCAGGCGACCCGGGAATACGGCGGCGAAGTGATCTTCTACGACCGCTATACCGAGAACCGCGAGGAGATCGGCCTGCGCCTGGCCACGGAGCGCGGCATGACCCTGATTCCGCCCTACGACCACCTGGACGTGATCTGCGGCCAGGGCACGGCGGCGCTGGAATTGTTCCAGGACGTGGGCCCGCTGGACGTGCTGCTGGTGCCGCTCGGCGGCGGCGGCCTGCTGGCCGGCAGCGCGCTGGCGGCGGCCGGGCTGTCACCGGGCTGCAAGGTCATCGGCGTCGAGCCGGAAGCCGGCGACGACGGCCGCCAGTCGTTGCGCCGCGGCGAGATCGTCCACATCGGCGTGCCGCAGACGATCGCCGACGGCGCCATGGTCACCCACGTCGGCCAGCACAATTTCGAGGTGATCCGCCGCCGCGTCGACGACATCGTCACCGTCAGCGACGCCCAGCTGGTCGACACCATGAAGTTCTTCGCCGAGCGCATGAAGATGGTGGTCGAGCCGACCGGCTGCCTGGGCGCCGCGGCCGCCATGCATGGCGCATACCCGGTCGCCGGCAAGCGCGTGGGCATCCTGATCAGCGGCGGCAACGTCGACCTGTCGCGCTTCGCGGCGCTGGTGGCGTGATGGAGTTGATCCAGTCGCCCGAGCTGCCGGCGCCCGGCGGGCATTATTCGCAGGCGGTAGCGGCCGGCGGCCTGGTGTTCGTGTCGGGCATCCTGCCGGCGCGCGACCAGGTCGGACCGGAGGCCGGCTTCGAGGCCCAGTGCGCCTCCGTCTTCGCGCAGTGCGAACAGGTGCTGCGCGCGGCCGGCTGCGGCTTCCAGGACGTGGTCCAGTGCACGGCCTATATCGCCGGCGTCGAGCACTGGCCGGCCTTCAACGGCATCTATGCCGGCGTGTTCGGCGCGCACAGGCCGGCGCGGGCCGTGGTGCCGGTCCCGGGCCTGCACTACGGCTTCCTGGTCGAGGTGCAGCTGGTCGCGCAGCGGCCGCAGCCGCAAAGCTAGCCACGCAAGCGCCCGCCGTGGGCTGAAGAGCTAGCCCAACAGTGGTTTTTTTGACAATGTTTGTGAACAGTGTGGCACCGAACAGAGTGAGGCGGCCACGGCCGTGACAATGGTTCCATCGTATCGATGGAGGTGACCATGAAGCGCCTGGCCTCTCAGCTGAGTTCGCAGTTAGCCCTCGCCCTCGCGGCCCTTGCCGCGACTCCCGCCGCGCTGGCGGGTTCCGAAATCATGAAATGCGTCGATGCCAGCGGCCATGTGACGCTGACCGACCAGCCCTGCGCAAGCGGTGAACGCGCGACGCGCCTGCTGGTCGTGGCAGCTGCCGAGCCTGCGTCCGCGTCAGGCCCCGAGAGCGCCGCCGGCCAGCCGTCCGCCGCGCAGCGCTACGACGCCTCGCCCGCCATGCTGCGCCAGCAGGACTGGCGCCCGCGCATGGCCAACCGCGACCGGCCGCTGGCGCGCGACGTCGCCACGCTCAAGGCCGCGCGCGCGCAGTTGATGCTGATCGATGCCGACCGCCACCCGCGTCCGCAACTGGCGACGATCCAGTAAGCCCCTCAGGGGAGCCGCATCATCCCGAGCAGGTCGAGCGCGGCGCCATTCCCCAGGGTGGGCAGCAGTTCCAGCAACTCCCTGTCCTGGATGAAGCTGGCCGACGAGCTTGCCGTGAGCATGTTTTCCGGCGGCAGCGAGCGCGCCACCGCCCAGCCCTGCACGTAGTCGACGCCGATCTCGGCCAGGGTCTGCACGGTGGCCGCGTCCTCGGCCCATTCGGCGATCGTCTTCATCCCCAGGTTCACCGCCAGGTTGACGATCGCCTCGACGATCGCCACGTTGGCCGGGTGGGCGTTGATGTTGACGATGAAGTTGCCGTCGATTTTCAGCACGTCGGCCGGCAGTTCCTTCAGGTAGGAGAACGAGGTGTAGCCGGCGCCGAAGTCGTCGAGCGCGACCTTCACGCCGAAATTGCGCACCTGGTCGATGAAGCGGCGCGTGTTGTCGAGGTCGTGCAAGGCCACGCTCTCGGTGATCTCGACGCACAGGCGGCTGGCCACGTGCACGTGGCGCGCCAGGATCTCGAGCGTGTCGGCCACGAAACGCTCGTCGTTGAGCGAGGCGCCCGACAGGTTCATGCACACGAAACGGGTATTCGGCAGGCGCGTGATGTGCTCGGCGATCCAGCCCAGGGTCGTGGTCAGGACCCAGCGGTCGATCACCCCTGCCCGCCCGCTTTTCTCGGCCGCCCCGATCAGCGGGCCGGCCGGCATCACGCGTCCGTCGGGCCCGCGCATGCGCAGCAGCACCTCGAAGTTGAGCGAGTCGCGCGGGGTCTTGAGCGACATGATCGGCTGCATCTCGATGAACAGGCCGTCGGTCGCGTTCGGGCCCTGCAGCTTGGCCACCAGGTTCAGTTCGGCTTCGCGTTCATGGAAGGCCGAGGCGTTGCGCTCGTAGATCACCAGGCCGTCGCTGGCCTCCTTGGCTTGGCGGCAGGCGCGGTCGGCGGTCGAGATCACGTCGCGCATCGGCATGCCGGTCGATACTTCGATCAGGCCGACCGAGCCGCGCACCTGGAAGGCCTTGTCGCCGACCCGGTAGGCGACGCCGCCGATCCGCTCGACGATGCCACGGCAGATCAGGGAAGCCAGCGGGATCGGCGTGTCCGGCATGACGATGACGAACTCGTCGCCGCCGACACGCCCGAGCCGCTGGGTGCCGGTCAGGGTCATGGAGATGCGCTCGCATACCTGCTTGAGCACTTCGTCGCCGGCGGCATGGCCGAACAGGTCGTTGATCAGCTTGAAGCGGTCGAGGTCGATATATGCCAGCGCCATCGGCTTGCCCGTGGCCAGCGACACCGCGGCCTCCTCGAACATCTTCTCGATCCCGCGCCGGTTGAATACCTTGGTGAGCGGATCGTGGTCGGCCATGAAGCGCAGTTGCTCGGTAGCCTTGTACTTCTCGGTGATATCCTGCAGCACGCCTTCGATCCGGCCGCGCGCGAGCGTGGCACTGACCAGGAAGCGGCGCGTGCCTTCGTGATTGGCAATCTCGAGTTCGGCGTCGGCGCGGCCGTGCACCTGCTCATGCAATTCTTTCCACACGCTTTGGTCGAAGAAGTCGTGCCAGGCGGTGCGGCCCGGCAGGAAGCGCATCACCCCCAGCATCTTTTGCAGCGCCGGATTGGCACTCTGGAAGTGGCCGGACATATCCAGCGTGAACAAGCCGACTGGCATGGCCTCGTAGGCATGCTCGAGCTTGCGCTGGGCTTCCTCGCGTTGTTCCGTCTCGGCACGCATCTGCTCGGCTACCGCCAGCGCGGCCAGCAGGCTCGACGCGAGCGCGGCGGTGACGCTGTTGACGAAGCCGACCACCTCATGCATGCCGAGCGCTGCCGAAACGATCTCGACCAGCGTGGCGACGACCGCCAGCGCGAAGGCAGCGGCAAACCAGCTGGCAACGCGGTTGCGCGACTCGACGATGACCTTGAACATGCCTGCGATCATGATTGCGAGGCAGCAGGCGCAGGTGACCCACAGGACAGGCAGGTAGACGTGATAGGGCAACAGTATCGCGCACGCCAGCAAGGGCAGCGCGAGCGACTGCATGAAGCGCATCGCCGCGCCATAGCGCAAATCCTCGAGGCTGGTGCGCAGCAGGTTCTGGTACAGGGCAAGGGTGGCGATGCCGTACAAGGTCAGCGTCACCGAGCGGGACAGCAGAAGCAGGTCAGCGGGGATCGTCTGTCCCAGCCACTGGATGTCCCATCCGGCCGACAGCGCGCCGACCCGCAGGTTCAGGATCAGCCAGCCCGAAAACAGCACGTACAGGGGCTGGCGATTGATCAGCGCCGTGAGGAGGACGAACAGCGCGAGCACGATCATGCCGCCGTCGAGCAGGCCCGACTTGCGATGGTACTGCTCCACCGAGGATGCAAATTGTTGTGCCGGCCATTGCAGCACGCTTACCTGCGCCGGGCCGGCGAAGGTGCCGTTGCACAGCAACTGCGCCGGGAGGCGCGCCATGTTCAGCGCAAAGCCCGCCTTGACGGCCTCGATCGCGCCGTGGGCACTGGCGCGGCTGGCCTCGCCCAGCGGCCGCAGGCCCGCCGCATCCCAGCAGCGGATCGACAAGGAGTGGCGGGACGGGAATTCGATGACGTCCTGACCGGCCGGCCCCGGCACGGGCGCAAAGCTGAACCAGATGGGCTTGCTGCTGAGATTGGTGTCGTAGCGGGCGACGGCCGTCGCGGAAGCAAGGCGGGCCAGTGCCTGGGCGGGCGTCAGCACCGCCCCCTCTTCCTGCACCAGCACCTTCAAGGGCAGCGATGCCGGTTCGCTGACCTTGTATTGGTTGTGCCAAAACAACAGTGCAACAAAGGAGAACAGGCCGATCCCGATCGGAATCAGGTAATACGCGAACACCCGCACCACCTCCTCCAGGACCACGTTGGCCGCGGACGAGGGAGAACTGCGCTGGTGAACGGTAGGGTTTGGCATAGGCGATATCGAGCGAACTACAAGGGCCGCGATTCACCGCGGCCTGATAAGGCGCAAGGATACAGCTTTAAAGAAATGCCGTCATGCAATATCTACTTCAGGCGAGGGCCAGTTCGCGCATGGAGAAGCCGCTGGAAGCCGCCGGTGCATGTTGCGGAACACGCCCAGCATGCAGGCGCGGTGCAGCCTTCGGGCCGACGTCGATGTCCGGATGGTGCGTCTGGCGGAAAAATTTGAGCAGCGGATGGGCGGCCTCGCGCCAGCGCGTCTCGCCGGTGGCGATTTCGAAGGCCATGATGCGGTGCGGGATATTGCCGATGTGACGCAGCGGCACCATTTCCTTGTCGGCGAACACATCGGTAAACAACAGCTGCTCATACTGGCGGTCGACCGGGGCGCGGCCGGAGATGACGGCCCACTCGAGGTCGTTCTTTTCGAAGAACTCGAAAAACGCCTTGACCAGCGCGACCTTGACGACATGGCCGATCCGTCCCTGGCTCACGCCCAGCCGTTCGACTTCGCCAAGGCGGCGCCCTTGCAGCCACTGCGGCAGCATCACCGATTCCTCGATGTGCAGGGGGTGGTGGATATTGGTGCGGATGCGGGCCGTGCCCAGCTCCGTGCCGTCGAGCTTGGATTCGGCGAGCAGGACGATGGTGTCGCTCTCGTAATCGGCCTCTTCCGGCAAGGCCAGCGAACGGGCAAACTCGGGAACGTGGCGTGCGTAGGCCGCATGGCGGACACGCACGGCCTTGAGCAGGTCATCCTCGGTCTCGACGCGGCGGATGGTGAACGGCAGGCGCTCGACTGCTTTCTGCGGCGCCGAGGCGACTTCGAACAGGCCGGCCGCTGCCGCGTTGGTGACGTTTGCTTGGCACAGTTCCATGACTGCTCACTCCTAAGATTTGTTTAATTCGGGAAAACTTCTGTCCTGATAATTATCAATCTTTGGAGGAATTCTTAATTGATGAGTAAGAGTACTTTTCCCCCTCTCATTACAAATTGACAAAACCCGCTTTTGGGCAATAAATGTTTTCAGTGGTAAATATTTGCAAGGGCCGCGCAGTGCCGGAGACGCGGATCGATCCGCCCGTGTCCGGCCCGATGGCGGCGTGCAGGCGCGAACGCATGCCCATGTCCTCGCCCTGGACGACATCGATGGCGCCGCCATGCGGCCAGCCGAGGTCGCGCAGGTAGCCCGCCAGCGCCGCTGTGCCGGCGCCGGTTGCCGGATCCTCATAGACGCCACCGGCGGCGAACGGATTGCGGGTGTGGAACAGGCGCGAGCTCTCCGCCCACGCCAGCACCACGGTCACGATGCCCAGCTCGCGCATGAAGGCGCGTCCGGCGTCCAGGTCGTAATGCATCGCCGCCAGCAGCGCACGGCTGCGCAAGGCCAGCACCAGGTGCGGAGCCCCGCCATGGGCCAGCGCCGGCGGGAGGCGCGGGTCGAGATCCTCGGCGCGGTAGCCGAACAGCGCCAGCGCGCGCTCGACCGCAGCGGCCGGCGCCGGGCGGCTGTGCGTGGGCGGCGACTGCAGCGCAACCGACACCAGCGGCGCCCCGCCGGGTCCGGCCGTGCGCCGGCCTTCGACCGTGATGCGGGCGTCGTTCAGCACCAGCGCATAGCTGCCCTCGCCATGGGCGGCAGCGAGCGCCGCGCCGAGGGCGATGGTGGCGTGGCCGCAAAACGGCACTTCGGACTCCGGCGAGAAATAGCGCACGCGCCAGCCCTCGCCTACCGGTGCCGCGAAGGCCGTCTCCGAATAGCCGATGTCGTGCGCGACACGCTGCATTGCCGCGTCCGGGGGCAGCGCCGCGCCGATCCAGACACCGGCCGGGTTGCCGCCCTGCAGGCCATCGGAAAAAGCGGCGATACGCTGGACCTCGAGGGCATTCATGGATGCACCGCCGGGGTCGCGTGGACCGGCGCGGCTTGCGCCTTGCAGCAGGACGCAGGGGCCACGCCCGCCGCGCTCATGATTTCCATGTGGAAATAATTTAATTGAATAGAAAGCATCGATAATTCGAAATAATGTTGTTGTGCGATCAAGCACGGCCGCAGGGCCCGCGCCGGCTTTTCCCGGTCAGGGCGGCCGGGTCAGGGGTAGTGGACCGGCCTGCCCTTCTGCTCGGGCAAGGGAATGAACTCGGTTTCGCCCGGCACCCGGGGAAACGCGCCGGCCTGCCAATCACGCTTGGCCTGCTCGATGCGCTCCTCGGAACTGGCCACGAAATTCCACGACAGGTAGCGCGGCCCGTCCATCGGCTCGCCGCCCAGCAGCATCACGCGGGTCTCGCCGGGCCCGGGCGCGGCCAGCACGAGCTGCGCACCCCGCTTGAGCACCACCAGCTGGCCGGCCTCGAACACGCCGTCGCGCCCCAGGTCGAGGCGGCCCGAGACGATGTACAGCGCCTGTTCGGGGTATTCCGCAGGCATGGCGATGCGCGCGCCGGCGGCGAGGCGCACGTCCACGTAGAACATGTCGGAGAGCGTCGCGACCGGCGCGCGCTTGCCCCAGTAGCTGCCGGCCACGATCCGGGCGCTGACGCCCTCGCCTTCGATGACGGGCAAGGCGCCGGCCTCGATGTGGGCAAAGGCGGGATCGGTTTCCTCATGGCGAGTCGGGAGCGCCACCCAGCATTGCAGGCCAAACAGGTTCGAGGCGCCCTGGCGCAGGACGCTGTCGGTGCGCTCGGAATGAACGATGCCCTTGCCTGCCGTCATCCAGTTGACCTCGCCGGGCCGGATCGCCTGCACGCTGCCGAGGCTGTCGCGGTGCAGGATCTCGCCGTCGAACAGGTAGGTGACGGTTGCCAGGCAGACGTGCGGGTGCGGACGCACGTCGAGGCCGCGGCCGGCATCGAATACGTGCGGGCCCATCTGGTCGAGGAAAACGAAAGGCCCGACCATGCGGCGCTGGCGGCTCGGCAGCGCGCGCCGGACCTGGAAGCCGTCGCCCAGGTCGTGCGTCGGTGGCACGATCACGGTCTCGAGTGCGCTGATGTCGTCTGGTTCCAAGCTGTCCTCCTTGAGTGGTCGATGGGCGGCCGCGGTCGGCCGGGGCCGTGGAAAGCCAGTCTACGTGGGCGACAGGTCTTGTGCAAATGTTCACGTGCGCCGCCGGTGCCGCCAGGACTTTTATTGCAGAGCTGGCAGGAGGCCTGGGCGCGTTTGCTCAGGTATAATGGCGCTTCCATTGGGGAGTAGCCTGCTTCCGCCAGTCCACCAGCGCAGCATGCGCGCGCCGGCAAGACTGCGCCGAAGTTCCCGTATCAACATACTCGGCGCGCGCCTGCGTGCCGTGGTACGGGCAGCCGTCCGGTTGGCAAGACCTTTGGCATGCACGCGCGCAATCGGGCCGCGCGGGCCTGCCTTTGCGTGCGCCCGGCAAACAACACCATGAACCTTTTCGCCACCGCTTCGCTTGCCCTGGCCATGTCCACCGATGCCTTTGCCGCCGCCGTCGGCAAGGGCGCCGCCCTGCAGCGGCCGCACCTGCGCGAGGCCTTGCGCACCGGCGCCATTTTCGGCGTCATCGAAGGGCTCACCCCGCTCGTCGGCTGGGCGCTCGGGAATGCCGCCGCACCCTATGTCGAAGCCTGGGACCACTGGATCGCCTTCGTCCTGCTCGGCGTGCTCGGCCTGCGCATGGTGCGCGAAGGCCTCAGCGCGCCCGAGGCCGGCGAAGAAAAGCCCAGCAGCCACTCCTTCCTGCGCCTGGCGCTGACCGGCATGGCGACCAGCATCGACGCGCTGATCGTCGGCGCCGGCCTGGCCTTCGTCGACGCCAACATCCTCGTCACGGCGGCCGCGATCGGCTTTGCCACCTTCGTCATGGTGACGCTGGGCGTGATGCTGGGGCGTGGCCTCGGCGCCCTGGTGGGCAAGCGCGCCGAGTTGCTGGGCGGCATCGTGCTGATCGTGATCGGCAGCCTGATCCTCTACGACCACGTGGTGCTGGCTACGGCATAGGCCGCGGCATAAGCAACAAGCAGCGGCGCGAAGCCGCGCCTGTTCAGTCCGCGCTCAGTTCCTTCTCACGCGCACTCGCGCTTCATCGCCGCTTCGATCTCCTCGGGCGACACGTCGCGGATGTGGGTCGCCAGCGACCAGCGGTGGCCGAAGGGATCGTCGAGCTGGCCGTAGCGGTCGCCCCAGAACTGGTCGGCCAGCTCCATGCGCACGGTGGCGCCGGCCGCCGTGGCATTGGCCCACACCTCGTCGACATTCGGCAGCGACAGGTGGATCGTCACCGGCGTGCCCTTCAGGGACAAGGGACCGAACGAGCCGTAGTCGGGGAATTCGTCGGCCAGGAACAGGGGTGAGTCGCCGATGCGCAGCATGGCATGGCCCACCTTGCCGTTTGGCATGGGCGAGCGCATGATTTCCACGGCGCCGAAGGCCTTCTTGTAGAACTCGATCGCCTCGTGACAATCCGCGCAGACCAGGTGCGGGGTGATGGTGTGCATGCCCTCTTCGACCGGCTTGACCTCTGAACTCATGGCGCTTTCCTTTCAAACCCTGTTGGATGGATGTGTCGGCGCAACCGGCAGCTTGCCGGCGCCCGCTGTTATCGTTAGTACTACCCTATCGAGCCTAGCGCCCGGCGCAAGTTCAGGCAAGCGCGATCGATGCTGCGCTGCGCCAAGCGCCGCACCCGGCTATGCGTCGAGTTCGGGATAGCGCCGGAAGATGCCCTGCTCGTTGAAGGGCAGGCGGCGCGGCGAGCCCAGGTAGGCCGCGATGCGCGGCCGCGCGCCGATCCGGCTGCGCAGGCCTGCCAGGTTCGGATGCGCGCCAAGGGCGCGCGCAGTCGCCTTCGGGAAGGCATAGTCGAGCCCTTCGAGCACCTGGAACAGGGACAGGTCGGCATAGCTGAGCGCAGTGCCGGCGAGGAAGTCCTGCTCGCCCAGCACGTGCCCGAAATAATTCAGGAACTTCGGAATGCGGGCGGCCGTAAACCCTGCCGCGCGGCGCCGTGCCTCGTCTTTCTGGTCTTCGTAATACAGGTCGGTGCCGACCGGATGATGGGTCTCGTGGGCTTCGGCGACCAGGTCGGCAATGGTCAGCTGCAGCTGGTGGACCCAGTAGCGGCCGGCCGTGTCCTGCGGGGCCAGCCCATGACGCTCGCCGAGGTACATCAGGATCGCCGCCGTCTGCGCGATCATCATGCCGCCGGCACGCAGGAAAGGCGGCGCGAAGGCCGGCGTCGGCCCCTCCTTCATGGCGGCCATGACGGCGTCGACGCCGCCCGGCCCGCGTGCCACGTCCTCGTAGTCCTCACCCGTTTCCTCGAGCGCCAGGCGGACGAATTCGCCGCGTCCCTGGATGTCCGGCCAATAGAACAGTTCGTAAGCCATGCTGCCCTCCGCCATGTGGAAGCACGAGTATGGAGCAGAATTTCGCGGCGCTGCGCGCGCGACGTATGCTATCTTCCAGGAAACGAACGTGAACGTTCGACTACAAAAACAAACCAGTCCAAGGGGAGAAGATGTCGATAGAGCGTGGCCGTCACGGCAGGAATGAGGTGCCGAAGAGTATTGCCCTGAAGAACTTGTTTCTCTTGAGCAATATCACCGCCCGAGTACGTCAGGTAGGACACCATGAAGCTGTCCGCAACCCGACGTCTTCGAAGGAAAGCCCCATGATCTTCGCTCACCTCGTCCGTCACTGGCTGGCCCGCCGCAGGCCGCTGCCGCTCTCGTCCTGGCTGCTCTCGAACCTGCGCAGCGCGCGCGTCCTGCTGTTCTACCGCGACCACGCCGCCCTGTGCCAGCTCGATGTCTACCGCAATTATGTGATGACTTCCCCTAACGGCGATCCGTTTCACCACCTCGGCCATCGCGGCTACCTGGTCGAAGGCCTGAGCGCGCGCCAGCGCGTGCAGTGCGCGCTGTCGCACTACCGCTTCGAGGAGACGAGCTTCAATGCCGCCTACAAGCAGGCCGTGTATGCGGCCGGCGGCCTGATCCTGTGGCGGCATGCGGTGGACGACTGCGAATTCCTGATCCGGCTCGAGATGTCCTCGCAGGCAAATGCCGAGGGCGACCTGACGATTGCGCTGGTGGCGGCGGGCAAGGTGCTGCACCGGCTCGCGTTTTCCTGGGTCGACGGCGCCATCGCCGGCGTGCCGGCGCCGCTGGTGCCGTTCGTCGCCCGCAACCAGGGACGCTGGAACGATTCGAGCGAAGCCTTCGACGCCTTCGAGCGCTGCTTCCCGAACAATTCACCCAGCTTCTTCTGCTTTGCCGCGATGCAGGGGGTAGCCCAGGCGGTCGGCATGGAGCAGGTGCTGGCCGTCAAATGCGGCGCGCACGTCGCCTACGACCCGCTCGACGCCAGGCATTTCGCGAACGCCTACGACGGTTTCTGGCGGGTCCTGGGCGGGGTCGAACTGCCGGGCAATGCCTGGCTGATCGCCCTGCCCTTCTACCTCAAGCCGCTGGCCGACATGCCGTCCAAGCACCGCAAGCGCGCGGCCCAGCGGCGCGAATACTGGCGCGCGATCGGCGACGGCGCCCGCGGCACGCTGCAGCGGCACCTGCTGCATGCCCGCTCGCACCACGAGCATGCGGCGCCGCTGCGGGAAACCGCGGAGGTGTAAGGACACATCGGGTTGACAGAACCACCACGGCCGGCACCGGCCGTGCTACACTCACGCTTCGCTAGGGGTCCTGGAATTCGCGTTCCGGGTGAGAGATACCCTTCGTACCTGATCTGGATAATGCCAGCGAAGGAAAGCGCAACGCCTGTTCCTGTCCCAGTTTGCCCTTCCCCCAGTTGGCTCCGGCTTTTTGTTTAAAAGCGGCGCAGCTGTTTCCATACGTGTGCGCCGCTCAAATCCTGAGCACACAATGAAACCTGTCTTCAAGCATTCCCTCATCGCCTGCGCCCTGGCCCAGGCTTTCGCCGTTTCTGCAACGGCCCAAACCGCCGAGCCGATCGCCTCGGTTGTCGTCACCGGCACCAAATGGGGCGCGAGCGAGCGCGCCAGCGTCGGCGGCTTCGCCGACATGGCGATCATCGACACCCCCGCCTCGGTCAGCGCCTTCAGCCGCGAACAGATGCAGGACCTGTCGATCCGCAGCGCCAGCGAAGCGGTCGCCTACGATGCCTCGGTCGGCGACGCCTACAACGCCGTCGGCTATGCCGAGCAGTTCTCGGTGCGCGGCTTCATGTTGAACAACAACTCGGGCTACCGCAAGGACGGCATCGCCATTCCGGCCGACGCCCAGATCCCGCTGGAAAACAAGGAACGCTTCGAGCTGCTCAAGGGCGTGGCCGGGATGCAGGCCGGCCTGGCCGCGCCCGGCGGCATCCTGAACTTCGTCACCAAGCGCCCGACGAACACGCCGCTGCGTTCCGTGACGGTCGAGGCGCGCGAGCGCGGCACGCTGTACGGCGCGGTCGACCTGGGCGGGCGCTTCGAGGACCGCCGCTTCGGCTACCGCGTGAATGCCGCCGCCGAGCGCCTGCGCTCGTATATCAAGGGGGCCGACGGCAAGCGCCAGTTCGCATCCGGCGCCTTCGACTGGCAGATCACGCCGGACGCGCTGCTGCAGCTCGACATGGACTTCCAGCACAAGGAGCAGGTCACGGCGCCCGGCTACCAGCTGATCCGCGGCGTGGCGCTGCCGGCCAATGTGTCGGCCAAGACCCTGCTCAATGCCCAGCCCTGGACCAAGCCGGTCGATACCGACAGCGCCAACCTCGGCCTGCGCTTCGACTACCGGCTCAACCAGGACTGGCGCGCGACGCTCAGCGCCAACAAGCACTGGTTCAAGCGCGACGACTTCACCGCCTTCCCCTACGGCTGCAGCAACGAGGGCGACGGCTATTACCCGGGCTACTGCTCGAACGGCGACTACGACGTCTACGACTACCAGAGCACGGGCGAGCGCAAGACCCCGTTCGGCGTCCAGGCCCAGGTCCAGGGCCGCTTCGCCACCGGCACGCTGCGCCATGTGCTCACCGCCGGCCTCGGCTACAGCGAACGCCACAACAGCTACGGCGACTATGTCTACGACTACGCCGGCTCCAGCAACATCTACCGCAACCAGATCGTTCCGCCGGCACCGGGCAATCCCACGACCGGCCCGGTCAGCGAACGTTTCAGCGAGCGCGAGCGCTCCCTGTTCGTGCAGGACATCCTCACGCTCACGCCCGAGCTGACCTTGCATGCCGGCCTGCGCTACGTGAAGATCGACAGCGACCAGCTGCCCGAGCCTGAGCTGGGCTGGACCTCGAGCCGGGCCTCGTTCCTGCTGCCGAGCGTGTCGCTGGTCTACGGCCTCACCCCCGCCTGGAACGTCTACGGCACCGTCGCGCACGGACTCGACGCGGGCGGCGTCGCCGAGATGGAGACCACCAACCAGAACCAGGACCTGGGCCCGAACCGCTCGAAGCAGTTCGAGCTCGGCACCAAGGGCGAGTTCGGCGGTGTCGCCATGAGCGCGGCGCTGTTCCAGATCACCAAGGGGCTGGAGTACACGAATGCGGCCAACACGTTCGTGCGCAACGGCGAGCAGCAGCACCGCGGCCTCGAGCTGGCGGCCCAGCGCGCCAGCGGCGCGCTGGGCTATGGCGCTTCGCTGATGGCGCTGCGCGCGAAGCAGCAAGGCACGGGCGAGCCGCTCTACGACGGCAAGCGCGTCACCAACGTGCCGGAACTGAAATCCACGTTGTGGGCCGACTATGCCGTGCCAGCCGTGCCGGGCCTGAAGATCGGCGGCCAGTGGCAGTACGCGGGCGAAAAATCGTTCGACCCGGAGAACACCGTGAATGTGCCGGGCTACCACGTGTTCGGCCTGAACGGGTCCTACGGCCTGAAGCTGGGCGCGACCAGGGTCACCCTGCGTGCTCGCGTCGACAACCTCACCGACAAGTTCTACTGGCGCGACGTGACCCAGCAACTGGGCGGCTACCTGCTGCCCGGCGCGCCGCGCACTTTCCGCCTGTCGGCGCAGTTCGACCTCTAAGGGCGGCCCTAGACGGCGCCGATTACCTTCAGCGCCGCTTCCACCTGCCGCAGCCGCTGCGGCAGGTCTCCCCGCACCAGCACGAACGGAATGCCGCGCGCATCGAGTTCGTCCACCACCATCGTGTACACCCGCTCGCGCACCGCCTCGGATTCGCGCATCAGGCCGTCCGGGACCCAGGGCACATCGGGCGCCGTCACCAGGGTCAGCGCATAGTCGTGCCTGGCGGCGAGCTGCGCCAGCCGGGCATCGACGCGACCCCAGTACACGCGGCTGTAGAGCGCCGTCATCAGCGGCGTGGTGTCGCAAAACAGCAGCCGGCGGGCAGCCACGGCGGCGGCGTCCTCGCGCTCCTGCTGGGTGAGTGCGATCCCGAACTGGTCTTCCTCGAAGGGCACCCGGCCGTTCGTCTCCACGAATTCGCGCAGGTATTCCGGCACCCACAGCGTATCGTGGGCCCGCGCCAGCACTTCGCACAGCGTCGACTTGCCGGACGATTCGGCCCCCAGCACCGCCACCCGCAGCAGGCCGCTCATGCCCGCACCTGCGCAACGTTGCTCCAGGCGCGCAGCCCGCGCGCGGCCAGCACCACGAACACGGCGTACAGCACCGCCGTGACGTGCAGGTCCTTGTAGACGTACAGGCCGACGTAGAGCACGTCGACGACGATCCAGACATGCCAGTTCTCGACTTTTTTACGGGCCAGCAGCAGCTGGCCGACCAGGCTGCCGGCCGTCAGGAAGCCGTCGGTGTGCGGCACGTCGGTATTCGTGTAGCTCCCCAGGAACCACGACAGCGCGAAGTAGCCCGCGCCCCAGGCCGCGAGCGCCCAGGTCCAGCCCGCGCGGTCCAGGCGGGTGACGTGCAGGCGGGTCTCGCCGGCGCCGCGCAGCCACTGGCTCCAGCCCCAGACCGAGGCGGCGATGAAGACCAGTTGCAAGGCGCTGTCGCCATACAGGCGGGCGCCGAAGAACACGACCGCGTAGGTGGCGGACGAGGCGATCGAGAACAGCCAGGCCCAATGGTTCTGGCGGATGTTGAGCAGCACGGTCGTCACCGCGAGGGAGAAGGAAACCAGTTCCAGCGGGGTGGTCGTGAAACCGGCAAAGACAAGCGAATCGTTCATGCACGCTCTAGCAGGCCGGATCGGTCGCGGGAGCGCGCCAGGGCTGCGTCGAAAAGGTTAGTGGGAGGGACAACTCATCGGGCACGCGAGTATGCGCCCTGCGAGTCAAATATGCAACGCGGGGGCCGCCGCCGAGCGCCGGCAGCCCGCGCGTCGCGTGGTGGAAAAGACGACGCTGTGGCCAAACCTTGCGCCGGCCCGCCGCCATCCGGGACGCGGCCTACCCGCGATGGATGCTATTCTGTTCATAATATTGCTCCTCGAAGGTGATCGATGCCGGCGTTCGCCTGTCGTATTGCCGTGCAGGCTGCGGCGTACGCTTCGCTGCACGCCCCGCTGTATGCCCAGTCGGGAAAGCCCTTTTCATTGCTCGGGCTCGCCTGTCCCGGCGCTCACCCAAACCACCAGGATCACGTATGGTTTTCCGTATTTCCTTGTTATTGATCTTCGCGCTGGCGGTCGCTGCCGGATTCGCGCCGAAGCCGTTCGAGGCCGCCAGCGATGCGGCGCTCGCCGCCGTCATCCAGAACGCCGGCTGGCTCTACCTGCTGATCGTCTTCCTGACCCTGGTCTTCCTCGGCTGGCTCGCCTTCGGCCCCACCGCGCGGCTGCGCATCGGCGGGCGCGATGCCGAACCCCAGTTCTCGAACGCGGCCTGGCTGTCGATGCTGTTCGCCGCCGGCATGGGCATCGGCCTCGTGTTCTGGGGCGCCGCCGAGCCGATCTCGCACCTGGTCAAGCCGCCCGAGCGGCTGCCGTCGATGTCGCCCCAGGCCGCCAGCGCGGCGATGCGCTACACCTTCTTCCACTGGGGCCTGCACCCGTGGGCAGTCTACGGGCTGATGGGGCTGGCCATCGCCTGGTTCCAGTACAACCGCAACGGGCGCGGCCTGATCAGCGACCTGCTGCAACCGCTGATCGGCGACCGCCACCTCGGCTGGATCGGCAAGCTGGTCAACATCGTCGCCGTCGTGGCGACGGCGATCGGCGTGGCCACCACGCTCGGCTTCGGCACGATGCAGATCAGCGCCGGCATGACGCGCGTGTTCGGCCTGCCTAGCGGCCTGGGCATGCAACTGACGGTGATCGGGATCTGCTTCGTCCTGTACATGGCCTCGAGCGCGAGCGGCGTCGAGCGCGGCGTCAAGTGGCTGTCGAGCTTCAATCTCGGGCTGGCCACGCTGCTGCTGGTGGCGGTGGCGGTGCTGGGACCGACCGGCTTCATCTTCGATACGTTCACGACCTCGGTGGGCAGCTACCTCGACCGCCTGATCGAGATGAGCCTGCGCATGGCCCCGTTCACCGCGAATCCCTGGGTGGCCGAGTGGACCATCTTCTACTGGGCCTGGTGGATCTCCTGGTCGCCGTTCGTGGGCGCCTTCATCGCGCGCGTGTCCTATGGGCGCACGGTGCGCGAATTCGTGCTGGGCGTGGTGGTCCTCCCGAGCCTGCTCGGCTTCGCCTGGTTTTCCACCTTCGGCGGCACCGCGCTCTGGGCGCAGCTGTTCGGCGGCGTCGACATGGCCGGTGCGCTCGCGGTCGGCTACGAGACGGTCCTGTTCCGCATGTACGACGCCCTGCCCCTGTCCGGGCTGCTCTCGGGCATGAGCATCGTGCTGCTGGTGATTTTCTTCGTGACCTCGGCCGATTCCGCGGTGCTGGTGCTCGGCATGATGTCGAGCGAAGAGCCTGGCGATCCTACGCTGGGGCGCAAGTTCGCCTGGGGCATCGCCGTCGCGCTGATCGCGGCGGCCATGATGATCGCCGGTGGCCTGGACGCGCTGCAGACCTTGATCACCGTGGCCGCCCTGCCCTTCGCGCTGCTGCTGGTCGCGGTGATGGTCGGGCTGTACCGCGTGCTGAGCATAGAGGCCCTGCGCGAGAAGGCCACCGAAAGGCGTGCGCACCGCGCCATCGAAGAGTGGATCGCGCGCGAACAGAAAGAGAAAGCCATGGCCCAGCGTACGGAGGGCGGCGCCGGCGACAGCCTTGGCACCGCCGACCCGCAGCGCTGATCCATTTCCCCGGCTCGACCATTGCAATACGAACAGGCGCATTTATTTTGACCATCGAGCTCATGCTGGCAGCCGGCAAAGCCTTCATCCTGGTGCTCGCGACCATGCTGCCCATCCTCAATCCCGCGGCGACGGCGCCCATCTTCCTGAGCCTGACCGATGGCGCATCGCCGGCAACCCGCACCCTGCTGGCGCGCCGCATCGCGCGCAACATGTTCTGGCTGATCACGGGCTCGATGCTGGTCGGTTCCTATGTCCTCGACTTCTTCGGCATTTCCTTGCCCATCGTCAGGGTCGGCGGCGGCCTGCTGCTCGCCTCAGTGGCCTGGCGCCTGCTCAGCGCGACGCCGAGCACACCCGACAGCCGGGTAGCGCTCGCCGAAAGCTTCACGCCCGACCATGCCCACCGCCAGGCGTTTTATCCGCTCACCTTTCCGATCAGCTGCGGTCCGGCCTCGATCTCGGTCGCGATCACGGTCGGCGTCTCCCTGCATGATGTCCGGCTCGTGATCTCGCTGGCACGCATGAGCGGCGCCCTGCTCGCGCTGGGCATCATCGGCGTGCTGCTCTACCTCGCCTTCCGCTACGGCGAGCACTTCCTGCGCCTGATCGGCGATTCCGGAACGGCCGTGTTCCTGCGCCTGACCGCCTTCATCCTGCTCTGCCTTGGCGTGCAGATCGTGTGGGACGGCCTGAGCGAACTGATGCTCGACGTGCTGTCGCAGTCGAACCAGTGGACCACGGTCCGACTGCTCCCGCGCTCCCCCGCCAAGGTGACGATGTATGACTGAACTCCACAAGCCGCGGCGCCTGGCCGCCCTCGCACTCGGACTGTCGGGCTGCCTGTCCTGGACCGGGGCCGCCGCCCAGAGCGCCCCCACGATCGATTTTCACGGTTCGCTGCGTACGCAAATCGAGACCGTCAGTCCCGATCGCCGCGACCGTTTCGATAGCTACACGTCCTTGCGTGACGCCTATTCCCGGGTCGGCGTCAAAGGCGAATATCCGTTCGGCACCGGACTGGTCCTGACAGGCGAGCTGGAAATTCCCATCGATACCGCCAACCTCAGGGTGCGCGACCCCTACGACCAGGGAGATGCCAGCCGGCCCAAAGGGCAGCGGATCAGGATCGCCCAGGTCGGACTGCGGGGCCGCTTCGGGACGCTCGCCTATGGCCAGCAGTGGATGCCCTACTACAATGCCATCGCGGCACCAGTGGACCGGTTCAGCAGCTACTACACGGGCTTTGCGACCTATACCGTCGTGCGTGTCGCCGACACGATTGCCTACACCAGCCCGGAATACAAAGGCTTCTCCGTGACGGCTGCGCATGCCGGCAGCAGCGGCAACAAGCGTTCGACTTCGCGCATCGACGACCGGCGCTGGCAGGTCGCGGCCACCTATGCCCTCGGCGACACCCGCCTCGCCGCCGCGATCGACGACCGCGGCAATACGGGCCATGGACACGACCGCCTGCTCGGCCTGACGGCCAGCCACAAGGCCGGCGACCTGTACCTGGCGCTCAAGTACGAGCGCTTCGATACCGGCAACCGCCGGCCGGGCACTTTTTCCAGCGACGGCAACCAGGCGCTGAACCTGTTCGGCAGCTACACGATGGGCAAGAACACGTTCAAGCTGATGCTGGCGAAGGTGGACAACTACGGGGACCGCGTCGTCCATCTCGGCATCGACCACCGCCTCTCGGAGAAATCGAAAGTCTTCGCGGAATACTATCGGGAAGCGAGCACTGCCGCACTCACCAGGGAACGCGGCGGCCTGGGCGATTTCGATGCAAGCATCAGCGGCGGCCACGCCTTTGCGGTCGGCATTCGCCACGATTTCTGAGGCGCCGTCCGCTTCGCGCAAAAAAAACGGCGCCCGCAGGCGCCGTCTTCGTAGCGACGAATCGGTGGCTTACTTCAGTGCTTGCTTCTTCGGATACTTGATCGTCATTTCCTTGAGCAGGTTGTCGGCGCCGTCGACTTCCTTCATCACCCACAACATGTAGCGGATGTCGACGTGGATCGCGCGCGTGATCGCCGTGTCGAAGTACCAGTCCTTGGTGATCGACTCATAGGTCGAATCGAAGTTCAGGCCGACCAGCTCGCCGCGCTTGTTCATGATGGCCGAACCGGAGTTGCCGCCGGTGGTGTCCGCGCTCGACAGGAAGTTGACCGGCACCGTACCCAGCACCGGATCCTTGAACACGCCGAAACGCTTTTCCTTGACGGCCCGGGTCAATGCGGCCGGCACCAGGAACGGGTCCTTGTCGGTAGCCTTTTCCAGGATGCCGTCGACGGTCGTGAACGGCCCCTTGACCAGGCCGTCGCGCGGCGCGTACGGCGCCACGGTGCCGTAGGTCACGCGCAGCGTCGAGTTGGCGTCCGGGTAGACCGGCTTGCCCTGCGACTTCTTGTAGGCGATCACGGCCGCCATGTATTGCGGGATGGTGCGGTCGAGGTTGCCGTCGACTTCCTTGCGGCGCTCGTCCAGGTTTTTCGCGACGGCGTCGAGGCGGACCGCGAGCTGGATGAACGGATCGTTCGACTTGCGGAATGCCTCGACATCCTGGCCGATCCAGGCCAGGCGCTTGGCGGTGTCGGCCAGTTCGGTGCCCTTGTAGAAGGCGCCGAGGCTGCCGGCGCTTGGGACCAGCGCATCGAGGCCCTGCGGACGCAGTGTCGGATCGATCTTCGCGTAGCGGCCCAGCGCCGCGGCCCAGCGCGCCTGGTCGACGGCCGGCACGAAGGACTGCTCGAGGCGGGTCAGGCGCGCCTTGATGAAGGACAGGTCGCGTTCCTGGTAGCCGGTCTCGCGCTGGGCGTCCGGCTTCTGGCGCTCCTGCGCCAGGCGGTACAGGGTGCGCGCGCTTTTCAGCAGGTCGCTGTGGGTCGCTTCGCCGTAGGCGCCCTCTTCGCGCGAGAGCGCCATGTCGAGCGCGATCACGGCATCGAGGTCGGACAGCAGCGTGTTACCAC
The DNA here is from genome assembly GCF_042653325.1 of Massilia sp. GCM10023247. Taxonomy (NCBI): domain Bacteria; kingdom Pseudomonadati; phylum Pseudomonadota; class Betaproteobacteria; order Burkholderiales; family Oxalobacteraceae; genus Massilia; species Massilia sp. GCM10023247. The sequence goes on from NZ_JBHSIB010000023.1 coordinate 168,330, forward strand.
TGGCGTTTTTGGCATACCAGCCGCGGAACTCGGCGTCCTGGGCATCCTTGATGGCGGCGATGTCCTTGCGCGCGAAGCCGTCGAGCAGGCCCTGGCTCTTCTTGAGCACGTTGTTCAGGCTTTTCGCGACGCTGGCGTAGCGCACGTCCCAGGCGGCATTGCCGCGGGTTGCCGTGGCGATCACGTCGAGGTCGGCCGTGATGGTCGACACCTTGCCCGGCAGGTCGACGTCGCGCGCGAAGCGGATTTCCGAAGGCAGCTTGTAGCGGCTGGTGCGGCCCGGGTAGCCGGCCAGCAGGATCGGGTCGCCGTTCTTCAGGCCTTCGGCGGAGACGACCAGGAAGTCCTTCGATTTGTACGGCACGTTGTTCGGCGACGGATCGGCCGGGCGTCCGTCCGGACCGACGTAGGCGCGCAGGAAGCTGTAGTCGCCGGTCTGGCGCGGCCACTCGTAGTTGTCGATGTCGCCGCCGAAGTTGCCGATCTTGTCCGACGGCGCATGCACCAGGCGCACGTCGCGGATCATCAGCTGCTTGATGCGGTAGTACTCGAGGCCGCGGTGGAAGGCCGGCACCGAGCAGCGGTAGGCCTTGTCGCTCTCGCACTCGGCGATCAGGGCCTTGACGCGCGAGGAGATCGCCTCGTTGCGCTCGCGGCCGGACAGGTTCGCGCCCAGGTCCTTCAACACGCGGTCGGTCACGTTCTCGACCTTTTCGGTCACGTAGACCAGCGCGTTCGGGCCGCCCGGCAGTTCCTCGGCGCGCGTTTTGGCCAGGAAGCCGTCGACGATATAGTTCTTTTCCGCGGTCGAGTTACGCTGGATCGAGCCGTAGGCGCAATGGTGGTTGGTGACCACCAGGCCGTCGGGCGAGACGAAGGAGGCCGAGCAGCCGCCCAGCGACACGATCGCGCTCATCGGGTGCTTCGACAGGTCCGCCAGCTTCTCGGCCGGCATCGTGATGCCGATGCGTTTCAGTTCGGATTTGAGCTGCGGCAGCTGGTGCGGCTGCCACTGGCCTTCGTCGGCGGCGGCGTTGGCCGCAACGCCCAACAGTACGGCCGGCACGAGCGCAGGAAGAACGATCGATTTGAACAAGGTAGGACCCCGGATGAGTGAAAATGAAACGGCGAGTATAGCCCGGTTGCCGGGGCCGGAAAACGATTTTTTGCCGTCAATACGGGCGCGGCGCGGGTAGCCGGAAAACGCCGTTTGCCCGTTCTCGCTAGAATAGCGGTCCTGCATCAGCTTCGCATTTGAAAGTCACACATGGCACGCACCACCGCTTTCTTCGCCACCACCGCGCGCCACCTCGCACTCGATCCCTACACCGTCGCCCTGCTGGGCATGGTCGTGCTTGCCAGCCTGCTGCCGGCCAGCGGTACGGCGGCGCTGGCGCTCGGACACGTCACGACGGCCGCCATCGGCCTGCTGTTCTTCCTGCACGGCGCCAAGCTCTCGCGCGAGGCCATCGTCGCCGGCCTGACCCACTGGCGCCTGCACCTGCTGGTACTGGCCTCCACCTTCGCGATGTTCCCGCTGATGGGCATTGCCCTCAAGCCGCTGGCGCTCACCCTGCTCACGCCCGAGCTCTATCTCGGCATCCTGTTCCTGTGCGTGCTGCCCTCCACCGTGCAGTCCTCGATCGCGTTCACCGCGATGGCGCGCGGGAACGTCGCGGCCGCCGTGTGCAGCGCCTCGGCCTCGAACTTCCTCGGCATCTTCCTCACCCCGCTGCTGGTGGGCGCCCTGATCGCGGGCGTGGCCGGCGACGCCGGCTTCGACCTCGATGGCGTGCTGGCGATCGTGGTCCAGTTGCTGCTGCCGTTTGTCGCCGGCCAGCTGCTGCGGCCCTGGATCGGCGCGCTCGTCGACCGCCACAAGCCGCTGCTGCGCTACGTCGACCAGGGCTCGATCCTGCTGGTGGTCTACGCCGCCTTCAGCGAATCCGTCACCGAAGGCCTGTGGCAGCACGTCTCGGGCGCCACCCTCGCCGCCCTGATCGGCATCACCTGCCTGATGCTCGCCATCGCCCTCGGCCTGTCCACCTGGACCAGCCGCCGCCTCGGCTTCTCGAAGGAAGACGAGATCACCATCGTCTTCTGCGGCTCGAAGAAGAGCCTGGCCAGCGGGGTGCCGATGGCCAAGGTGCTGTTCGCGCCCTCGGCGCTGGGCATGATCATCCTGCCGGTGATGCTGTTCCACCAGATCCAGCTGATGGTGTGCGCCGTGCTGGCGCAGAAGTGGGCGCAGCGGCCGGGGGCGGAGCAGACTTAGAGCGCCTAACAAAACCTCCATAGCTGCGTTGCAGCTCCTCGCCGTACGGTCGTACTGTCTTCGTCGCCGCGTCGGGTGGCCGCATCCCTTGCCCTGAAGGTTTTGCTAGGCGCTCTTAGGCCGCCAGACCAAATCTCCTGTCAACAGTTCAGGAAGCTCGTTGGCCAATGAGCGCTACGCTGGTGCCACCGAACGCAAATGAGTTCGACATCACCGTCCGGATTGTCCCATCGGCACGCGCATGGTTCGGTACATAATCGAGATCGCATGCCGGATCGGGCTGCTGCAAGTTGGCCGTCGGCGGCACCAGCCCTGCGTTCATTGCGAGAATGCTGATGGCGAACTCGAGCGCGCCCGCGGCGCCGAGCAGGTGGCCGTGCGTCGACTTGGTCGAACTGACGGGAATCGTATAGGCCCTGTCTCCAAACACCTGCTTGATGGCAGCCGTTTCCACGGCATCGTTGGCGAGCGTTCCCGTCCCATGCGCGTTGATGTAGTCCACCGACGCGGCATCGATCCGGGCAGTGGCCAGGGCCAGCTGCATGGCGCGGGCCTGCCCCTCTGCGCTCGGATGGGTCAGGTGGGAGACATCGGTCGTCAAGCCATACCCGGTGATTTCGGCAAGGATGAGGGCACCGCGGGCCCGCGCCGCTTCCCATTCTTCCAGCGCGAGGATGGCGGCGCCTTCGCCGAGCACCATGCCGGTCCGGTCCCTGGAGAACGGTTTGCAGGATGCGCGCGGATCGCGCGGGTCTTGCGTGGCGATGGTCCGGATCGCTTCCCATGCTTTCATGGGGCCCAGGCACAAAGGCGCTTCGCTGCCGCCGGCGAGCATGACGTCGGCAGCACCGCCGGCAATGCGCATTGCCGCCTCGCCGATGGCCACCGCCGATGACGAGCAGGCGGTCGAGTAGGTCAGGTTGGGACCGGTGAAGCCGTATTCGAGGCCGATCCAGGACGCGGCTGCATTGTTCATCGCAAGCAGTACGCTAAAAGGCTGGATGCGGTCGGACTGCTCGGCATACAAGGTGCGGTAGCCGTCGTCCGTGCTCTGCGCTCCCCCCATGCCGGTCCCGATGAAGACGCCGACGCGCGAGGCGTCAAGCGCGCCAGGCACCAGTCCAGCCTGGGACAGTGCCTGGCCGCTGGCATCGAGCGCGAAGCGGGTAGTACGATCCATCATCCGTAACCTGGATGGCTCGGACGCCGTTACCGGCTCGGCTGCCGCGGGAGCGGCGATGGGGCTGGCAAGCCGGCTGTAAAGCGCCCCTTCAAGCCGGCGAATGCCCGAGCGGGACGCGGCCAGGCTTTCCAGCAATGCACCCGTTGAATTCCCGAGCGGCGAGACGACGCCGATGCCGGTGACGGCCACCCGTCTCATGATGCGGCTTGATGCGGCACCGCATCCTTCTGTCGCGCGATCAGATCGTCCACATAGCCGACCACGTCACGGATCGTGAGGAGCGCCACCTGGTCGTTCGGCACCTGGATGCCGAATTCCTCTTCGATCTTGAATAGCAATTCCATGACGCTCAGCGAGTCGATACCCAGTTCATCGAGGCGCGCATCGGGCTGCAGCGTTTCTGGCGCAAGCTTGTATTCGTCGGCAATGATGCGGACAAGGCGGTCGTTCGTATCCATGCTCATTCCTTTGGGTGATGGTCTGTGTGTCCGGGTATCTTTTTCCTGCTCACGCATATCGGTCGCCCGCTCGCCTTGGCGAAGCCGGACCGGGACGCACCTTGCCGCACCAGCGCGCAAACCGGGTCAGCAGCGCCGGCTTGTGCTCGACAGCAGACAACAGGCCGCCAAAAACATGAGGGCGCATTGCCAGCTGGGCGTACAGCGCGGACAGGCGGATGCGCCGGGCAAAATGGCGGCGCCAGGCATCGGCATAGGCCGCGTGGATGCGCAGTTGCGCCGGCCCATCCACACCTTGCGTCCCATGGTGGACGATCGTGTCCACGAGCAGTACGGCCGACTGGAGCGCCATGCTGATCCCTTCGCCGATGATCGGATGCGCTTCCCCGGCCGCGTTTCCGATTCGAAAGATGACCTCGTCGCGCTTGCCCAGGTGGATGCCGGGACGAATCGGCCCGGCGCCCAGCCATTTGCCAAGCTGGACGCCGTCATCGAGCAGTGCGGCCGCCGCGCTGGAATGCCGTCTCACCCAGCACTGTGCCGCTTCGGCCGGCTTCAAGCCTGTAAACTGAGAACGTGCTTTCATCAGGGCGTCACGGCGCAGGCAAAAAGCAAAGGTGGCGCGTGCGCCATCGGCGATCACGATGCCGCCATAGCCACCCGGGAACGCGAGCACGGGAAGCAGACCCGGTTCGAGTGATGTGCGGGCAAAATTTGCCTTGAATGCGAACAGGTCCGACGATCGATGCGGATAAGCCGGCGGGGCCGCCGGCCCTCCCTCCTGGCGTATCGGCGGCTCCCAGGAGCCGTGCGCGTCGATCACCAGCGAAACGGCCAACAGCCGTTCGTCGCCCGCGTCCGCCTGGCGAAGCCGGCATTCGAAATGGCCGGGTGTGCCGGCGATGCCGCACACCTGCCACGGCTGGAAGACCGATACGCCACGGCACCTGGCCTGCTCCAGCAACAGCGCATCGAGATGTTCGCGACCGATCGCGACGCCCCATCGGTGGACCGGATCAGCATACGCGGGTAGCGGGGCGCGCACGATGCGTGCGCCGCACACGAGCGCGACCTGGCGCAGCGGCCGTCCGGCAAGCTGGGCGACGGCATGGCCGATACCGAGGACGTCGAGTATCGGCAGATTGGTGGCCGAGATACACTCGCCACACACCTTCCTTCTGGGGTAGGCCTGCTTCTCGACCAAGGCAACCCGCCAGCCGGCGCCGGCCAGCAGGATCGCCGCGCAGCTGCCCGCCGGGCCGGCACCGATGACGATGGCATCGAACCCGGTGCTCATGCGCCCACTGTCCTGCGGCACGCCGTAAACACGTGACTGAACAAGCCTGCGCGCTGTTCGGTCATCCGCCATCCCGGGTTCGCCGGCCATAACGAAGACAATTCCTCCCCCTGGAACCCGGCCCTGACACTGGCAACCGCATCGGAGCGAGTGACCTCATTGGCACCTAGCAGTCCGACCAGGCGGCTGGCAAGGAGCGGCAATGGCGCGCGCCGGGGTTCGCACGCGACGAAGACATCGGTACGCGCACTGAGCGCGTTGAACAGGTGGACGATCCGTTCCTCGTCGAAGTGATGGATGAACAGGTTGGCCAGCGCGATATCGAACCGCTCCCCGTCCGCGCCGGAAATCCAGTCGGCAACGTCTTCTTGCCGGACCTGCACTGTCCATCCTGTCCTGGCGATGGCTTCGCGTGTGTGCGGGGCGATGCAATGCTGGCGATCGAGCAGCACGACGTGGATGCCGGGCCAGCGCGGGGCCAGGCGCTGCGCCAGGCGCAGCATCAGGCTGCCGTCGCCCGCACCGAATTCGATCATGCGCCCGGGGACGACGGCGCCGGCGGTCAATGCGCGAACCAGGATCCCTGCCGTTCCCATGACGTAGTTAATCCGCCCCAGGTCCTGGCGCGATCGCACGGCGCGCGGATCGTCCTCGCTCAATTCGTCGAGGATTTCGGCGGCGAGCAGACGCGGAAAGAATGGCTTCATCGGGCGTTCCGGTCCAGGTGCTCCCGGTCCACTTTTAACAATGCGCCATGACAGCTGAACCCGGCACCGAACGACGACAGCCACCAGTGGCCACCCGGGGCATGGTCGCGCAGTGCTTCCTTGAGCACGAAATACACCGAAGCGCTGCTGATGTTGCCAAAGTCGCGCAAGACTGCTGCGCTATAACGCAGCGCTTCCGGGTCGAGCATCATCTTTTTCTGGAGCGCCACCAGGACATCCCGTCCACCAGGATGCATGATCCAGGCGCGGATGGTGTCGCGACGGGTTTCGCTGCGGTCCAGTCCTGTCTCCAGCACTTGTTGCGCATACTGCGCGGCCAGGCCTGGTACTTCCCGCGTCAGCACGTTGCGCAGCATCCCCTGGCGCGATTCGAATTGCAGGCGATCCCGCCGCTGGGGCGCAAGCAGCGATTCCGCATGCAGCCACTCGATGCGACGCAAGCCGGCCTGCGGCTGGCGCGACAGCACCATGGCACCCGCGCCGTCGCCGAACAGGCACGCGCTGATGAGGACACCCGGGTCTTCGTCCAGGTACATCGCAGCGCTGCAGACTTCCACGCAGACCGACAGGACGTGCCGGCACTGCCCGGCGATGAGCAATGCGTTCGCCAGGCGCATGTTCGGCAAGGCTGCGCCACAGCCGTGACCGACCAGGTCGAATGCCTGTACGTCCTCCCGCAAGCCCAACTGCTCGACCACATAGCCGCTCAGTCCAGGGCATAAATAGCCTGTACAACTGCTGACGACGACCGCATCGATGTCCTGCGGCGCCAGCTTCGACAGCGCCAGTGCCGCACCGCCTGCCTGCCGGGCCAGCGCCGGCGCGTGCGCCAGGAAACGTGCATGCAAGGCATCGGGCTCGATATGGAATACGTCCGTCAGCGAATCGACGGCAAGATGCCGTGACTCGATGCCGTTATCACGCAGGAGAACGGTCCTGGCAACGGCATGCGCGCGGGGTCCGAGGCGTTCGAACCAGGCAGAGTCGGAAAAGGCATTCCAGCAGTCCAGCTTGGAATAGAGGTTTGCGGGAGCCGCAGTGCCAATTCCATTGATAAACATCAGGCGAGCCCGTCCCAAATCGCTCCCAATCGGGCACTGTCGGTCAAGTTAAGCCCACTATCCACTTTATTGACATCGCGCATTCAAGTCCGCCTTTCCGGGGCAAGCACTCGGGTATTTCAAACGCATATCGGATCAGGCCGCCAGAGCCGGCAAGAGCAGTCTTATTGCATATTAGCGCTAACGCTTGATTCGCTTCGCACGTTAACTTCAAGCATCAAACCGCGTAGAAAAGCGGGGCCTTCCTGTCGCTCTCCTTTCCTCATCCGTGCAGCGCACGAGGATCCTATGTCTGTTTCCGCACTGAACGCTTCGATTCGCGGCCCTATGCTGGAGGCGTGACTCAGGCGGGCACGATGCAGGTGGCCTGCATCCGCCGAGCAAGCAAGTTTGCACCCAAGCCGATGACTGCGACGACGAACATGGCCACACCTACCTCCACTCCCCGCGCCGCTGCGCCCTGCGACGATCCGGCCGCGCCGGAACAGGCACCGCGCGCCGCGCCGCTGTCGCTGGCCGCATGGAAGCAATTCCTGAAGGTGGCGAAACCGTACTGGCTGGGGGCGGAAAGGAAAAAGGCCTGGAGCCTGCTCATGCTGCTGGTCGTGCTGATGCTGGTCGAGACCAAGCTCGCCGTCATGCTGAACAACCAGGCCGGCGAAATGACCTCGGCGCTCGCAGCGAAAAACGGCGGCCGCTTCTGGACCGCGGTACGAACCTGCCTGCTCGTGCTGGCCTTTGCGGTCCCCGTCTACGCCTTCTATTACTACATGCGCGACCTGTTCGCCAACCAGTGGCGGCGCTGGCTCACCGGCCGCTTCCTCGACGGCTACCTGAAAGGGCGCACCTATTACGCGCTCGGGTCGAGCAGCGAGATCGACAATCCGGACCAGCGCATCAGCGAAGACGTCAACACGTTTACCGGCAGGTCGATCCACTTCCTGCTGATCTTTCTAGGCTCGATCATGCAACTGGTCGCCTTCAGCGCGGTGCTGTGGTCGATCTCGCACGTCCTGGTCGGGGTATTGGCGGTGTATGCGCTGGCGGGCACCGTGATCGCCCTCTACGTCTTCGGCAATCCTTTGATCCAGCTAAATTTCTGGCAGCTGCGGCGCGAGGCCGACTTCCGCTTCAGCCTGATCCGCCTGCGCGAAAATGCCGAATCGATCGCCTTCTACCGCGGCGAAGCGCAGGAGCGGGCCCACATCGACGGCAAGTTCGAGCAGGTGATCCGGAATTTTGCCCGATTGATCAGGAAGCAGCGTTCGCTCAACCTGTTCCAGCGCACCTTCAGCCAGCTCACCCTGGTGCTGCCGGGCGTGATCCTGGCCGACGGCGTCCTGTCGGGCGAACTGGAAGTGGGCCGGGCGATCCAGGCCACCGGCGCGTTTACCGCCGTGCTCTCGGCCGTGGGCGTGATCGTCGATAACTTCGAGAGCCTGAGCCGCTTCGTGGCGGGCATCGGCCGCCTGGAGGCATTGTCGCGGCTGGTGCTGCCGGAGGCCGGGCGGGAGGCCAAGGCCGGCGACGGGCAGGCCGGCATCCGGACGCGCCCCGGGGAGCGGCTCGCGCTGGACTCCCTGACCCTGCATCCGCCGCAATCCGAGCGGGTGCTCATCAAGGAACTGAGCCTGGTCCTGAAGCCGGGCGACGCCCTGCTCATTACCGGCGAAAGCGGCTGCGGCAAGAGCTCGCTGCTACGCGCGATTGCGGGCTTGTGGCACACCGGCAGCGGCGCAATCGAGCGTCCGCCGCTGGAGGCGCTGTTCTTCCTGCCCCAGCAGCCCTACCTGCAGCCGGGCACCCTGCGCAGCCAGCTACTCTACCCCAGCGCGCAATCGGACCTGGGCGACACGCAGCTGCTGGGCATACTCGATCAGGTCCACCTGCCCCAGCTGGCCGCGCGCGTCGGCGGCCTGGACGCCGTGCAGGACTGGGGCAAGCTGCTGTCGGTCGGCGAGCAGCAGCGCCTGGCCTTCGGGCGGGTGCTGGTGCATGCGCCCGACATCGTCATCCTCGACGAAGCGACCAGCGCGCTCGACAGCGGGAACGAGGCCTCGCTCTACACGCGCCTGCGCGAGCGCGGGACGACCGTCATCAGCATCGCGCACCGCCCCGCCGTGCTGCGCCACCATACCCATGTGCTGCACCTGATGGGCGAAGGCGCGTGGCAGGTCCACGACGCCGCCGGCTATCGGTTCGACGAGGAGCCGGCCGGCGCGGGTGCCGGTCGCGCCGCTCCGCAGGCGCGCCCGGTGGTGGCCGAAGGCTAGCCGGCTGGCTCGGCAGCGGGCGCGACGGCCGTAGGGCCAGGCCGCGGTCGTACCTCAAGGCTGCGCCCCCACGTGCCAGCCTCCGCCCAGCGACTGGATCAGGGCCACCGCCACCGTCTGCCGGTCGGTCTGCGCCTGCACCAACGCGCGCCGGGCGTTCAGGGCCGTGACCTGGGCCTGCACCACCTCGGTATAGCCCACCTGCCCGGCCCGGTAACGGTTCATGACCTGCTGCTCGACCAGGTCGGCCGCGTTCGATGCCTGGCGCCGCAGTTCCTGCTGCTGGCTGAGGATGCGGGTGGCGCTGAGCTGGTTCTCGACGTCGGCGAAGGCGCTCAGCACCGTCTGGCGGTAGCGCGCCACGGCGGCCTGGTGGCGCGCCTCGGCGCCGGCCACGCTGGCGCGGGTGGCGCCGGCGTTGAAGATGGTCTGCGCCGCCGACAGGCCGAAGGACCAGGCCGCGCTGGACGCCGAGAACAGGTCGCCCACGCGGCTGCCGGCCGTGCCCAGCGCGCTCGACAAGCCGATGTTCGGGAAATACGCCGAGCGCGCGATGCCGATCTCCGCGTTGGCGGCGGCCACCTCGCGTTCGGCGGCGGCGATGTCGGGGCGGCGCTGCAGCAGCGTGCTCGGGACCCCGACCGGGACCTCGGGCACCGTGACGCGCCACTCCTCGCGCGGCGCCAGCGCGAATTCGCCCGGCGCCTTGCCGACCAGGACCGCGATCGCATGCTCGAACTGGGCGCGCTGGCGCCTGAGCGCCAGTTCGTCGCCGCGCGCGGTCGCCAGCTGGGTTTCGGCCTGCAGCACGTCGGTGCGGGCGACGATGCCGACATTGAAACGGTTCTGGGTGATCTGCAGTTCGCGCTCGTAGCCGGCGATCGTGCGGAGCAACAAGGCGCGCTGGGCGTCGAGCGCGCGCAGCGTGAAGTAGTTGGCCGCCAGTTCGCCCTGGCTCGACAAGCGGGCGTTGGCCAGGTCGGCGGCGCTGGCCTCGAGGCCGGCCTGGGCACTCGTCACGCCGGCACGCAGCCGGCCCCAGACGTCCGGTTCCCAGCTGCCGCCCAGGTTCAGGCGGTAGCTGCTGCCGGCGCCCTCGCCGCGCACGCCGGAACGCTCGCCCGACAGGCCAAGCGACAGCGCCGGAAACAGCGCCGCGCGCTGCTGGGCGACCAGGGCGCGCGCCTGGGCATAGGCGGCGACCGCCGCGGCGACGTTCTGGTTCGAGACATTCACGCCGGCAGCCAGCTCGTCGAGGACCGGGTCCTGGAACAGCTGCCACCAGGGCCCCCGCTCGAGGGCGTCGGCCGGGGCGGCCGGCACCCAGCCGTCGAGCTCCTTGAACGCCACCGGCGCGGGCGTGGCCGGGCGCTGGTAGGCGGGGCCGACCGCGCAGCCGGCAAGGCTCAGTGCGAGGGCAAGCAGGGTCAGTCGGCGCAAGGGGGTGTTCTGCATAGGGTACTCATCGCTTTTTTATTTGGACATGGCCGGCGCAGCCGGTTCTTCGAAGGGGTGGCGCGCCAGCGCGCGTTCGCCCGGCGACTTGCGGCGCAAGCCGTCGAGCAGGACGTAGACCACCGGCGTGGTGAACAAGGTCAGCACCTGGCTGGCCAGCAGGCCGCCGATGATGGCGATCCCGAGCGGCTGGCGCAGCTCGTACCCCTCGCCGAAGCCGATCGCCAGCGGCAGCGCGCCCAGCGCCGCGGCCAGGGTCGTCATCAGGATCGGGCGGAAGCGCAGCAGGCAGGCTTCGCGCACGGCCTCCACCGCCGACACCTCCTTCGAGCGCTCGAGTTCGAGCGCGAAGTCGATGATCAGGATCGCGTTCTTTTTCACGATGCCGATCAGGAGGAACACGCCGATCAGGGCGATGATCGAGAACTCCATGTCGAACATCAGGAGCGCCAGCACCGCGCCCACGCCGGCCGAGGGCAAGGTGGACAGCACCGTGATCGGATGGATCAGGCTTTCGTACAGGATGCCCAGCACGAGATAGATGACGACGATCGCGGCCAGGATCAAGAGCGGCTGCTCCTTGCTCGACTCCTGGGCCGCGCGCGCGGTGCCCTCGAAGCTGCCGCGCACGTTGGACGGCATGGCGATGTCGGCTTCGGCCTGGCGCACCGCGGCCTGCCCGTCTTCCAGGTTGTAGCCTTCGGCCAGGTTGAAGGAGACCGTGGTGGCCAGTTCGCCGTCCTGGTGATTGACCGAGGTCGGGGTCGCGCTTTCGGCGAAGCTGGCGATGCTTGACAAGGGCACCATCGTGGTGGCGCTGTTGGCCAGGGCCGCGCCGCTGGAGGCGTCGCGCGTGCCGCCGAGGGTGGAGGCCGGCGCCGGGGTGCTGCCGGCTGCGGCGCCGCCGGCGCCCCCGGTGCTTGCTCCGCCGCCGCTCGGGCGCGCCGGCACGTAGACGTCGTTCAGTGCCTGCGGCGACTGTGCATACTTCTGCGCCACGCCCATGATCACGTTGTACTGGTTCAGTTCGTCGTAGATCCGGGCGACCTGGCGCTGGCCGAAGTTGTTGTACAAGGCGTTGTTGACGTCGCGCGTGTTGATGCCCAGGCGCGCGGCGCTGTCCTTGTCGATCGTGACGTACATCTCGACCCCGTTCTCGGCCTGGTCGGTATCGACGTCCACCAGGGCCGGCTGGCGCCGCATGGCGTCGGCCAGCCTGGTCGCCCATTCCTTCAGGTCGGCGCTGCTGTCGCTCTTCAGGGTGTACTGGTAGGTCGAATTGCTCGAGCGCCCGCCCATGCGCAGGTCCTGCACCGGGTTCAGGAACATGCGCACGCCGGTTACCTTCTCCAGCTTCGGCCGCAGGCGCGCGATCACGGCCTGGCCCTTGTCGGTGCGTTCGGACGCGGATTTGAGGTCGATGAACATGAAGCCGCCGCCGGCCCGTCCGCCGCCGGTAAAACCGACCACCGTGTTGACCGCCGGGTCGCGCCGGATGATGTCGACGATCTGGTGCATCTTGCCCTGCATTGCCTGGAAGGAAATGCTCTGGTCGGCGCGGATGCCGCCGCTGATCTGGCCCGTGTCCTGCTGCGGGAAGAAGCCTTTCGGGATCGCCGTGAACAAATACCAGTTCAGGCCGATCACGAAGACCAGCATCACCATCACCAGCGCCTTGCTGTCGAGTGCCCAGTCGAGCGAGCGCGCGTAGCCGCGCAGCACGCGGTTGAAGCCCGCCTCGAGCCAGCGCGACAGGCGGCCCTGCTCGCGCTCGACGGTATGGCCCTTCTTGAGGAGCCAGGCGCACATCATCGGCGTGGTGGTGAGCGAAATCACGAGCGAGATCATGACGGCGGCGGACAAGGTGACCGCGAACTCACGGAACAGCCGGCCCACCTGTCCGCCCATGAACAGCAGCGGGATGAAGACGGCCACCAGCGACAGGCTGATCGACAGGACGGTAAAACCCACTTCGCGCGCGCCAAGCAGCGCGGCGGCCATCCGGTCCATGCCCGCTTCGACGTGGCGCGACGTGTTTTCCAGCACCACGATGGCATCGTCGACCACGAAGCCGGTGGCCACCGTGAGCGCCATCAGCGACAGGTTATTCAGCGAAAAGCCCAGCATCCACATGACGCCGAAGGTGCCCAGCAGGGACACCACGGTGGCCACCGCCGGGATCACGGTGGCGCGCGCGCTGCGCAGGAAGACGCTCACCACCAGCACCACCAGCAGGATCGAGAGCATCAGCGTGAACTCGACTTCGTGCAGCGAGGCGCGGATCGAATGGGTGCGGTCCGACGCCACCTGCAGCCTGATGTCGCCCGGCAGCTGGGCCTGGAGCGACGGCAGCAGCGCGCGCACGCCGTCGACCGTCTCGATGACGTTCGCCGCCGGCTGGCGCGTGATCAGCACGATCACGGCCGGCTCGCCGTTGAACAGGCCGAGCGTATTGATGTTTTCCGGGCCGTCGACGACCTCGGCCACGTCCTGCAGGCGCACCGCGGCGCCGTCGCGCCAGGCGACCACCAGGCCGCGGTAGTCGGCGGCGGTGCGGCCGCCGGTAGCGGTATCGGACTGCGAATAGATCTGCAAGCGGTTGCCGTTGCCTTCGATCGCGCCCTTCGGGCGGTTCGGGTTGCTCGACTGGATGGCGGCGCGCACGTCCTCGGCCGAGACACCGAGGCGGTTCAGGGAATAGGGATTGAGGTCGACCCGCACCGCCGGCAGCGAGCCGCCGCCGATCTCGACTTCGCCCACGCCCGGCACCTGGGCCAGGCGCTGCTGCACGATGTTCGACACCGCGTTGTAGATCTGGCTCGGGGAACGCGTCTGCGAGGTCAGCGCCAGGATGATGACCGGCGCGTCGGACGGGTTGGCCTTGCGGTAGGTCGGGTTGCTGCGCAGGGTCGCCGGCAGGTCGGCCCGGGCCGCGTTGATCGCGGCCTGCACTTCGCGCGCGGCCGAGTCGATCTTGCGGTTCAGGTCGAACTGCAGGCTGATGCGGGTCGAGCCGTTGCCGGAGTTCGAGGTCATCTCGTTGACCCCGGCGATCACCCCCAGCCTGCGCTCGAGCGGCGTGGCGACGCTGCTGGCCATGGTTTCGGGACTGGCGCCCGGCAGCGAGGCCGACACCGAAATCGTCGGGTAATCGACCTGCGGCAGCGGCGACACCGGCAGCACGAAGAAGGCGGCGATCCCCGCCAGCGCCAGCCCGAGCGTCAGCAGGACGGTCGCGATCGGGCGCCGGACGAAGGGCTGGGAGAGATTCATGCGCCGACCCCGCGTGGCTTGGCCGGCGCGTTGCCGCTCCAGCGGCGCGCAAGGCGGTCGAAGGCCAGATAGATCACCGGCGTCGTGAACAGGGTCAGCAGCTGGCTGACGACCAGGCCGCCGAAGATCGCCAGGCCCAACGGCCGGCGCAGCTCGGCGCCCTCGCCCCAGCCGAGCATCAGCGGCACGGCGGCGAACAGCGCGGCCAGGGTCGTCATCAGGATCGGGCGGAAGCGCAGCAGCGCCGCCCGGCGGATGGCGTCGACCGGCGCCATTCCCTGGTCGCGCTCGGCCTCGATCGCGAAGTCGATCATCATGATCGCGTTCTTCTTGACGATGCCGATCAGGAGGATGATGCCGATGATGCCGATCACGCCCAGCCCCTGCCCGGACACCCACAGCGCCAGCAGCGCGCCGACGCCGGCCGAGGGCAGCGTCGACAGGATGGTCAGCGGGTGGATATAGCTCTCGTAGAGCACGCCGAGCACGATATACACGCAGACCACGGCGGCCAGGATCAGCCAGAGCTGGTTCGACAGCGAGTTTTCATAGGCGCCGGAAGCGCCGAGGAAGTGCAGCGTCACCGAGGGCGGCAGCTTGATGTCGCCGGCGGCCGCGCGCACGGCATCGACCGCCTGCCCGAGCGAGGTGCCGGGGCTGGTGTCGAAGCCGATGGTCGCCGCCGGATACTGGGCCACCCGCGTCACCTGCAGCGGCGCCTCTTCCTGGCGGATGGCCGCCACCGCCGACAGCGGCGTCGGCTGGCCGGAACTGGTGCGCAACTGCAGGCGGCCGAGGGCTTCCAGCGACATCGCATCACTCTGCTGGGCTTCCAGGATCACCCGGTACTGGTTGGTCTCGGTGAAGATGGTCGAAACGATGCGCTGGCCGAAGGCGCTGTAGAGGGCGTCGTCGATGTTCGCCGCCGTGATGCCCAGGCGCGAGGCGGTGTCGCGGTCGATGTGGACCACGGCCGCCGCGCCGCGCGCGCCGGCGTCGGTCGTCACGTTGCGCAGCTGCTCCTGCCGGGCCATCCGGGCGACCAGCTTCTTCGCCCATTCGGTCACGGTGGCTTCGTCGGCGCCTTCGAGCGAGACCCGGTACTGGGTCGGGCCGCTTTCGGCGTCGATCGTCAGGTCCTGCGTCGGCTGCAGGTAGAGCCGCAGGCCGGCCACGTTCGCCACGCGCCGTTGCAGGCGCGTCATGATCTCGTCGAGGTCGCCGCGCCCGTCCTTCAGGTTGATCAGCATGGTCCCGGTATGCAGCATCGTGTTGTTGGCGGCATCGACGCCGACATTCGAGGCCAGCGACGCCACTTCCGGATCCTCCAGGATCGCTTTCGCGGCGGCCTGCTGCATCTCGGCCATGCGGTCGTAGGAAATCGCCTGGCGCGCCTCGACCCGGGCCTGCAGCTGGCCCGTGTCCTGGGTCGGGAACAGGCCTTTCGGGATCATCACCCACAGCAGGGCCGTGAGCGCCAGCGTGCCGACGGCGACCAGCAAGGTCAGGCCCTGCCGCGCCAGCACCCGGTCCAGGCCGCGGTCGTATTGGGCGATGACGCGATCAAAAAAGGCTTGCGTCTTGCGCGCCCACCTGCCCGGCTTTTCTTCCTCGAGGCTGCGCAACCAGCGCGCCGACATCATCGGCACCAGGGTCAGCGACACCAGGGCGGAAATCAGGATCGTGATCGCCAGGGTGACGGCGAACTCGCGGAACAGGCGGCCGACCACGTCGCCCATGAACAGCAGCGGAATCAGGACGGCGATCAGCGAGACCGTCAGCGAGATGATGGTGAAACCGATCTGCGCCGCGCCCTTGATGGCGGCGGCCATCGGCTGCTCTCCCTCTTCGATGTAGCGGGCGATGTTCTCGATCATGACGATCGCATCGTCGACCACGAAGCCGGTCGCGATCGTCAAGGCCATCAGCGACAGGTTGTTCAGGCTGTAGCCGAGCAGGTACATGATGCCGAAGCTGCCGATCAGCGAGATCGGCACGGCCAGGCTGGCGATCACGGTGGCGCGCACGCTGTGCAGGAAAGCAAAGATGACCAGCACCACCAGCATCACGGCCAGCAGCAGTTCGAGCTGCACATGGTCGACCGAAGCGCGGATGCCGGTGGTGCGGTCGGAGAGCACGTCCAGGCGCAGCGCGGCGGGCAGGCCGGCCTGCAGTTCCGGCAGCCGCTCCTTGATGGCGTCGACGGTGGCGATCACGTTCGCGCCCGGCTGGCGCTGGACGTTGAGGATGATCGCGGGTTTCAGGTTGGCCCAGGCGCCGAGGCGCACGTTCTCGGCGCTGTCGACCACCTGCGCCACGTTCTCCAGGCGCACCGGCGCGCCATTACGGTAGGCGACGATCAGGTTTTTATAGTCCTCGACCGTCACCAGCTGGTCGTTGGCGTTGATCGCATAGGCGCGCGTGGGGCCGTCGAAGCTGCCCTTGGCGCTGTTGGCGTTGGCGGACGTGATGGCGGTGCGCAGCGAGTCCAGGCCCAAGCCGTAGGACGCCAGCGCTTCGGTGTCGGCCTGCACCCGCACGGCCGGCCGCTGCCCGCCGGAGAGCGTCACCTGGCCCACCCCCGAAACCTGGCTGATTTTCAGCGCCAGGCGCGTGTTGACCAGGTTCTGCACTTCGGTCAGCGGCAGCGTATCGGAGGTAATCGCCAGCGTCAGCACCGGCGCGTCGGCCGGGTTGACCTTGGCGTAGACCGGCGGCGCCGGCAGGTCGGCCGGCAGCAGCGAGCCGCCGGCATTGATCGCGGCCTGCACTTCCTGCTCGGCCACGTCGAGCGTCTGGCCCAGGCCGAACTGCAGCGTGATGACCGAGACCCCGGCGGCGCTGGTCGAACTCATGCGGGTCAGGCCCGACATCTGGCCGAACTGGCGCTCGAGCGGGGCCGTGACGGTGCGCGACATCACCTCGGGACTGGCGCCGGGATACAGGGTCTGGACCTGGATGGTCGGGAAGTCGACCTGGGGCAGCGCCGACAGCGGCAGGAACTTGTAGCCGACCAGGCCGGACAGCACGATGGCCAGCATCAGCAGCGCCGTGGCGACCGGGCGCCGGATGAACGGGCCGGACGGGCTCATGGCGTCACCTCATACCCTGCGCCCACCATCATTGCGCCGTCCCTTCGCGCGGGCGGCGCGGGCGTTCGCCCTGCGCGCCGGCAGCCGGCGCGGCGCCTTCGGCCTGCGCACCCTGCCCGCCGCGGCCGCCCTGGCGTCCGCCCGCCCCGCCCTGCGGCCGGTCGCCCGGCAGCGTTACCTTGGCCCCATCCTTGAGGCGGTCGGCGCCTTCCGTGATCACCCGCTCGCCGGGCTTCAGGCCGGTTTTCACTTCGATGCGGTCGGCCGTCGCATGCCCGCGCGTGACCGGGCGCAGCGACACGGTGCGCGCCTGCTCGTTGAGGACGTAGACGAAGTCGCCGTCGGCGCCGTGGCGCAGGGCGTTGACCGGCACCACGACGGCACCCTCGATGGTGCGCAGCTGCAGGCGCAGGTTGACGAACTGGCTCGGGAACAGTTTATTGTCGGCGTTTTCGAAGCGAGCCTTGGCGCGCACGGTGCCGGTCTGGGTGTCGACCTGGTTGTCGAGGGCGGCGAAGCGGCCGCTGGCGAGCGTAGTGCTGCGCGTGCGGTCGAGGGCCGTGGCCGGCAGCGTCGCGCCCTGGGCGATGCGTCCCTGGAGTTCCGGCACCTGGTCCTGCGGCACCGCGAACTCGACGTCGATCGGCGAGAACTGGGTGATGACCGCGATGCCGTTGGTGTCGTTGCTCCCGACCAGGTTGCCGATGTCGACCGTGCGCAGGCCGACGCGACCGGAAATCGGCGCCTTCACCTGGGTATAGCCCAGGTTCAGGCGGGCCAGGTTCTCGGCCGCGGTGTCGGTTTTCACGGTTGCCTCCAGCTGGCGCACCAGCGCCGCCTGGGTGTCGACCTCCTGGCGCGCGATGGAATCCTGCTCGAGCAGCGTGCGGTAGCGCGACAGCAGCAGGCGCGCGTTCTCGAGCTGGGCTTGGTCGCGCTGGCGCTGGCCGGTCGCCTGCAGCAGCGCGATTTCGGATTGGCGCGGATCGATCGTCGCCAGCACCTGGCCGGCACGCACGACCTGCCCTTCGTTGAAATGGATTTTTTGCAGCACGCCCGACACCTGGGGCCGCACAGTGGCGACCGCGGCCGGCGTCACCGTGCCCAGCGCCTCGAGCGTGACGGGAATGTCGACCTGCTCGGCGGTGGCAACCCCGA
>NZ_JBHSIB010000024.1:0-307963 GCF_042653325.1 Massilia sp. GCM10023247
ATTAAGCTAACCAGTACTAATTGCCCGTACGGCTTGTCCCTATAACCTTAGCAGGTCATAGTAATTCGAGAATACAGCGCTGTTTGTTGACACGACAGTTACTACTCATGAAACCTACTTCTTCCAGATTCTGAGCCGCGTTCATTGAACGATGCTCGTACAAGTCATGCCTGATGACCACAGCAAGTCGGTCCCACCCCTTCCCATCCCGAACAGGACCGTGAAACGACTTTGCGCCGATGATAGTGCTGCAACCAGTGTGAAAGTAGGTTATCGTCAGGCTAGTTATAAAGAAAAACCGCTCAAGTGATCTTGGGCGGTTTTTTTTCGTCTGTCGCTTTTGCGCCCAGTGCCGGGATCGAGTGTCGGGCGGTGGCCGATCGCGCGGTGAACGCGTGGGGCGGAGCCTGCGCGGCCCGGCCACACCCAACGAAGTGCATTTAACGTCAACGTCAGCGCAAGTTTAGCGGCTCGGCCAAATTCACTTTCTGCCAAGATTTCGTCACTTCCACCATCTGACACCACAGCATTGCCCGGCGATACGGCGCTCGCCGCGTCTCAATCATCAAATCTGTTGTATTTCTTCTCCCAAATGCAAACTCCTGTATACGCAGCCGAAGGCATGCGGTCTAATATTGGTTGCCGTATGGAAATTAACGGCCGGTAAGCGCTGGAGGGCGCTAGCCGGGATGCTTACTCATCCGGGCCGTCCGGTCCGGCCGCTGCCATTCATCGGCTTGCTCGAAACCATCAGGATTATTTGCTGCAGCGAACGATGCGGCGTTTATTTCACGTATCGCTACTATGCTTCGCAAACTGCTTCGCAATCTGCTGACGGGACAACATTTTCCGGTCGTCTATCTCCTCAATGCCCTCGTGCTTGCTTGCCTGTTGCCCGGCATTGTAGGCGTCACGATCTTTCTGTTCGCCGATTACCATGACGGGCGCGAGCGCCTCATCCACGACAACATCGAGCGTGCACGTTCCCTGGGGCGCGAACTCGACATGCACATCCTGCGCGGGCAGGAGCTCGCACTTGCCCTGGGCGGCGCGGGTGAGCTCTCCTCGGAGGTCCTGCCCGTGTTTTCCGCGCGTGCCGCCGGGTCCATCGTCGCTGCCGGGATGGGCAGCCAGGTGGCCATCTATCAAGGCAAGGACGGAACGCTCGTGCCGATGTCCAGTGCCGCGGATGCGTTCTTGTCGAGCGAGCGCAGTGCAGGCATGGCGCGGCAGGCCTTCCGCCAGGCGCGCGTCCTCGTTTCCGACGTGGTGATCGATCCCGCCTCCGGCCGCTCGTTAGTCGGCAGTTTCGTTCCCGTAAGCCGCCACGGGAAGGTGGAGTACGTGGTGGGCATCGCCATCCCTACCAGCCAGTTGAGCACGATCCTCCAGGGGCATAAGCTGCACCCAGGCTGGCTCGCCAGCCTGGTCGACCGCAAGGCCGTGATTGCGGCCCGCAGTCGCGCCAGCGAGCGTTTCGTCGGCCAGGCGACAAGCCCCGAGATGCGCTCTGCCATCATGCGCGGCGACGCCGGATGGGTCGAAACCGTCAGCAAGGATGGCGTGCCGAACATCACCGGCTTCTCGCGCTCGCCGCTGACGGGTTTCACGACCACCGTCGGGGTCCCGCGCGCCCAGGTCATTCGACCCTTGCAGGCCAAGCTCGCCTATCTGGGCGCGACAGCGGCACTGCTCTTTGCGCTGGGCCTGCTGTTCGCGCGCTGGGTCAACCGCCTGATATCGGATTCGATCCACGCGCTGGTCGAGCCGGCCTCCGCCCTCGGCCAAGGCACGCTGTTACAGGTCGCCACTGTCCATGTCTCCGAGGTCAACAAGGTCGGCGTGGCGATCGAGCGGGCTGCCGCCTTGCTCGAGCATCGCGCCGCCGTGCTCAGCGAACAAAAAATGGAGCTCCAGCAGTTCCAGTTCTTCAGCGAGCACTCCAACGAAATGATGCTGCTGGTCGACGAGGAGGGCAGGATACGCTACGCCAACCGGATCGCGGCCGAGCGCCTCGGGTACAGCAATGCCGAACTCTTGTCCATGACGCTGTTCGAGATCGCCCTGCTCAGCACGCCTGAAGGATTGCGCGCCACCTTCGACGCTTGCCGCGATGCGCGCCTGCCGAGTTTCGAACGGGTCTACCGCTGCAAGGATGGTTCCGAGTTTCCGGTAGAGATCACCGCGACGGTACTGAAGCACCGCGGCGAATGGCTGATGCACGTCGCGCCGCGCGACATCGGCGAGCGCCGCCATGCCGAACAGGCAGTGCGCTGGGCGGCCTCCCACGATCCGCTGACCGGCCTGGCCAACCGCACCCGCGCCCTCGCGTGCCTGGAGCAGGCCATCGCGGCAGGACGCAGCGCGGGCCGCGAGGGCGCCTTGCTGTACATCGACCTGGACCGCTTCAAGCCGGTCAACGACCTGTACGGGCATGAGGTGGGCGATCGCGTCCTGCGCGAGGTCGCCCACCGGATGCAGGATTGCATGCGCCAGGACCAATTGCTTGCGCGGGTAGGCGGGGACGAATTCATGGCTGTGCTGCCCGATGGGGACCAGGCTGGCGCCAGTGTCGCCGCCACGGTCGATGCAATTGTCGAGGCCGTCGCCCGGCCTATTACGATCGGCAATATTGAGGTCAAGCTGTCTGCCTGTATCGGCATCAGCCGCTACCCGGAACATGGAGACAGCGCCGGCGTCCTGGTGCACGCTGCCGACGTCGCCATGCTGCAAGTGAAGAACAGCGGCCGCGGCTCCTTTGCCTTCTATTGTCCGGAAATGGATGCGCGGGCCCAGTTCGTGCTGGGCGTCGAACGCCGTCTCAAGCAGGCGCTCGAGCATGACGGGCTGCTGTTGCACTACCAACCCATCGTCAACCTGGCTTCCGGCAAAGTCGAAGGCATCGAGGCCCTGGTGCGGCTGGCCGACGGCATCGAGCCGGCATTGGGGCCGGCGGCCTTCATCCCGATTGCCGAAACCTGCGGCCTGATCGCGCCGCTCGGCGAATGGGTGGCGCAGGAAGCCTGCCGCCAGCAGGCCAACTGGAGCGCTGCCGGCCTCGACCTCACCGTGTCGGTCAATGTGTCGGCCCTGCAGTTCCAGCGAGCCGGTTTCCTCGCTTACGTGCGCGAGCTGATCGCGCGCTCGGGTATCCGCCCGGCTTGCCTGGTCCTCGAGTTGACGGAAACGGCGATCATGGAGAACGTCGCCGATGCGGTCAGGATCTTGCAGGACCTCAAAGCGCTCGGGGTTCGGATCGCCCTCGACGATTTCGGTACCGGCTACTCCAGCCTGAGCAGCCTGTCGAGCCTGCCGCTGGATAAACTCAAGATCGACCAGTCCTTCGTGCGCGGGATCGAGACCAATCCCGCGAACCGCGCCGTCATCGATGCCATCATTGCGCTCGGAAAGAGCCTGAACCTCGAACTGGTGGCGGAAGGCATCGAGACCGAAGCGGCGTGGCGCTACCTGCAGGAGCGGGGCTGCCACCAGGGGCAGGGCTACCATTTCAGCCGGCCGCTGCCGGCGCCCGAACTGCGCAAGTTGTGGGACAGCCAGGGCGGACAGGCGGGCTGAGGCTGCGCGCGGTCCGCCAGCCAGGCGCTGTTTACGCGGGGCGTCGAAGAATTTCATTGCCGAGTATTCATTTTCGGGGCCGATGGTGTCAACATGCGTGTTGTTCGCTGATCCATCCACCTCTCGAAGACGCGCCACGCCATGATCATTTCGTCCGCCCTGGATTTCCGTGAAGCCGCCCGGCGCAAGTTGCCGCCCTTCCTATTCCATTACCTCGACGGCGGCGCCGGCGCCGAACAGACGCTGCGCAGCAATGTCGACGACCTGCAGGCGATCAAGCTGCGCCAGCGCGTACTGCGTGGCTCCGAGCAGCTCGAGCTGGGTACCGAGTTCTTCGGCGAGCGCTATGGCCTGCCGATCGCCCTGGCACCGGTCGGGCTGGCCGGCATGTATGCGCGCCGCGGCGAGGTGCAGGCCGTGCGCGCGGCCTGTCACCGCAACATCCCCTTCATCCAGTCGACCGTCTCGGTGTGCCCGCTGTCCGAGGTGGCGGCGCAGGCCGCGCATCCGATCTGGTTCCAGCTGTACGTGCTCAGGGACCGCGCCTTCATGCGCGACGTGATGCGGCGCGCCTGGGAGCTGGGCTCGCGCACCCTCGTGTTCACGGTCGATATGCCGGTGCCGGGTGCGCGCTACCGCGATGCGCATGCCGGCATGAGCGGCCCGAACGCGCCGCTGCGGCGCATGGTCCAGGCCATGCTCCATCCGCGCTGGGCCTGGGATGTCGGCCTGTTCGGACGGCCCCACGATCTCGGCAACATTTCCGCCTACCGCGGCAATGCCACCGGGCTGACGGACTACATCGGCTGGCTGGGCGAGAACTTCGATCCCGGCATCGCCTGGCCCGACCTGCAGTGGATCCGCGACGAGTGGCAAGGCAAGCTGGTGATCAAGGGCATCCTCGACCCCGGCGACGCCCGCGATGCCCTCGCGTTCGGCGCCGACGGCATCGTCGTCTCCAACCATGGCGGGCGCCAGCTGGACGGCGCCTTGTCGACGGCACAGGCGCTGCCGGCGATTGCCGAGGCCGTGAAGGGCAAGATGACGATCTTCGCCGACGGCGGGGTGCGTACCGGCACCGACGTGTTCCGCATGCTGGCCCTGGGCGCCGACGGCGTGCTGATCGGCCGCGCCTTCGTCTACGCGCTGGCGACCGCCGGGCAGGCCGGCGTCGAACGTCTGCTTGCCATCATGGAAAAGGACATGCGCACCAACATGGTCCTCACCGGCGTCAAGACGGTGCGGGAGATCGGGCCCCACTTGCTGGCCGGGTGAGGGCGCCGCCGCGCCCGTGCGATAATGGCTGCCGTTTTCCTGATTGGAGAGGCCAGTGACCGAGTTTCGCCAGGCTGAGCTGGGCGACGCCTGCCGTGCGCTCGCCAGCTGTGTCTATCCGGGCTCGACCCGGGTATCGTCCGATATCGCCGAGACGCTCGCCCATCGCTTCGAGACGATCGCCATGCGCCACGTCGGCTTCGTGGCCGGGCAAGGGCGCGACCCCAACCTCGTCGCCAGGGCCGTGCACTACCTGGCCGAGTCCCATGGCCTGCAGCAGCGCGGCGCCGACCCGCTGTGGTTCGGCGAGATGCTGGCCTGCCTGGTCGAGCTCGCCGTTCCCGCCTCGATCTACGGCGGGCCGGCGCTGGCCTTCCTCGACGACCTCCAGCAAGGGATTGCCTTGTCGATCGGCGACGCCGAGCCGTCTCGCTAGCCCGCTGCCTGGCGCGCTCGCGCCTCAGCGGTTGTCGTCCCGTTCGTCTTCCTCGCGCTGCGCCTCCGCCAGCTCGGGCGTGCGCGCGCGCGGCAGGTGCCAGTCGTAGCGCACGGCCGCCATGCGCAGGCCGAAGCACAGGGCCGCGCCGGCGCAGGCGGTCACCGTGCTGGGCAGCCCGAGGGCATCGCCGCCCACCACCACGGCGGCCCCGGCGAGGGCGGCCACCGCGTAGATATCGGAGCGGAACACGGCCGGCACGTTCGACAGCAGGACGTCGCGCGCAATACCGCCGCCGATCCCGGTCAGCATGCCGAGCAAGGCGGCCATCACCGGTTCCAGGCCAAATACCAGCGCCTTCTGCGCGCCCGCGACGCAAAACAGCGCCAGGCCGACGCTGTCGAAAAACAGCACCGGGCTGCGCAGGCGGTTGACGGCGGGGTACCAGAAGAAGATGACGATGCCCGCCATCAGCGAGACGGCAAGATAACGCCAGTCGCTGATCGCGGCCGGCGGCGTGGCGCCGATCAGCAGGTCGCGCACGATGCCGCCGGAGCTGGCCGCCACGAAGGAGAGCACCAGCACCCCGAAGATGTCGAGGCGGCGCCGGGCGCCGGCCATGGCGCCACTGAGGGCGAAGACGAAGGTGCCGACCAGGTCGAGCGTGAGCACGAGGGTCTTGATGGCGGCATCCACGTCGAGATGGGGAACGGTAAGCACGTTAGGACTTTCTGGCGCCGGGGTGCGGCCCGGCGGCGCCGGCCGCCGCGCTCGACGGTGAGGGGCAGCATGGATGGATCAGGTCGAAATGGTAGCGCATTTCGTGCTGCCCGGGGGCAAGAGCTTGCCTGCAGCGGGCGGCCCGGCCGGGTTCAGTGCGCGGCCTCCAGCCCGGGCAGGTCAGGCTCGTCGGCCGCATGGGGGCCGAGATGCGCGCGGTGCGCCTCGACCCGGTCGCGCCCGTCGCGCTTGGCGCGGTACAGCGCCCGGTCGGCGCGCACCAGGGCCGCGCCCACCGTCTCCTTGTCGAGCAATTGGGCCAGGCCGATACTGACGGTCATGAAGTGCCCGCCCTGCGCCACCTCGACGGGCACCGCGGCGACCGCCAGGCGCAGGCGTTCGGCGGCGTCGACCGCGTCGGTAGCGGAAGTGCCTGGCAGCAGCACCCCGAACTCCTCGCCGCCGAGGCGGCCCATCAAGTCGTGTTTGCGCAGCGTCCTGCCTGCGGCCTCGGCAAACACGCACAGCGCGCGGTCGCCGGCGGCGTGGCCGTGGCGGTCGTTGAGCTGCTTGAAATGGTCGATGTCGATCATCAGGAGCGTCAAGGGCTGGCCGCTCCTGAGTGCCAGCGAATGGGCGCGCTCGGCTTCCTGCAGGAACGCGTACCGATTGACGAGTCCCGTCAGGCTGTCGGTGGTGGCCAGGGTACGCAACTGCCGCTCGTTCTGCTGATTGCACAGCAGGAGGAAGCCGAACCCGTTCACGATGAGCAGCAGGTAGGCGCCCAGGTAGATCATCGTTTGCGTCGGTCCCGGCGAGAACACGGTCAGGGTCCCGGAGCTGGCGCCGACCCAGGCGCGCGCCAGGAAGGCCAGGGCGATCAGGAGGTTCGGGACGCCGATGACGCAACGCAGGATCGACCGGTCGCGCGGGCCGCCGGCGAGGATGCAGGCATTCACGCTGGCGAGCACGGCGATAATCAGCGACATCAACACCGACAAGCGGGTCAGCGCCATCTCCGCCAGCACGGCCGCGGCGAGCAGGCATTCGGCCAGCACCAGCAGTGCGCACAGCCTGCGCTGACAGCGGTAGCCCAGGAACATGCAGTAGGCGCTCATCTGCCCGACGCCGGCCGCGATCAGGAGCCCGTTCGAGACCAGCAGGTTGAAGCTGCCCGGCAAGTCCGGACGCAGCCAGAAGGCGATATAAGCGCAGCCTTCGATGGCCTTGGCCCAGGTCCAGACCCGCATCGACGCATGGGTGGGGCCACTGCGCAGGTATCCGGCCATCAGGATGGCGTAGGTGATGTTGCCGATGGCAAGCATCAGCAAAAATGTCTTGATTTCACTCACGGGACGACTTTCCCGAGCGCGTCTTGCGCTCTTTCATTTGCCCCTCCAGGTGCGCGACGGCAAGCTCCTGCAACCGATTCCTGTCCTGCACACGCGCTTTGGAAATTCCTGTGGGAAATATAAATTATTACACAGAATTGGCGCTGTCGAGAGGCCATTTGTGGCCCTTTGCAACACGTCCGCCACCGGCTACGCACCATAAAAAAAGCAGGCCGCTGGCCTGCTTTTCCGTGAGCGACCCTTGACGCTGTCAGTCGTCTTCGTGGAAGGCTTCTTCGCGCTTCTTCCTCAGCGACGGCAGCAGCACCACGGCAATGGCCGCCACCGCCAGGCCCAGCATGGTGGCGCTGATCGGGCGCTCGATGAACACCATCGGGTCGCTGCGCGAGAGCAGCAGCGCGCGGCGCAGGTATTCTTCCATCATCGGGCCGATGATGAAGCCGAGCAGCATCGGCGCCGGTTCCGCGCCCAGCTTGGCGCAGATGTAACCGAACAGGCCGAACACGGCCATCAGCCAGACGTCGAATTCGCTGTTGTTGAGGCTGAAAACGCCGATCGCGCAGAACATCAGGATGGCCGGATACAGGCGGTGATACGGCACCGAGATCATCTTGACCCACAGGCCGATCATCGGCAGGTTCAGCAGCACCAGGAAGAAGTTACCGAACCACATCGACACGATCAGGCCCCAGAACAGGGCCGGCTGTTCGGTCATCACGGCGGGACCCGGCTGGATGCCCTGGATGATCATGGCGCCGACCATCAGCGCCATCACCGGGTTCGACGGGATGCCGAGGGTCAGCATCGGGATGAACGAGGTCTGGGCGCCGGCATTGTTGGCCGCTTCAGGGGCCGCCACGCCTTCGATTGCGCCCTTGCCAAAGTTGGCCGAGTTCTTCGACACCTTCTTTTCGATCGAGTACGAGGCGAACGAGGCCAGCATGGCGCCGCCGCCGGGCAGGATGCCCAGCGCCGAGCCGAGCACGGTGCCGCGGAAGACGGGGGCGGCGATGCGCTTGAAATCGTCCTTGGAGAGCATCAGGCCGGAGACCTTCTTCATCATCAGCTGGCGCGTCTCGTCATGTTCGAGGTTGCGGATGATTTCGCCGATGCCGAACATGCCCATGGCGACGATGACGAAGTTGATGCCGTCGGCCACCTGCGGGAAGTCGAAGGTGTAGCGCGCCTGGCCGGAATTGACGTCGGTGCCCACCAGGCCGAGCAGCAAGCCCAGGATCACCATGCCGATCGCGTTGAGCAAGGAACCGCTGGCCAGCACCACCGATGCGACCAGGCCCAGCACCATCAGCGAGAAGTATTCGGCCGGGCCGAATTTCAGGGCCATGTCGGCCAGCGGCGGCGCGAACAGGGCCAGCAGCACGGTGGCGACGGTGCCGGCAAAGAAGGAGCCGAGCGCGGCCGTGGCGAGCGCCTTGCCGGCTTCGCCGTTGCGGGCCATGATGTGGCCGTCGATGGCGGTGACCACCGAGGACGACTCGCCCGGCAGGTTGACCAGGATCGCCGTCGTCGAGCCGCCGTACTGGGCGCCGTAATAAATCCCCGCCAGCATGATCAGCGAGGCGACCGGCGGCAGGCCGAAGGTGGCCGGCAGCAGCATGGCGATGGTGGCGACCGGACCGAGGCCCGGCAGCACGCCGACGGCGGTGCCGACGAACACGCCGATCAGGCAGTACATCAGGTTGGTAAGAGTAAAGGCCGTTTCCAGGCCGAGTCCGAGGTTTGCGAAGATTTCCATGTTATTTTTTACTCAAAGCCGAACCAGGGACCGAAGATCGCGATCGGCAAGCCGAGCAGCTTGACGAAGAGGACGACGGCGAAGAATGCCAGGCCGATGGCCAGCAGCAGCGAGGCACCCCAGGTGAACTTGGGGCTGGCATAGGCGCTCATCAGGATCAGCACGATGGCGGCCGGCACCAGGCCGGCGCCGCGCATCAGGAAGCCGAACAGGAGCACGGCGACGAGGACTAGCACCAGTTCCTTGACGTAGAACTTGCTGATGGCTTCGCCGGGGCGCAGGAAGGAGCGCACCACGCCGATCAGGCCGATGAGCGCCAGCAGGCCGCCGAGGACGCTCGGGAAATAGGCCGGGCCCATGCGGCCGGCCGTGCCCATCGAATAGTCGCGGCCGATGAGGACGGCGGCCAGTCCGAAGCACATGAAAATGATGCCGATCCAAAAGTCCTTTGGATGGCGGATGAATGAAGGCAAAGCTGTCCCCTTTTGTTACGGATGTTCTTGTTCATCCCGCTTCCTGGGGGCGATGCCGGGAAGCGGAACCTGCGGATGCTGCATACGAAATTGCGGATATTGCGGATATTGCGGATATCGCGAGATCACGAAGCGGGAGACCGGCGCCTTGCGCCCCGGTCTCCGCGGACCCGGAGGTCCGGCTGCCATGCAGCGTCAGATCAGTCGGCGTAGACGCCGGCCTTCTGGATGATGGGCGCCCAGCGTGCGATTTCGGACTGCACGTGCGCGCGCAGCGCCGCCGGCGTTGCGCGGTTTTCCGCGACCGGTTCGGTGCCCAGGTCGGCGAAGCGCTGCTTCACGACCGGGTCCTTGAGGGCCGTCTGCAAGGCGCTCGCGAGCGTGTCGATGACCGCCTTCGGCGTGCCCTTCGGCGCGTACATGCCGTGCCAGACCGCTACTTCGAAGCCGGGCAGGCCGGATTCGTTCAGGGTCGGCAGGTTCGGCATCGAGGCCAGGCGGTTCTTGGTGGTGACCGCGTAGGCCTTGATCTTGCCGCTCTTGATCTGGCTGGTCGTGTTGGTGGTCTGGTCGCACATGAAATCGACCTGGCCGCCGAGCAGGTCGTTCATCGCCGGGCCGGTGCCCTTGTACGGAACGGTGGTCAGGTCGGTGCCGATGGCGGTCATGAACAGCATGCCGCACAGGTGCGAGGCCGAGCCGACGCCGGCGTTGGCGTAGGTGACCTTGTCCTTGTTGGCTTTTACGTAGCTCAGGAATTCCTTCATGTCCTTGGCCGGGAAGTCGCCGCGCGCGACAATGGTCATCGGCACGTCCGTGACCAGGCCGATCGGCTCGAAGCTGGTCATCGCGTCGTAGCTCAGCTTGCGGTACAGCGACGGGGCGGTGGCGTGGCCGATGTGATGCAGGAACAGCGTGTAGCCGTCCGGCGCGGCCTTGGCCACGCGCGCGGCGCCAATGGTGCCGCCGGCGCCGCCGACGTTTTCGATGATGATCTGCTGCTTGAGCTTGGTGCCCATCGACTGCGCCACGAGGCGGGCGACGGTATCGGTCGGGCCGCCTGCGGCGAACGGAACGATCATGGTGATCGTCTTGGTCGGATACGCTTGGGCGTGGGCCGCTGCGCTGCCGAACAGGGCAAGGCACGCGGCCGCGCACGTGAGGGTGAATTTCATCGGTGTCTCCTGTAGCTTCTGGTTTTAAGTATCAGTGAAGTATCAGCGAATGGTGCTAGCGGATGTGTCCGATTCCCGGAGGAAGCGGACTGGAATTGGTCTGGTCATCCGATATGTACGCATGTTGGGTTGTACCAGCAAATGATATGATTTGCAACGACTAGCAACTGATTAGCAACTAAGGGAAAACCGCAATTGCAGCGAGCTTGTTCCCGTGCTGTTCCGATACTTCTGGCTGTGCAATGACCGCGAAGTTAGCCCGGATGCGGCATCACATCAACCAGAACGGAGGCAGCAATCGACACCAGTAAGCAACTCACTCTCGGCGACATCGACGTCGGCATCAGGCTCGTCGATGCCCTGGTGCGCCACGCCCAGGCCGGGCAGGGCGCCCCGATCGGCTGGGCCGACCTCCTGACGCTGACGCGCCTGCTGTACCCGAAGGATGCGGCGGTCGACCGCGCGGTGCCGGTGGGCCTGGCCATGAAGCTGGAGTTCGTCGAAGAATTCTGCGGGGCCAACGGACTGCCCAACCTGGCCTGCCTGGCCTTGAGCCCGGCCGGCGCGGTGGCGCCCGAGGCCGAGCGGCGCGCAGTGGCCGGCTTCGACTGGGCCGGCCCCGAGCTCCATGCGCGCCTCGCCGCGTTCGCAGCCGCGGCGCGCGCGGGCGTGCCGAAGCGCCTGAAACCGCGCAAGGAACGGCCGGCCGATGTGGCGTGGTATGCGTATTTCTGCGCCCACCGCGAGGCCTGCAAGGACGTCAGCGGCGAAGACAAGAAAGAGATCATCAACCTGCTGATGTCGGGTCTCGATCCGGACAACGCGCTGCGCCGCGTGCTGGCGGCGAAAGCGCAGATGACACCGCCGGCCTGAGCCGGCCGCTCCCGCTATTTTCCCAGCAGGCGCAAGCTCTGTTCCCAGTTCTCGCGCCACGGATGCAGGAAATCCTGGCTCGCGAACACCCTGGACAGGCGTCCGGCCGGCACCCGGTAGAGGTCGTTCAGGCCGAGGGCCAGGGTCACCGGATTCCACAACGCCTTGTTCTTCGACTTCCTGGCGCTGCCCTTGACGCGGGCGCCGTCGTCGCCGAACATGCCGCCGCCATCCGCGAGCGCGGCCTCCAGGTCGATCTTGACCAGTCCCCCGAAGGCGGCCAGCACCTGCTCGCGGCCGATTCCCAGCCTGGACTCGGCCGCGGGCGCGGGCGGCGGCGAAGGCGCGGCCTCGCGCGCCAGCCGGGCCGGCAGGCGCTCGACGTCCTTCTTCAGGAAACGCAGCTCGTGCAGCGCGCGCCGGAAGCCCGGCGCCGGCAGCTTGGCCGGCAGGCGGTACACGTCCTTGGTGATGGTGATGAGCACGTCTTCGCTGCCGCCGGCCAGGCGCGCAATGTCGGCCTCGAAGAAGATCGGCGCCGCATAGCCGCCGTTGGCCTCGCCGAACAGATCGGCGTGCGCTGCATCGTAGTCGAGCCAGACATAGGGCGTCAGGCCGGACTCGAGCAACCGGGCCAGGGTCCACGGGGTGCCGGTTGCGCCGGCGAGCCAGTCGCAGGCTTGTTCGGTGGTGGCACGGAAGGGCAGTTCGCTAGTCGTCATGTGCGTTCTTTCAGCCGGCGCAGCTGCGCGGCCTGGTAGGCGCCGAATGCCTCGTCGAAGAGGCAGCGGATCAGGGGATCGTCGACCAGGTCGCTGGACGCCAGGTCGTGTTCGGTCTCGGCATCGAAGACCGTGTCGTTGATGCGCATGTACATCGAGCTCAGCGATTCGCCGAGTCCGAGCGCCGCATACAGTTTGGCAAGCGGCACTTCGGTGGTCCAGGACAGGGGCCCGGCTTCGGCCGGCAGCGCGGCGATCGTGTCGCCTTCGACCCGGTAGCGCCAGGCAGTGCCGGCCCCGGTGTGGTCGTAGACGGTCAATTGCCAGATGCGCGGACGCTCGAAATAGCTGTCCTCGGGCAGTTCCATGGCGCGGTAGGCGTCGGCGAGCCCGCGGGCGAGGTAGTCATGCACGCGCGCCGCCTGCGCTGGGCTCAGCGCCGGAAAGCGGCGCGCAATGTCGGCGGTGGCGGGCGGCACGGCCTGCGGGTCGTAGCGGTAATCGACATCTTGCTCGCCGACCGGCATCACCCAGGGCAGCGGTGCGGCCGGGCCCAGGCTGCTCCGCTCGCCGCTGCGCATGAGTTCGAGCGCGACGCCCGGGTTCATGCGCACCACCTGCACCCCGGGCAGCGCCGCTTCGACCTGCTCGCCGAACTGGCGGTAGCTGATCGGGAAGAAGGCCTGGTTGTACCAGGACCAGGGCTCCTGCTGGAACTGGCAGGAGCTCGGCACCACGTAGCGCGGCCGCAGCACGGCGAGCTGTTCGATCCAGTCGGCGGGCAGCGCCGGGGGCGCGGGTGCGGCGCGCGAGGGCGAAAGTACCTCGATCTCGCGCATGGTCTGGAAGGGCCACAGCACCATGTCCCAGGGCGCATGCCGGGCCAGCGTCTCCAGCCCTTCCGGGTCGATCCACGCATCGACGACATTCAGGACGTTCAGGCCGGCGGCGGCGACCTGGAACATCGAGTCGACCTGGGCGTCGAGCGCCGCCCGCGGCGTCACGGCGAAGGGGCCGACCTTGACCGGCATGTCGATCTGTAGCGGGTGGACCTCGGTGAAGCCCAGTTCGCGCACCATCGCGAACAGTTCCTCGAACAGGCAATAGATGTGGATCGGCGTGCGCCGGTCCAGCAGGTCGAGGCTATCGAGCGAGCAATGGTCGTCGTGAAAATGCGAGATGAAGACGGCGTCGAATGCCGTGGCGCGGATCTGTTCGTGATCGAAACGGACCTCGGGAAACGCATGGCAGTTGCGGCTGAACGGATTCTCGAACACCGGATCGAAGGCGATGCGCGTACGATCGCACTCGAAGACGTAACCGGCATGCAGGATGCGGGAGATGGTGAGGGTCATAAAGGCCTGCGAGGGCGTGGGTGAAACCGACGGCGAGCCGGCAGGCGCTCAACTTGCTATTGCACCGGGCCGGCCATTATCGCCTACCTGTGGGTCCGCCACAATGCCGCGCCGGAAACAGCGCGCGCGGCCCCGCGCCCGGCCGCGCAGGGCACGGCAGCGCCGGTCAGCCGAGCATGCCGTCGCCGCCGCCGAAGCCCTCGTCGCCGAGCCTGTCGCCGCCGAAGCTGTTGGCGTCAGCGCCGGCGTCGCCCGGAAAATCGTGCTCGCTCACCCCGCTGCCGGCGACGCTGTCCGCAGATCGGGGCCGCCCGCTGCGGCCCGGGCCGGCTTCAATGCACCATCTGGCGCTCGAGACAGGCCTCGAACGCCTCGCGCGTCAGCGCTGGCGAATGATAGAAGCCCTGGATGTAGTCGCAGCCGAACGCCGCCAGCATGTCGCGCTGGGCCGCGCTTTCGACGCCCTCGGCAATGGCCTCGATGCCGAGGCGGTGGGCGAGGTCGATGATGCCTTCCGTCAATGCCTTGTCGCTGCCGTTCTCGGTCAGGTTGTTGATGAAGCTCTTGTCGATCTTGAGGTAGTCGACGTCGAAATCCTTGAGGTAGGAAAGCGAGGAAAAGCCGGTGCCGAAGTCGTCGATGGAGACGCGTGCGCCGGCCGCGTGCAACGCCTGCAGGCAGCGCTTGACCTGCTCGGCGTCGCTCACCAGCAGCCCCTCCGTGATTTCGATGGTGATGCTGTTGGGCGGCAGCTTGGCGTCGA
This sequence comes from Massilia sp. GCM10023247, assembly GCF_042653325.1. NCBI lineage: Bacteria > Pseudomonadati > Pseudomonadota > Betaproteobacteria > Burkholderiales > Oxalobacteraceae > Massilia > Massilia sp. GCM10023247. Next base: position 14,477 of record NZ_JBHSIB010000024.1, read on the forward strand.
CCACGCGATCGAGCCAGGACAGGGTGCCGCGGCGGTCGAACTGGACCGGGGAAACGTTGACGCTGAGCTCGACCACATAGCCGTAGGCCCGGCGCCAGCGCTCGATGCTGGCGATGGCTTCGCCGACCACCCAGCCGCCGATCTGGTCGATCAGGCCCGCGTCCTCGGCCAGCGGGATGAAGCGCGCCGGGCTGATCATGCCGTGCTCCGGATGGTCCCAGCGCAGCAGCGCCTCCGCCTTGCGGATGGGGCCGCCGGCAACGTCGACGATTGGCTGGTAATGCAACTGCAGCTGGCCGCGGCCGAGGGCCAGGCGCAGGTCGTTGGTCAGCGCGAGCTTCTTGCGCGCACGCTGCTGCAGGGTAGGGGTGAAGTACCGGAAGCGCCCCCGTCCTTCGCTCTTGGCGAGGTAGACCGCCGCTTCGGCGTTGCGCACCAGGTCGGCGGCATTGTTGCCGTCGTCGGGATAGACGCTGATGCCGACGCTGGCCGACAGGTAGGCCTCGCCGTCGCTGCCCAGCGCCAGGGGCGCGGCAATCGCCCCGATCACGGCTTCGGCCGTGGTTTCGAGGTGGGTGCGGCCGTCGAATTCGCCGATGATCAGGGCGAACATGTTGCTGCCGAGGCGGCCGATGGTGGTGCCCTCCGGGGCGCAGCGTTCGATGCGCCGGGTCAGTTCGACCAGGGCCGCATCGCCTTTCGCGTGGCCGAAACTGTCGTTCACGTCCTTGAAGCGGTCGAGGTCGAGCAGGAGGACGCCGAGGCCGTGGCCGGCGCCATGGCTCTTCTTGAGCTCCTGTTCGAGGCGGTCGACGAACAGGCGGCGGTTGGGCAGGCCGGTGAGGGCGTCGAAATTGGTCTGGCGCCAGATCAGCTCGTCCTTTTCCTTTTGTTCGCTGATGTCGCGGAACTGGATCACATGGCGGTAGACGCGCCCGTCCGGATGGCGGATCGCGCGCATGTTGACGTACTTGGCCGTGAATGCGCCGTCGCTGTTGCGGTCCAGGATCTCGCCCTCCCAGGCGTCGTGCGCCTCCAGCTCCTGCCAGATGCGCTCGTAGAAACGGTTGTCGTGCATGCTGGACGCAAACAGCGCCGGTCGGGTGCCCAGCACCTCCGGCAAGGCGTAGCCGGTCTGGGTGGTGAAGGCGGGGTTGGAATCGACGATGCGGTTGGCCTCGTCGGTGACCAGGATCGCTTCCAGGCTGGTCTGGTAGATCAGGTTCGCCATGCGCATCGATTCCTCGAGCTCGCGCCGCTGCGTGACGTCCTGCACGGTGCCGCGCAGCTTGACCACCTCGCCGTCTTCCAGCACCGGGCCGCAGATCGTGCGCACCCATTTGCGCTTGCCGGCCCCGCTGACGATTTCGAGCTCGACGCTGAACGATTCGGCACGCAGCCGGGCGCCCTCGACGCTGCGCGCGATCAGGGCGCGGTCTTCGGCGCGATAGCAGGCGGTGCAGGCCTTGGGAGTAAGTTCCTGGCCCGCCGGGAGTTCGTAGATGCGCGCCAGTTCCTCGGTCCAGTGGAAGGCGCCGCTGGCCAGGTCGACTTCCCAGGCGCCGATCTGGGCCAGGCTGCTCATTTCCTCGAGCAGGCGGTCCTGCTCGCGGATCGTGCGTTCCTGGCGGCGCCGCTCGGTGATGTCGCGGGCGACGCCAAGCACGCCGATCATGGTGCCGTCGGGCTGGGTGATCGGGGTCTTGATGGTCTCGAAGACACGCTGGCCGGCGGAACCGGGCAGCTCCTCGAGTTCCTCGGTCCGGACCGGGCACCCGGCGCGCAGCGCGGCGGCGTCGCCCAGCCGGAAGCGCAGCGCCGCCGTCGGGCCGAACAGGTCGTCGTCGCGCCGGCCGACGATCTCGGTTGGCGGTTTGCCGAACAGCAGGGCTGCCTTCGCATTGCAGGCCAGGTAGACGCCATGGCGGTCCTTCAGCCAGACCAGGTCGGGGCTGTTCTCCACCAGCGAGCGCAATTGCGCCTTTTCCCGTTCGAGCTCGCGGGTGCGCCTGGCGACCGCCCGCCGCACCGTCACCAGCCAGCCGCCCAGCAGCAGCACCAGGCAGGCTAGCGCGACCAGCGCCTGCATCAGGCGCTCGGCGTAGCGGGTAAAGATCAGCGGGCGCCCGATCCAGCGCTCGCGCAGGGCGTCTAGCTCGGCCTGCGAAATCTGCGCCATGCCCCGTTCGACGAGGGTCAGCGTGGCGCTGTCGCCCTTGCGCACTGCGCGCCACAGCTCGTCGCGCGACACCTCGAAGGCCTTCACGTAGCTGCGCTGCAGCCCGAGGCGGTACAGGTGGTAGTCGGCCGAGTACTCGTCCATGCACAACAGCTTGACGCTCTGGCTCGCCGCGGCCGCGATCAGGGCTTCGTAACTGGGGAGCAGGCGCACCTTGCCGACACCGGCCCTGCGCAGCTGTTCGGCGCAGGCGTCGTCGGCCTGGACCGCGACCTCGAAGCCTTTCAGGCTGGCCATCTCGTGGATGCCGCCGAGCGATGCATCGGCATAGATCGCGGTGGCGACGGTGGCGTAGGGCTGCGAAAAGTCGAAGTGCTGGGCCCGTTCCGGGGTCCGGAAAATCGGGTCGATGACATCCGTTTCGCCGCGCTGCAACATCGGCTGCACCTGGGCCCAGTCGGCCGCAATCAGCTTGACCGGGACCCCGGTCTTTTGCTCCCACAGGCGCCAGACGTCGACCGAGTAGCCCTCGAGCTTGCCGTCGCCGTTGCGGTGGGCGAAAGGCGGATAGTTGGCATCCAGGGTGACGCGCAGCGGCGCCGCCGGCGCGGGCGCAGGCTGCGCCGACGCAGGCAGGGCCGTTCCTGCAAGCGAAAACAGGCCCGCAAGGAGCAGCAGGCACAGCCGCAGTCGCAGCACAATGGACACCATCAGCACTCCCCAGAATGCCGGCGAGCACGGGACGCAGGGCGCTGGCGGCCCCGGCCGCGCGCGCAGCCTGCATGTTTTTTTACGAACGATACCATGAAGTCTGCTTGCCATCGGCAGCGGCCGTGGCGGAGCGCGTGCATATATTGCATTTGAAACAAATCGCGCACCAGGTGCGGCCGCGGCTGCGGCGACCCGGCCCGCCAGGTTCAGCTCTTGACCAGCTTCTTTTGCGCCGGGGTGATGGTCCAGTAATAAATCGTCCTGCCGTCGACGGTTTCGGTCTTCTCGGGCGGCCATTCCGGTCCCATGTCGAACGCGTGCGACACCACGCGCGCGCCGACTTTCAGTTGCTGCCACAGGCGCGGGCGCAGCCTGGTGTTGATCGTCGGCAGCAGGTAGAGCGTCACGACCGATGCCGGCGACAGGTCGGTCTCGAAGAGATTAGCCACGCGAAAGCTCACCTTGTCGGTCACGCCGGCCTTTTTTGCGTTTTCCTTCGCCTCGGCGATGCGCTCGGGATCGATGTCGATGCCGGTGCCGCGCGCGCCATGGGCCTTGGCTGCGGTGACCACGATGCGCCCGTCGCCGCAGCCGAGGTCGTACAGGATGTCGCTCTTGCCGACCCTGGCCAGCTGCAGCATGCGGTCGACGACCTGCTGGGGCGTGGGGACATAGGGGACATCGAGGGCCGGCGCGCTTGCGGCCGGCTGGGCAAGCAGCCGCGGGGCGGGGAGCAGGGCCAGGCCGGTCGCGGCAGCGCCGAAACCGAGCAGCGTGCGGCGGGGTTGGGAAGTCATCGATACTCTCCTTCTGGTGGGTGGATGGGGAACGGCGAGTTTCCTGTGGGCGGGGCTCAGGCACCCGGCGCCGGGCCGGGTCCGGGCACGGCGCCTGCGCGCAGCAGCGGCAGCAGCAGCAGGCCGGCCGCGAGCACGGCGACGCCGATCCAGGCCGCGTTCAGGCCGCCGAGCGACTGGTTGACCACATACGACAGGCTGGACCAGAGCATCCAGCAACAGGTCGCGCAAAATACGAGCGGCAGCAGCGGGAACAGCGGCACCTTGAACGGGCGTGCCAGGTTCGGCTCGCGCCGACGCAGCACGAACAGCGACAGCCCGGCCAGCAGGAAGAACAGCCAGAACACCGGGGCCGTGAATTCGACCATCGCCTTGAAGCCGCTGCCGAAGGCGGCGCCGAGGCCGACCAGCAGCAGCGCGGCGACGCCCTGCGCCAGCATGGCCGGGGCCGGCGAGCCGCGCGTTCCGTCCCAGTGGCCGAGCAGGCGCAGCCGCGGCCAGTCGCAGCCCATCGCATAGCCGGTGCGCGCGCCGACGATCATGGTGGCGTTGATCGAGGTGAGCGCCGACACCGCCACCAGCAGCGAAATGATGGTTTCGCCCACGGGGCCGAGGGTCGCGCGCATGACGTCGGCGGCCAGCGCTTCCGAAGCGGCCATGCCGGCCAGTCCGAGGGTGTGCCAGCAGGCCCAGGTCACCAGCAAATAGAGCAGCGTGATGACCAGGATCGACAGGGTCAGGGCGCGGACCATGTTGCGGCGGCCGTCGCGCACCTCGGCGCTGATGTAGGCGGCTTCGTTCCAGCCGCCGTAGGTGAGCAGCACGAAGATCATCGCCATGCCCCATGAGGGCGGGCCCGCGCTCGCCGCCTGCGGCGGCAGGGGCAGGGGCGCCGCGGCGAAGAACATGGCCGCGCCCGCGATCAGGAGCAGGCCGCCGACTTCGAGCACGGTGAGCCAGGTCTGGGTGAGCGATCCCGCGCGGATGCCGCGCAGGTTCAGCAGGGTGAGCACGGCCACGGCGGCAAACGCGTAGACGGTCGCGCCGGAGGCCCCGGCCAGGCCGGGCAGCGGCAGCACCTGCTGCAGGTAGTCGCCGAACACGAAGCCGAGCAGGGCGATGGAGCCGGTGGTGATCACGGAAAAGCGTGCCCAGCCAAACAGGAAGGCGACCCGGCGGCCGTAGGCCCGGCGCAGGAAGTGGTAATCGCCGCCGGCGTGGGCGCAGGAGGTGGCGAGCTCGGCATAGCAGAGCGCGCCCGCCAGGGACACCAGGCCGCCGAGGACCCACAGCCCGAACATGGCGCCGGCGCTGCCGCTGTGCCCGGCCACGATCGAGGGCGCCTTGAAAATGCCCGCCCCGATCACGACGCCGACGATGACGGCGACCGCGTCGCGCAGGCCGAGCGTGGGCTGCGGCGCGCTCCCCTGCGCTGACGATGCAATGCGTCCTGCTTCGGTGGCATCCATGATGGCGGTCAATGGTCAGTGAGACGACTATGAGCAACTACGAGCAACTACGAGCAACCAAAGAGCAACTAAGAGCAACCAAAGAGCAACTAAGAGCAACTAAGAGCAACTGAGAGCAAATAAGAGCACCGAAGAGCAACCAAACGCAGCTGAGGACAACCAAGGGAAACCTGGAACAGTTTGGCAGGAAGCGTCGTATGCGTCATGGATTTGTTGCGCCGGCGCGCCGGATTTGCGTTGTCGGCACGCCGGCCGCCAGGGCGGTCGCGGCCCTGGCCCAGTCCATGCCCGGATTCGACGCTGCGCAGCCCGGATTGGTTCCCATGCTGCATACGCGAGCGAAGCGCCGGTGCACATGCGTTTGCAAGGGCAGGCCCGCGTGCGCTACACTGGGTACGCGCAACCAATCGGTTGCATATCAATCCTCATCCGCCGGAGGCCCCACATGACCGCAAGCACAAGCAGCGACCGCATCGAACGCAGCATCGAGATCCGCGCGCCGCGCGCCAGGGTATGGCGCGCGCTGGCCGACACCGCCGAGTTCGGCGCATGGTTCGGCGTGAACCTGGCGGGCCAGGCCTTCGTGCCCGGCGAACGGGTGCGCGGACGCATCACGCATCCCGGCTATGAACACCTGTGGTTCGAGGTCCGGGTCGAGCGCGTCGAGCCGGAACACATGCTGTCCTTCCACTGGCACCCGTATGCGGTCGATCCCGCGCTCGACTATGCGCAGGAAACGCCGACGCTGGTGTGTTTTACCCTGCAGGACGCGCCCGGCAATGGCACCCTGCTGACCGTGGTCGAATCGGGCTTCGACCGGGTGCCGGCGCAGCGCCGCCTGGAGGCCTTCCGCATGAACAGCCAGGGCTGGGACGCGCAGGTCGGCAACATCGCGCGCCATGTCGGCGGCTAGCGTCGGCCCGGAACGGCTTGCCGCCGTGTTCGCGGCGCTGGGCGACCCGGTGCGGCTGCAACTGGTCACCCTGTTGTGCGCGGGTGGCCTGATGTCGATCGCCCAGCTGACCGCGGGCACGGCCATCACCCGGCAGGGCGTGACCAAGCACCTGCACGTGCTCGCCGAGGCCGGCATCGTGTGCGACGTGAAACTCGGGCGCGAGCGCCGCTGGCAGCTCGACCCGCAGCGCATCGAGGAGGCGCGCTGCGCGCTGGAGGCGATCGGCCGCCAGTGGGAGCGGGCGCTCGGCAGGATCAAGGCCTTCGTCGAGGCGGACGGCGCGGGGCCGTCCGCCTGAGGCGGGCCTTGCCGGGCCAGCTTCTTACTTGCTACTTACTTGCTACTTACTTGCGCCCGATGGTGGCCTGCTTGACCGCCTGCTGGCCGTCGGCATCGGCCGCCCGCACCTCGACGGTCCACGGGCCCTTGCCCGACAACGTTACCGCTTTCGCGAACACCAGCGCCTCGCCCTGCCGGGCAAAAGCCGACTTGTCGAAGCTGTGCAGCACCTTGCCGCTGCTGGTGACGACCTGCACGCGCGCCTCCTGGACTGTCGACACGCCGTTCGCGTCCGCGACCCTGGCGTTGATCGTCACCGGCTGGCCGCTGCTCACCTTGGTGGCGCTGACGGTCAGCGCGGCGGTCGGCGGCACGTTGTCCGGCACCGTCACCTCGTACTTGCCGGTGTAATCGGTCGAGACCAGGTTGACTCGCCCGTCGACCCGCACATGCCATTCGCCCGCCTGCGGATACTTGACTTCGACCGAGCGGTATTTCTGGACCGTGGTCAGCCCGGCCGACTGGGCCGCGAAGTTGACGCCGGTGCTGGGGTCGACCCCGGGAGCGTACAGGCTGATGTACAGGTTGTTCGCTTCCAGGGCCCACGAAGCGTCTGCGAACAGCTTGACGGCGCCCGGCTCCACGGTGATCTTGTGCAGGCCGTAACCGGCATTGGTCTGGAACGAATTCAACATCGCCGAGCCGGCATAGGTGCCGCCGGACACCCGCATCGGCCCCGGGTTGAAGTGCACGAGGTCGTCATCGGTGACGGCGTGCGGGATGGCGCCGGCCTTGACCGCATCGACCGCCTTGCGGGTGTCGACGAAGCCGGCGCCCGCGTCGAAGGTGTCGTAGCCCTGCATGACGGCCTTGTTGGCGGTCACTTCCAGCAGGCGGATCACGTCGAGCGGCGCCAGGCGCGGCCCGCCGCGCACGTCCTGGGCCTGGTGCACCAGGGCCGCGATCCCGCTCACGTGCGGCGTCGCCATCGAGGTGCCGGATGCGGCGCCGTAGTTGGTGCCGCTGGCCGTCATCGGATGCACCGGGTTCTGCGCCGAGACGATGTTTTCGCCGGGCGCCACGATGGCGGGGCGGTCGATGCCGAGCGGCCGCGCGGCATGGTCCCAGGCGGCCTGTTCCTCGGCGCCGGCGGCCAGGAAGGACTGCAGGTTGGCCAGCGCCAGCTCGCGGTCGTGGTTGCCGTCCGGGCGCCCGCGCGAGGAGAAGCCGGCCATGCCGTAGGCCTTGTTGGTGGCGCCGATGCCCAGCGCGTACGGGGCGTTCGAATACGGGTTCATGGTGTTCGGGCTGGGGCCGTCGTTACCGGCCGCGAAGACCGACAGGATGCCCTGCTCGTAGGCCAGGCGCGAGGCGACGTTGGTCGAGCGGTTGGGGTTGAAGGGCTCGTAGGACGAGCTGCCCCAGGAATTGCTGAGCACGCGGATGTCGGCTTCGCCGTCGCGCACGCTGGCGATCACGTGGTCGTAGGCTTCCAGCGTGAAGGGCAGGTTGATGCCGGTGCTGGTGGCGTAGCTGATGATGTTCGCCTTGGGCGCCATGCCGCGCAGGTTGCCGTCGGAGTCCACGCCGGTGCCGGCGATGGTGCCGATGCAATGGGTGCCGTGCCCGTATTCGTCGGTGTTCCATTTCGCCCCGAGCAGGTCGGTATGGCGCTCGACGATCGCCGTCTCGACGTCGATGCCGTCCGGGGTGAGCGAGACGTAGACCTTCGGGTCGCTGCCGAGCGCGCCCGCCACCGCGTAGTTCTTCTTGACGTTGACGAGATCGGGATGCAGGCCGTCGGCGCCGGTGTCGATGATCGCGACCGTCACGCCGCTGCCGTCCAGCCCGAGCACCTTCTGCACCTCCTCGGCGCGGGTCATGACGCGGCCTTCGGCATTGAACAGGCGCTGGCTGCGGCTGGGCTCGATGAAGCGGGTCTCGGGCCAGCCTGCCACCTGGCGGATCTGGTCGCGGGTCAGCAGTACGCGCGCCATCGGCAAGACCTTGTAGGTCTTGACCTTGCGCGCCAGCGTAGACAGGCGCGAGGCGCTTTCCTTCTTGTCGAACACGACGATGACGTCGTAATAGACGTTGGTCAACTGCTGGTTCAACTCCTGGGCGAACAGCGAGTCGATCCGCGCCGCGGCCAGCGCGCCGAGCGTGCCGGTGGTGCCCGGCAGGATGCCGGTGACGGCGGCGCTGGCGAGCGGGCCCTGGGCGCCCAAAGCCATGACGAGTGCTGCAACAAGGGTAAAACGACGGCGGTTTGTACTCACGACGATGCTCCTCTTGATCTGTTGTTATTGGGATGCGCTGGTGAAAAACGGCATTTCCGTGTGCCGCCTGATGAGTATTTCGGCACTGTCAACACAGGTCAAACGTGCACATATCTGTCACAAATTTATTTTTGAAAACTTCACAAAAGCGTTGTGTGTTCGCCAACGCACAATTGTGCGCGAGAGAAATTGTGCTAGGCGAAGATTCCGTACTTAACGGGAGCAGCGCCAAAAAAAAAGCCTGGCAGAGCCAGGCTTCGATGCAATGCGATGCAGATCAGGCGCGCTTGCGGCGGCGTGCCGCGGCCAGGCCCGCGAGAGCCAGGCCCATCAGTGCCAGGCTGCCCGGTTCCGGCACATTCGCGACGCGCAGGTTGTCGACGCTGATCGTGAGCTTGTTGTCGATGTTTGCGGTGCGGAAGCCCAGGGTATCGAAGGATTTGACATTGCTGTTGGCTAACTTCGCCTTGATCATGGTCGGTGCCAGGTCGGCTGCGCTTGGCTTGAACCACGCCTCGAAGCTGTCGTAATAGTGATTCGCGCCCGGCTTCGACTTGTACAGGTGGCCTGATACCTGATAGCTGACGCCGGACAGCAGGTCGCTGCCTGGCAGGTAAGTGCCGGTGGTGCCCGAGGTGCGCACGAACAGGTCGTTGGTGCAGGCGCCGTCGCAGTTGGCCTTCATGCCAATGTTCGGGCCGGCCGAATTGCCGAACCACAGCGCGAGGAAGTCGTTATTGCCGAGGGTGCCCGTGTAGGTAAGGGTGAAGTCCACGAACACGTCCGAGAACTGGCGGGTGTCGAGCTTGCGCACTGCCGCGTTGTCGCTGTTGCCGCTGAAGACCAGGGCCGAGTTCAGCATCTTGGCTGGAGCCGTGGCCGGGTTCTTGCTGCCGGCGAGGGTCCAGCCCTGCTTCCAGCCGGAATCGGTGCCATCAAAATTGTCATACGCGGTCACGAGCGTGGCGTTGGCAGCGCCTGCGGCAGCGAAGGCGAGGGAAGCGATGATCGAAGTCGAAAGTTTCATTCCAGGATGATGAGTTGTTATTAAGGATGATTACCTATAAGCACGTTTCGTGCCATAAAGTAAATATCCTTACAAAACAGCAGCTTGGTGTTTTATGCAAGAAATTACATGTGCCTACTGTAAAGTTTCCCGACAGGAAGGAGGCCGCCGGCGCGGCGCCGGTTTTTGCTACACTGCCGCCTTTGCCCCGATGGATCGCCCATGTCTCACCCGATCGAACTGCGCGCCGCAGCCCTGGACTGCCTGCTGCTGACCGACCCGCGCGCCAAGGCCGATGCCGTCGCTGCGCTGGTGCGTGCGCGTGCCGAGGGCAGGGCGAGGGTCGAGCGCGCGGCCGTGCTCGACACCACGGGCAGCATCCCCGGCCGCCCCGCGCGACCGGAACTGGTGCCGCCGCGCCTGGTCGGCCGGCGCTCGATGGCGACCGTCGAAGGCCGCGCCATGCTGGTGCATGCGCTCGCCCACATCGAGTTCAACGCCGTCAACCTGGCGCTCGACGCCTTGTGGCGCTTTCCCGGCATGCCCGAGGCCTACTACCTCGACTGGCTGCAGGTGGCCGCCGAGGAGGCGTACCACTTCTCGCTGCTGGCCGGGCACCTGAAGGTGCTGGGCTATGCCTATGGCGACTTTCCCGGCCACGACAGCCTGTGGGAAATGGTCGAGAAAACCCGCGGCGACGCGCTGGCACGCATGGCCCTGGTGCCGCGCACGCTGGAGGCGCGCGGGCTCGATGCGATTCCTCCGCTGCGCGCCAAGCTGGCCCACGCCGGCGACCTGGATGCGGCCGCCATCCTGGACATCATCCTGCGCGACGAGGTCGGGCACGTCGAGATCGGCAACCGCTGGTACGGCTTCCTGTGCGCGCAGCAGGGTCTGGAACCGCGCGCCACCTACGACGAACTCGTCGTACGGTACAAGGCGCCGGTCCTGAAAGGACCGTTCAACCTCGAGGCGCGGCGCCGCGCCGGCTTCAGCGAATCCGAACTGGCGCGCCTCGCGCAGGGCGGGCAAGCGGCCGGCTGACCCGCCGCGTCCCCCCCAAATTGGAGCCAACGATGCAGCAACACATCCAGCCGGTCCCGCTCGAGAAAGCCTACCGCCTGCTGAACCACGGGCCAACGGTGCTGGTATCGAGCCGGCACGAAGGCGTCGACAACGTCATGGCGGCGGCCTGGGCCTGCGCGCTCGACTTCGCGCCGCCCAAGCTGACGGTCGTGCTCGACAAGGCGACCAGCACCCGCGCACTGGTGGAGGCCAGCGGACGCTTCGTGATCCAGGTGCCGACCGCCAGGCTGCTCGCACTGACGCACGCGGTCGGCACGCGCAGCCTGGCCGAGGCGCCGGACAAGCTGCGCGAGGCCGGGGTCGAACTGCTGGGCCTGGGCGCGCATGATGCCCCCGACGCGCTGCCTTTCGTTGCCGGCTGCGCGGCCTGGCTGGAGTGCCGACTGGTCCCGGAACCGCACAACCAGGCCGCCTACGACCTGTTCATCGGCGAAGTCGTGGCGGCCTGGGCCGACGACCGGGTGTTTCGCGACGGGCATTGGCATTACGAAGACGCCGGAGCCGGGTGGCGCAGCATCCACCACGTGGCCGGCGGCCATTTTTATGCCATCGGCGAGGCGCTGCAGGCAGGGGAAGCGTAAGCCGTTCGACCAGGCCGCTGCCAGGGGCTTCAGAAGTAGAAGTTCACCAGTAGTCCGAGATGGTCGCCCTTGACCGGGATACGCGAGCGCTTTTCCTTGAACTCGTCGTTGGCCCAGCGCAGCTTGAAGCCGATGCGGTGCGAGTACATGTACTCCAGCTCGGCGACGGCGCCGGTCGAGTCGTCGAAGCGGTAGTCGCCGATGTCGCTCGCGCCGCCGCTGCGGAATTCCGCGTTCGTCACATGGCGGATGCCGCCGCCGACGCGCACCTGGTCGTTGACGTGGTAGTAACCCAGCAGTTCGAGCGGGATGCGCTCGAAGCGCATGCTGCCGTTACGGGCGCTGGCGTCGTCGAAGTGATAGCCGATGGTGCCCTGCACCGAGAACTGCTGGTTGATCCGGTAATCGAGGCCCGCCAGCAGGGCGATGCTGTCGCCGCCGTTCAGGTCGATGCTGAAATCCTCCTCGTAGTACTGCGTGGCCAGCTTGTCGCCGCCATGGGTCAGGCCGGCGCCGATCACGAAGCGCAGCGGCTTGGCCAGCGGATCGACCACCACGTAGCCCGGTACCGGCGCCGCTGCCGGGACTGGTTCCTGGGCCTGGGCGGCGCCGAGCGAGGCGATTGCCAGGGTGACTGCAAGTGCAAGATTGTTCATGTCGTCGTCGTTGTTGTCGTACCGGACGCAGGATCGCGCCGCCGGGTGACAGGCATGATAAAGATGCAATTATCTTGGCACAAGCGGGATCGGCATTTGTTGCGAAAAGGAAACAAAAGCCGGTGCAAGGGACGGGAAAGAAGACCGACGATATCCGGGCAGTACGCGCGTACTGCCCGGGCGGATCCGCTTAGAACACGCGCTGGATCCAGCCGTGCTTGTCTTCGGCACGGCCGTTCTGGATGTCGAGCAGGGCCGACTTCAGGCGCGTGGTCACGGGACCGGCGTCACCAGTGCCGATGGCGGCCTCGAAGCCCTTGCCCTTGACCTTGCCGATCGGAGTCACCACCGCCGCGGTGCCGCAGGCGAAGGCCTCGACCAGGCGGCCGCTGGCCGCGTCGGCCTTCCACTGGTCGATCGAATACGGCTCTTCGCGCACCGTCAGCCCCAGGTCGCGCGCCAGCACGATCAGCGAATCGCGCGTGATGCCCGGCAGGATGGTGCCGGTCAGCGGCGGCGTCTGGATCGAGCCGTCGGCGAACACGAAGAAGATGTTCATGCCGCCCAGCTCCTCGACCCATTTACGCTCGACGGCGTCGAGGAACACCACCTGGTCGCAGCCCTCGCGGGTCGCTTCGGACTGCGCCGCCAGGCTGGCCGCGTAGTTGCCGCCGCACTTGGCCTCGCCGGTGCCGCCGGGCGCGGCGCGGATGTAGTTCTCGGACACCCACAGCGTCACGCCGGCCGCGCCGCCCTTGAAATAGTTACCGGCAGGCGAGGCGAACACGCAGTACAGGTATTCGTTGGCCGGACGCACGCCCAGCGCCGCTTCGGCGGCGATCATGAAGGGGCGCAAGTAGAGCGCGGAACCTTCCGATTGCGGGATCCAGTCGCGGTCTTCGGAGACCAGCGCGTGCACCGATTCCAGGAACAGCTCTTCCGGCAGCGGCTCCATCGCCAGGCGGGTGGCGGAATTGCGGAAGCGGCGCGCATTGGCTTCCGGGCGGAACAGGGCGGCGCCGCCGTCCGGCTGCGGATAGGCCTTCAGGCCTTCGAAGATTTCCTGCGCATAGTGCAGCACCATCGTCGACGGATCGAGCGGCAGCATGCCGCGCGCCTCGACCTTGCCGTCGTGCCAGCCGCGGCCTTCGGTGTAGCGGATCGTGACCATGTGGTCGGTGAACGCACGGCCGAAGCCGGGATTCTGCAACAGTGCCGAGCGGTCGGCGGGTGGAAGGGGCATCAAACTTTTCTGGATCGACAGGGTCGATTGGCGGTCATTGCTCATACGTTCTCCGGGATACGAAATATGCATCAGTGCGTGCGCGACAGTGCGGTAGTGCGTCGTCAGGCAGTATTATCAGCCAATCACAGCTTTTTGGTGTCGCGAATATTGCGGTACCGGCGAAGAAGCGATACTTGTTCGGTCATCCAGGGAGGAATACTTGTTTCGTTCGCTCGACAAGGGGCAATCGGCGCCCCCATGCCTGCCGCCGCCGGGCGCCGGCCTGCTGCTGCGCGCGCTGTTCAAGCGCCCGCGGCCGCCGCAGGCGGCGCCACCCGCGCCGCTGGCCTCCGAATTCGTGGCCGAGGCTGCCGGGCGCGAAGGCGTCGAGCGCTACAACGCCGCGCTTGGATTCGCGCCGGGTTCGACCCCGCTGACCTGGTATTACCTGATGGTCCAGCGCGCCCACCTGGCGACCATGCTGGGGCCGGCTTTCCCGTACCGGATCGCCGGCATGGTCCACGTCGAGAACGCCCTGGAGCTGCACGGCGCCGCACCGGGCGGCCAGCTGCGCCTGTCCACCCGCATCGACATCCTGCCGCCAGGCGCGTCCGGCGCCGTGTACTGCGCGCTCGCCACCGAGGGATGGTGCGGCGAGGCGCTGGTGTTCACCTGCAGCAGCACCTACCTGGCCGTGCGCGGCCGGCGCCGCGGCAAGCGGGCGGCGGCGCCGGAGCCCGCTGCAGCGGCGGAAACCATCGGTGCATGGACGCTGGCGCGCTCGGCCGGGCGCGGCTACGCCCGGGTCTCCGGCGACTGGAACCCGATCCACCTGGCCGGCTGGACCGCGCGCCTGATGGGCCTGCGCGAACCGATCATCCACGGCATGCACTCGGTAGGCAAGGCCTGCGCCCGGCTCGAGCAGCTGTCCGGGCAGCGCGTGACGGCGGTTTCGGTGCGCTTTCGCTCGCCCATCCCGCTCGGCGCCGGCGTGGTGCTGGCGCACGGCAGCGTGCCCGGCACCTACGCCTTGTATTGCGGCGCCGTGCTGGCCGCCGAGGGCAGCTTCCGGCTCGGGTGAGTCTGGCTAAAAATTGCTGTGTTGAAAGTAATGCCCCGCGATCCGCCGCTGCTGCCGGAGACGGACGAGCAGAAGCGGCGCTTCGCGCAGGCCGAGGAGCGCAAGCGCTCGCGCCAGGCGCTGCACGGCAGGAAGCGCTGAGCGCTCAGCGCGCCCTGGTCCCCTGGTGGCTGCGCAGGTAGGCCAGCAGGTCCGCAACCTGGCTCTCGTTGCTCATGCCCCAGAAGCGCATCTTGGTGCCGGGCACGACGTCGGATGGCGAATCGAGGAAGGCGGCCAGGGTCTTGTCGGTCCAGACGAGCGCCGACCTGGCCATGGCCGGCGAATAGGGGTAGTCGGGCGTGCTGCCGGCGCGGCGGCCGAACAGGCCGTTCAGTTGCGGCCCGAAGCCGGCCCGCGCCGAGGGGCCGATGCTGTGGCAGGAGGCGCAGCGCGAGCCGAACAGGCGCTCGCCGCGCGCGAGGTCCGCGGCCAGGGCGGACAAGGGCGCGCACAGCAGCAGGGCGGTGCCGATCCTGGTAAGTTTGCGTCTCATGTGCGTCTCACGTGCGTCTCGTTCGTGTGCCATCATGCCTGTTCCAGGTGCCGGTTGGCGCTGGCGCGCCTGCGCCCGGCGGGCCCATACGCGGCCATGAAGATCGACAGCGCGCTGGCGGTGGTGCGCGCGATCTGTTCCGGCGTCAGGGCCGGCGGCGTTTCGAACAGGTAGCGCCGGCTCCACTCCGCTTCGAGCAGCCCCTTCAGGTGCAGGGCGGCGCGCGCCGGATCGGCCTTGCGCAGGCGCCCGGCGTCCATCTCGCCGCGCAGGAAGCGTGTCAGGAGCGCCATGGTGCGCGCCGCGCCGAGGTCGTAATGGCCGCCTTCGAAACCGGGGCGTCCGGCCTGCGACACCAGCATGCGGCGCAGCACGACGACCTGCGGCGAAAAATCGTGCGCCAGGTAGGCCAGTGCGAAACGCTCGAGCGTGGCATGCGCATCGGGCGCGGGAGGCGACAATGCCTCCTGGGCCGCGTCCAGAAGCGCCTGGGTCGCTTCTCCGACCAGTTCGAGGAACAGGGCTTCCTTGGAGCCGAAGTAGCCGTACAGCGTCGCCTTCGAGCAGCCGACGCGCGCGCTGATGTCCGACATCGAGGCGCGGTCGAAGCCCGATTCCGCGAACACTTCGGTGGCGGCCTGCAGGATCACCTGGCGCCGCGTTTCGCTTTTCTTCATCGCTGCCTCTCTGGAGTACAGCTTGCGAGCGCCGGGCCGGCCGGCGCGCCGTCCTGCCTTGGAGCGTCTACCTGTTATTCGATCCTGCGCACCTTGGCCGAGTTATTGCTTCCTTCCACGCTCAGGAACAGGGTGCCGAACAGGTTGCGTTCGACGCGCACCCTGGTGTTGCTGCGGCGTGGCAGCACGGCCGAGCTGTCGTCGATGACGCGCCAGACCTGGCCGTTCGCCAGTTTGATGCGCGTGTTCGGACCCCAGCCGTCGAACTCGCCGACGATCGTGCTTTCCATCGATTTCGGCAACTCGTCGACCTTCTTCTTCACCGTCTCGCTGCCGAAGCCGGTAATCGCGCCCGCCGCTGCCGCCCTGGGCGCGGCTGCCGGGGCGGCCGCCGGCGCAGCGGGCGCGGCGCCGACCGGCATCGCGTCGTAGCAGGCAAGGCGGCTGGCCGCGTCGGGCAGGGCGCGGCACGCGAGGACGGCGGCATCATCGGCCAGTGCGGGGCCGGACACCAACAGCAGCAGGGACAGGGCTTTCTTCATATGCGTTTCCAGGATGGCGTGCTTGTGCGGATGCTCATCATTATATCGGCAGCCGCGTCCGCTGTGCCGGGTTCGCTTGCCGGCAGGTCAAGGCCGCTGCGGCTGGGCCAGGAAGATCCATGCCACCGCGATCACCACGGCGCCGGTCGCGGCGATGCACGACCAGGTAAAGAACCACGCGGAGAGCACGGCAGCCCCCAGGCCGCGCTCGACCAGGCAGCCCAGGGCGAAGGCAAAGACGGTCAGGAAAGACCAGCGGCGCAGGTAGACCGGCAGGTAGCGGGACATGCGGCGGTTGTGCTGGAGCGCGGCGTGGCGCTCGATCGGGGTGCGCGCGCGGCCGACGTCGGCGAACAGCCAGTCGAAGAAGATGAAACGATAGAGCAGGGTGCGCAGGCGCGGTTCCGTAGTGGCTGCGGCGGCTGCGGCGGCCGCCGTGGCTTGCGCGGGGGCCGGTCGCTTGCTGGTCATGGTGATCCTCCGATGCAGCCAGTATGCCGCAAGCCGGCCCGGCGCCGGGCCGGCGCGCCAATCGTGCGGCCGGGTCCGGGTCCTGCTCCGCTGCTTTGCGCGCGCCTGCTGGGCAAACCGCAGCCGAAGCATTAGGATAACGGGCTCGACCTCAACCCAGCCTGCCCGATGCATCCCGACCGCGTTCTGATCCGCCCCCTTTCCCACGACGACCTCGAGGCCGTGCTGCGCGTCCAGGCCGAATGCTACGGCCCGGCCATGCAGGAGCCGGCCGCGGTGATCCGGGCGCGGCTGGCGGCGGCCGGCGACACGGCCTTCGCCGCCGTGGCCGGCGGCGCGCTGCTCGGCTACCTGTTCGCTTATCGCAGCCTGCTCGGCAGCGTGACGCCGCTGGGCGCCGCGTATGCGCCGGCCGGCGCGCCCGACACGCTCTACCTGCACGACCTGGCGGTGTCGCCGCGCGCCGCCGGACAGGGCCTGGCGCGCCGGCTGGCGCAGCACGCCGCGCAGCTGGCGCGGCGCGAGGCGCTGCCCTGGTGCGCGCTGGTCTCGGTGCAGGATTCGCAGCGCTTCTGGGAAAAGCTCGGCTACCGGGCCGCGGCCTGCCCGGCGCCGCAGGCGGCCCAGGCGCTGGCGAGCTATCCGGCGCTGGCCCTGTACATGACGCGGCCGGCTCATCCTTGATATAGTGGATTCTTTGCGCCGGCGGCAAGCCGGCGCCGCCGTCACCCATCAAGAGGAATGCATGAAGAAGCAAGCAGTCGCCGCCACCCTGTTGTTCGCGGCCGCCGGCCTGGCCACGGGCCAGGAAGTCGTCCGGATCGGCCACTCGGCCGCCGTCACCGGTCCGGTCTCGTATTTCGGCAAGGACACCGAAAACGGCGCCCGGATGGCGATCGAAGCCCTGAACGCCCGCGGTATGCTGATCGGCGGCAAGAAGGTGCGCTTCGAACTGATGGCCGAGGACGACGGCGGCGACCCGAAACAGGCGACCAGCGTCGCGCAAAAACTGGTCGACGCCCGGGTCAACGGCGTGGTCGGCCATGAAACCTCGGGCACCACGATTCCCGCCTCGAAGATCTACTTCCAGGCCGGCATTCCCCAGATCTCTCCCTCGAGCACCAGCCCGAAATACACCCAGCAGGGCTTCAACACGGCGTTTCGCGTGGTCGCCAACGACGTCCAGCTGGGACGGGCGCTGGGCCGCTATGCCGTCAAGGAAGTCGGCGCGCGCCGTGTGGCCGTGATCGACGACCGCACCGCCTACGGCCAGGGCCTGGCGACGGAATTCGCCAAGGGCCTGCAGCAGCAGGGCGTCAAGGTGGTGGCGCGCGAATTCACGCACGACAAGGCGACCGACTTCAACGCCATCGTCACCAAGATCCGCGCCACCAAGCCCGACCTCGTCTTCTTCGGCGGCATGAGCTCGGTGGCCGGCCCCATGCTGCGCCAGATGAAGCAGCTCGGCCTGAACACGAAACTGATGGGCGGCGACGGCATCTGTTCGGACGAGATCCATAAACTCTCGGGCGGCGCGATGGCCGACGGCCAGGTGTTCTGCGCCGAGGCCGGCGGCGTCGACGCCGCAGGCAAGGCGGCAATGGACAATTTCCGCGCCGCCTACAAGAAGCGCTTCGGCATCGAGGTCCAGATCAACGCGCCGTACGCCTACGACGCCGTGATGACGATGGCCCAGGCGATGGCGAAGGCCGGATCGACCGCCCCGGCCAGCTACCTGCCGGCCCTCGCCGGCATCGAGCACAAGGGCGTGACGGGACTGGTCGCGTTCGACCCGAAGGGCGACATCCGCGACGGCACGATTACCCTGTACACCTTCAAGGGCGGGCGGCGCACGGTGCTGGCCGTGACCAAGTAAGGCCGCGGCGCCCGGGCCGCCGGCAACGGCCGGCGCCGTTGCTGCGCCGGCTACTCCCGCAATGGCGCTACACTGTCAAGGTGGCCGCGAGGCGCACGACAGGGCCGTTTCGCTGGCAAGGAGAGGCAGCATGGAAGAACCGCTGGGTGCGCACGAGCGCCAGACCGATAACGATGCCGGCGCCGGCATCGAACAGTTGCGCTATCTGTGGACCCTGGTCGACACCCTCGAGGCCTGCTTCTACGTCAAGGACCTGGCCGGGCGCTACCGCTTCGTCAACCAGTCGCTGGCCGCCGCCCTGGGCGCGCCGGCCGAGCAGATCCTCGGCCAGACCGACGAGCCCTTCATCGACCTGGCCCGCTCCAGCCTGCCGGAAACCGACCGCCAGGCATTGCGGGGAGAGAAGGTCGATACCGACGAGCTGATCTACCTGCGCAGCGGCGAACGGCGCACCTTCCGCACCGTGAAGCTGCCGCTGTTCGACCGGGCGCGGCGGGTGGTCGGCCTGTGCGGCATCTCGTCCGACATCACGGCGCAGCGCCGGGTCGTCGAGCAGCTCCTCGAGCGCAACGAATTGCTCAATACCGTGCTGGCGAACGTCGACGCCGCCATCTACCTGAAGGACCTCGAAGGCCGCTACCTGTATGCCAACCGGCCCGTGCTCGAGCTCTATGGCCGCGAGCTCGAAGAGCTGGTCGGGCACACCGACCGCGACCTGATGCCGCCGGAACTGGCGGCGCGCGTGACCGAATACGACAGCGCCGTGATGGAGGGCGGCGGCGAGGACATGCGCGAGGAGACCGTCATCGGCGCCGATGGCCGCAAGCACCACTTTCGCTCGCGCAAGATCCCGCTGCGCCTGCCGGGCTTGCCGGCCTGCCTGATCGGCTTCTCGACCGAGATCACCGAGCTGCGCAGCCTGCGCATCCGGCTCGAGCAGGAGCGCGTCACCGATGCGCTCACCGGCTTGCCCAACCGCACCATGTTCGAGGCCTCACTGGAAGAGCAGCTGGTGATGGCCACCCTGGGCGGCGCGCGGCTGGCGGTCGTGATCATCGACCTCGACCAGTTCAAGTTCATCAACAATAACTACGGCCAGGGCATCGGCGACCAGCTGATCCAGCTCGTCGGCCAGCGCCTGCAGCAATGCAGCGTCACCCTCGGCAGCCTGGCGCGCCTGTCCGGCGACGAGTTCGCCTTTACGCTGCCGGACGCGGCGACCATCGGCCAGGTCGCGCAGCAGGTCGAGCAGGTGCGCGCCTTCCTGTCCCAGCCCTACCGGGTGCTGCGCCGGCCGATGCACCTCACCTTCAGCGCCGGGGTCAGCCTGTCGCAGGGCTCGCGCTACGACTCCACCGCGCTGCTCGGACGGGCCGAGGCGGCCATGTATTTCGCCAAGCGAAGCGGGCGCGACCAGTATCGCTTCTATTCCACCCAACTGGGCGGCGAAGTGACGCGCCGGGTCGAACTCGAGCGCGACCTGCGCGTGGCCATGGGCTCCGAGACGATGGGCGGCAGCGAATTTTCCCTGCATTACCAGCCGAAGATGCGGCGCGACGGCAGCGTGGCCGGCTTCGAGGCCCTGATCCGCTGGAACCGCCCCGGTGTCGGCCTGGTCGCACCCGACAATTTCATTCCGCTGGCCGAACAGCTGGGCCTGCTGCTGCAACTGGGGCGCTGGGTCATCGAACAGGCCTGCCGCCAGATCGCCGCCTGGCGCGAGGCCGGACTGGGCAGCATCCCGGTCTCGGTCAACCTCTCGACCAGCCAGCTCAACAGCGCGGCGCTGCCCGATTACGTGTTCGAGCTGATGCGCGCCTACGAGGTCGGGCCCGGCTGCCTGGAGATGGAACTGACGGAGTCGATGATGATGTCGGACCCGGACCTTGCGATTGCCATCCTGCACCGGCTGCGCGGCGGCGGGGTGGCGCTGTCGATCGACGATTTCGGCACCGGTTTTTCCTCGATGGCCTACCTGCGCCAGCTGCCGGTGAACACCCTCAAGCTCGACCGCAGTTTCGTGAAGAACATCGCCGACGATCCGAAGGACGCCGACCTGTGCGCCGGTATCATGGCGCTCGCCCACAAGCTCGACATGCACGTGGTGGCCGAAGGCGTCGAAACCAGTGCCCAGCACCTGGCGCTGGCCGAGCGCGACTGCGACCTGTTCCAGGGTTTCCTGTTCAGCCGGCCGATGCCGGCGGGCGCCGCTACCGAGTTCCTGCGCCGGCCGCACTAGCATCGAGCAAGGCCAGCGCATCCACGGCGCCCATCTTCTCGGCCGCCGTGCGGATCGATATGCCGGCCGCGTCCAGGGCCAGCGGGTCGGCGCCGTGTTCGAGGAGCAGGCGCGCGATGTCGACCCGGTTGAACATGGCGGCGATCATCAGGGCGGTCTTCCCGTTCGGCCCGGCATTGTCGACCTGGGCGCCCGACGCCAGGAGCAGCGAGGCGCAGGCGGCGTCGCCCTTGAAGGCGGCCGCGGCAAGCGGCGTCTGCCCGGCGTCGTTCAGGAGCTCTGGGTCGGCGCCGGCCTCGAGCAGGACGCGCGCCGCGGGCGCATGGCCGTGGTAGCAGGCCAGCATCAGCAGGCTGTCGCCGCGTTCGTTGCGCAGGTTCGGGGGCAGGCCCTGGCCGAGCAGGATGGCCAGTTCGCCGGCCTCGCCGGTGCGCGCGTACTGGAACACGCGGCGCACGAAGGCCAGGGTGTCGTCGTCGAGTTCCTCGGGCGTGGCAGGGCGGGGCGGCGGGGCGTGCATCGGAGCTCCAGCAGTCGGGGGAAGGTTCATTTAAACACAAGCCGTGCGCACCGGGCGTTCCGGCTGGGCGCGGGCGTTCAGCGCCCGTGTTTCTGGCTCGCCGCCCCTGTCGGCGGCGGCTCGGCCTGCGCCAGCGCCGGCTGGCGCAGCAGCGGATACGGGTTGATCGCGCCGCCGGCCTCGTAGATGCCGTAGTGGAGGTGGGGCGGGGTGCCGGCCGCGTTGCCGCTGGTGCCGACATAACCGAGGATGGTGCCGGGGCGCACGCGCTGGCCGCTGGCGATGTCCGCGTAGCGGTCCAGGTGCGCATAGTAATGGCGCTGGCCGCCGGGGCCGAGCACCCAGACCACCTGGCCGCCGAGGCGATTGGTGCCGACGCGCATGACGATGCCTTCGGTGGCCGAGGTGACCGGCGTGCCGCGCCTGGCGAAGATGTCGATGCCTTCGTGCCTGCGTCCGCCGCTGCGCGCGCCGCCCCAGGTGTCGTGCAGCGCGCGCGGGGCCACGCCGCGCACCGGTACCGGCAGCGATTGCGCGGCCGGCATCGATGCCAGCCGCATCGCGTACAGCATCTCCTGGAACCAGGGACCGAGCAGGGCATAGCCGCCCGCGAGCAGGCCTGCCAGCAGGACGGTGCGCAGCAGTATTCGCATGATCAAGGGCACAAACGCGCGGGCGCCCCGAGGCCGGGGCGCCCGCCGATCAGTCTTCGGTGCGCCGCGTGCAGCGGCGCCATGCCCTGCCGGGCTTGCTCGATAAGCAGCGCCGCCTCAATTCTCCTTGCCCATCACGTCCTGGTCCAGGCTCTTGCCCAGGCTGCCGTTCTGGCCGCCGCCCTGTGCGTTGCCGCGCGTCCGGGAGCGGGTGCCGGTGCCGAGTGCCGGCGTGGTGTCGCCATCGTCCGGTTCGGCCGACTGGCGGCTGCCGGCGCGGTTGCCGGCGTCGCTCGCGGCAGGTTTGCCGATGCCGCCGTCGTGCGCACCGTCGTTCAGGTTGCCGGTCGTGCCGGTGACGCCCGCGCTGCTGGTGCCGACCCCGGACAGTTCGTCGTAGTTGCGGCCTTTCGTGCCCTTGCCTTTGTGTTCAGCCATCCTGGCCTCCTCCTGTCGATGTACGGTTCCTTGATGGTAACGCCACGGGCAGGAACGGGAATAGGAGCATACCCGCCACCAGTGTAGGAAGTGTCGGACGACGCTCGGCGGTTTCCGGCGCACGCACCATTGCGCGCGCCCGGCTCGGGCGGCCGTCCCGGGTGCTTTACTGGCTGGTCGCCGCGTTGCATACTCTTGTCAATGTCTTATCGCCGAGTCTATATCTAGGGAGAAATTCGGATGTCGTACATGTTGCTGATCCACGAAGCGGTCGGCCAGCGCGCCAGCCGCACCGAGGCCGAGGGCCGGGCGCTCTACGCGCGCATGCTGCGCTACGGCGAGGAACTGGCCGCGGAGGGGGTGCTGCTGGGCGCGCAGTCGCTGGCGCCCTCCAGCCAGGGCCAGCGGGTGCGCCTGGAAGGCGGCAAGCCGCGCATCGTCGACGGCCCGTTTTCCGAAGCCAAGGAAATGATTGGCGGCTTTTTCCACGTAAACGTGGGCTCGCAGGCCGAGGCGCTGGCGCTGGCGGCGCGCTGCCCGGCCGCCGAATGGGCGACGGTCGAGGTCAGGGCGCTGGCCCCATGCTACGAGACCTGAAAATATTTTTAAAAACGCGTACGCGCCGTGTCGATTTCGATGGAGCCCGTTCGTCGTGTCGGCAAGAACCGGCTTGTTGCGGGGCGTCCGCCCCCCGGGTCGTCCCTCTTTCACCCACAGGAGAACGAACATGCGCTTCATGATCATCGTTAAAGCCAGCCCCGAGTCCGAAGCCGGCGTCATGCCCGGCGAAGAACTGCTCAATGCGATGGCCGAGTACCACGGGGAACTGGCCCGCGCCGGGGTCCTGCTCGACGCCAACGGCCTGCATCCGAGCAGCCGCGGCTGGCGCATCCGCTACCAGGGAAAGGAACGCAGCGTGATCGACGGCCCGTTTACGGAATCGAAAGAAATGATCGCCGGCTACAGCATGATTGCCGTGCGCACGCCCGAGGAGGCGCTCGAATGGGCCCGTCGTTTCCCGAACCCGCGCGGCGAGGGGCAGGACGCGGAAATCGAAGTGCGCCAGATCTTCGAGCTCGACGACTTCCCGCAAACCGAGGCCTTGCAGCGCTTCCACGCGTTCGACGAGGCCCACCCGGATACCACGCGTTGAGCCCGGCCCATCGCCAGCAGAAAGGAATCGCCATGCACAAGCAAATCTTCGTCAACCTGCCGGTCCGCGATCTCGGGCGCAGCAGGACCTTCTTCGCCAGCCTCGGCTTCGACTTCAATCCACAGTTCAGCAACGACGATGCCGCCTGCATGATTGTCGGCGACAACATTTTCGTGATGCTGCTGGTCGAGCGCTTCTTCCAGGGTTTCACCAGCAAGCCGGTGGCCGACGCCTTCAAGGCAACCGAAGTGCTGACCTGCCTGTCGTGCGAGAGCCGGGAACAGGTCGACGCCCTGGTCGCCAAGGCGCTCGCCGCCGGAGGGCGGGCGCCGAACCCGAAGCAGGACCACGGCTTCATGTACGGCCACGGCTTCGAGGACCTCGACGGCCACGTCTGGGAACTGGCCTGGATGGATCCCCACGGCGCAGCCGCGGCCTGATGCGCGCCGAGGTCGACCAGGCGATCGGCGCCGTCTGGCGTATCGAATCGGCGAAGATCGTGGCCGGCGTCGCGCGGCTGGTGCGCGACATCGGCCTGGCCGAGGAGCTGGCCGGCGACGCGCTGGTGGCCGCGCTCGAGCATTGGCCGGCGTCCGGCGTGCCCGACAACCCGGGCGCCTGGCTGATGCGCACGGCGAAGAACGCCGCGCTCGACCGCCTGCGCCGCGACAAAGTGTTCCAGGAGAAGCTGCAGCAGATCGGCTTCGACCTGGAGGCACAGGAGGCCTTGATCGTGCCCGATTTCGTCGACAGCCTCGATGCAGCGCGCCAGGACCTGATCGGCGACGACCTGCTGCGCCTGATCTTCACCGCCTGCCACCCGGTACTCTCGCTCGACGCCCGCGTTGCGCTCACCCTCAAGCTGCTCGGTGGCCTGGGAACGCACGAGATCGCGCGCGCCTTCCTGGTGCCCGAGCCGACCATCGCCCAGCGCCTGGTGCGGGCCAAGCGCACCCTCGGCAAGGCGCGCATTCCCTTCGAACTGCCTGGCGAGGACGAGTTGTCCGAGCGCCTCGAATCGGTGCTGGAAGTCGTCTACCTCGTCTTCAACGAAGGCTATACGGCCACCGCCGGCGACGACTGGATGCGTCCGGCGCTGATGGACGAAGCCCTGCGTCTCGGACGCATGCTGGCGCAACTGGCGCCCGTCGAGCCCGAGGCCCAGGGGCTGGCCGCGCTGATGGAATTGCAGGCCTCGCGCGCGCGGGCGCGCGTGGACGCGGACGGCAAACCGGTGCTGCTGCTGGATCAGGACCGCGCCCGCTGGGACGGCGTCCTGGTCCGGCGCGGCCTGGCGGCGCTGGGCCGGGCGCAGCAGCTCGGCGGCGAGCCGGGGCCCTACCAGCTGCAGGCCGCGATCGCCGCCTGTCACGCCCGGGCGCCGAGCGCGGCGCACACCGACTGGGTCCGCATCGCGGCCCTGTACGGCCAACTGGCGCGCGTTCACCCCTCGCCGGTGGTCGAACTCAATCGCGCGGTGGCGGTGGGCATGGCCGAGGGGCCGGCGGCCGGGCTGGCCATGGTGGATGCGCTGGCGGAGGGCGGGACGCTGGCCGGCTACCAGTGGCTGCCGAGCGTACGCGGGGACTTGCTGGAAAAACTGGGCCGCAAGCGCGAGGCGGCCATCGAATTCGAACGCGGCGCGGGCATGGCCGCGAATGCGCGCGAACGCGCGCTGCTGCTGGAGCGGGCGCGGGCAAATGGTGCCGCGCCGGCGGCCTGAGCTCCGCCCGCCGGCTTGCGCTGCCGATTAATGGCCGTGCTGCTTTTCGTACTCGTCGGCCTCGGCCTTGGTCGCGTGCACGATGCCGTCCGGGTGCTCGGGCGGGGTGTAGAGCGTGTACAGGCGAAGCGGCGCCGTGGTCGAGGTGTTGATCACGTTGTGCTCGGCGCCGGCCGGGATCACGACCGCGGTGCCGTCTTCCAGCGCGTGCCGTTCGCCGTCGAGGATGGCCACGCCTTCGCCTTCTTCGACGCGGATGAACTGGTCGTGGCCGTCGTGGTGCTCGAGGCCGATTTCCTCGCCCGGCTGCAGCGTCATGATGACCAGCTGGCTGCGCTTGGTGGTGTACAGGACTTCCCGGAAGTTGTTTCCCGCAAGGGTTTTTTGTTCGATATTGATGCTATAGCCCGACATGCTTTCTCCCTGTTCAATGCTGGCGCCGCCGACAATGGGCGCCATGCGAAAAAAGATTGTATAGCAGACAGCGCGCGGCGGTGGCTCGGCCCGTGCCCTGCGGGAATCCGTCCGTCGTCGATCCCGCCAGGAAATCATCAGCGCTTCCAGCCGCGGTCGCGCGCCGCCCGTTCGGCCGCGGCGTCGAGCGCCGCGCCCTCGATCCGCTCGTCGATCGCATCGAGCACGGCCACCGGCGCCGCGCTGCCGGCCTGGCGGTAGGCCTGGCTGTCGGCCGCGGCCTCGCGCAGCACCGGGATGCGCCAGGCGTCGCCGTCGCGGCAGGCCAGGCCGGCGCTGGCGGCGGTGCTGAAGCTGCGGCAATAGCTGCCGTCGCGGGCGGCGAAGCTGACCCCGATCTGGACCGGCTTGCCGGCCTGGGCGCTGCCCGCCAATTGCTGGGAGAGGGCGCCGGCCAGTGCGCCGCGCGCGACCAGGCGTCCGCTGGCGTCGGTCGCGACCAGGCCGCTGCCCTCGCTTCCGGCGCCGCCGCCCAGCCACAGGCTGCCGGCCAGCACGCCCACCGCCAGCGAGGCCGCCAGCGCACCCCAGCGCGGCCAGCGGCGTTGCTGATCGCTGGCGGCGCCGGCTGCGCTGGCGGAGGCCGCTTCGCGCGCCCTGGCCTTGCGCTCGCGCGCGGCGTCGAGCGAGGCGATGGTGCCTGTCCGCCGGCTTTCATTGCCGGCAGGGCCGGCAGCGCCCGCGGCGGCCGGCTGCAGGCGCGCCGGCACCGGTTCGTCGAGCACGCCCGCGAAGGCGGCAAACACGTCGGTGCGCAGTGCCCGGTGGCGTGCGATGGCCGCGGCGACGGCGGGGTCGGCGCGCTCGGCGGCCTCGACGGCACTGCGCTCGGGTTCGCCCAGTTCGCCGTCGGCATAGGCCATCAGGGTTTCGTCGGAAAAGCTCATGGTTCGGTCCTCGATGCGGTCCTCGATGCGGTCAATGCGTCGTCATGCAACAGTTTCTGTAGTGCCTCGCGCGCCCGCGCCAGGCGGCTGGTGAGCGTGCCGATCGGAATCTCCAGCACCTCGGCCGCTTCCTTGTACGGCAAGCCGTCGACCAGCACCAGCGCGACCACGATGCGGTGCTCCTCGGACAGCAGGCTCATCGCCTTTTGCACGGCCATGCGCTGCTGGTGCGCCGCCGTGCTGTCGTAGCCGACGTGCTCGCCTTCTTCCTCGGGGGCGAACAGCGTGTCGCGCCGCACCCGGCTGCGCACTTCGTCGATCCAGGCATTGCGGATGATGCGAAACAGCCAGCTGTCCAGGCGCGTGCCTTCGTTATATTGCTCAGAACGGTCGAGGGCACGCTCCATCGCCACCTGCACCAGGTCGTCGGCATCTTCCCGGTGGAAGGTGAGGGAGCGGGCGAAGCGGCGCATCCGGGGCAGCAGGGCGGCAAGTTCGTTGGCAAGCATGGGTGCGGTGGTGGTCACATCAGGTAAACGTCGGCGACAGGGATTTTATTCCATCTGCCAATCGTTTTTCTCAATATAGTTCCCGAATTCATATTTCCATCCTCTATGATCCTGAGCATGAAACCCTGCCGACCTCTTTCCCGGCGCCTGCTGCAGCTTGCGCTCGCCTGTGTCCTGTGCAGTGCCGGCGCCGCCCAGGCGCAGCTCGGCCTGCCGCGCCTGAACCTGCCGCAAACCCTGGGCCAGCCTGGCCTGGACAGCCTGGTGCGCCCGGCCGAGCGCCTGCTCGACCGCGCCGTGCCGGGCGAGATCAAAGGCTTGCGCCTGGGACAGGTGAGCGAACTGCTGCGCCGCCACCGCGACCTGCTCGAAGCCGATCCGCGCGGCGAACCGGTGGTGCGCCGCGAGCTGCTCGCCACCTCGCCGCCGCCCGCCGTGCTGCGCGAGGCGGCCCGGCTCGGCTTCGAGCTGGTGCGCGAGCAGGCCTTCGAGGAGCTCGGCGAGTCGCTGGTGGTGCTGCGCGCCCCAGCCGGCATGTCGACCGCCGAGGCGCTGGCGCGCCTGCGCGCACTCGACCCGCAGGCCTCGTTCGATTTCAACCATGTATATATGGGCGGCGGCGCGCTGGCGCCGCTGGAGGGCGCGGACCAGACGGGCAGCGGCAAGGCCGGCACGGCGGCCCCGGGCGTGGTCGGCCTGATCGACAGCGGCGTGGACGCCGCGCACCCGGTGTTCGACGGCGCCCGCATCGAACAGTTCGGCTGCAACGGCAAGCTGCACCCGGCGCCGCACGGCACGGCGGTGGCCGCCTTGATGGTCGGGCGCGCCGAGCGCTTCCGCGGCGCCGCGCCCGGCACCCGGCTGTACGCCGCCGATATCTACTGCGACAGCCCGACCGGCGGCTCGGCCGACAAGATCGCCGCCGCCCTGGCCTGGATGTCGAAGCAGAGCGTCGGCGTCGTCAACCTGAGCCTGGTCGGCCCGGACAACGCCACGCTCGGCCGGGTGGTGGCGGCGATGGTCGCGCGCGGCCATTTGCTGGTGGCGGCGGTCGGCAACGACGGCCCGGCCGCGCCGCCGCTGTACCCGGCCAGCTATCCGGGCGTGGTCGGGGTCAGCGGGGTCGACCGCCAGGGGCGGCCCTTGCCGGAAGCGGCGCGCGGCCCGCAAGTCATGTTCGCCGCCCCCGGCAGCCAGATGGTGAGCGCGGCGCCCGGCGCGCCGCCCTACCGCCAGGTGCGCGGCACCTCGTTCGCGGCGCCGCTGGTCGCTGCCCTGCTGGCTCCGGCGCTGCCGCGGCCGGACCGCGAGGGCGCGCAGCGGGCACTGGCCGCGCTGGCACGGCAGGCGGTGCGCGCCGATGCCAATGCCGTCAGCAATGCGCTCGGCCACGGCGTGGTGGGGGCGGCGCTGCGGGTCGATCCTGCGCGATTTCGTTAGGCGGCGACCGTGCCCGTAAGGAATGGCCACAACGCCGGACAATCGACTCAGGGGCTATCGAGCGCTCCTGACCTTTTTGAAGAGTCGCCTTTTGCGGGTCCACCTCTGCCAAATCTGCAGCATCACTCAGCCGTGCCCGCTCCCTGAACCAATCGGTTACGTTCGCGACGATAAGCGAAGGCGTATCCATGTCCAGTCGCCGCCGCACATGGCATTTGTTCTCGGTTGGTGTCAACAAGGAACCGAGCTCGGAAATCAACACCAACATTGATGTCGTAGTCGTCGCTCTCAAGGGGACTTCCGGACCTGCGACACGGCGATACTCTCCAGGTCGCTTCGACGCCATATGGCATTCGACCGTTCCTATTTAATACGGCTTAGTTTTCGCGTGGTTAATCTGCACTTAATCTTCCCTGCATAGTCTCGAGCCGTTGAAACAAACGACCACGACAGGCAGTGAACATGATGAACCTTGCAGAACCCATGGAGGTCGCAGTCGGGAATCCGCGGGTGCCCCGCCCGCCGCGCGGGCCACTTGAGCAATTCGAGCGTGGCGCCGCTGGACGGGAAGCGCTCGAAGCATTCATTGCGGCGACGTTCCTCAAGAATTACGGTGCCCGGATCGACCACTTCAGCGACACCCTGGTCGGGGTGCGCGATTCGCTCGGGGCCTGGACGGCCGCACTCGGCTATTCCATCGGTGGTCCCGCACGGTTTTTCGTCGAGCACTATCTCGACGAGCCAATCGAGCTCGAGATCGGCCGGCGCTTCGGTGAGCAGGTGGACCGACGCCAGGTCGTCGAGGTCGGCAACCTCGCCGCGAACCACTCGGGCGCGGCACGCGCCCTGATCGTCGGGACCACCATGCTGCTGGAGCGGATGGGGCTGCGGTTCGTGACTTTCACGGCCACGACCAGCCTGCTCAATTCCTTTGGCCGGCTGCGTCTGCGCCCCCAGGAACTCACCCGCGCCGATCCAGCGCGCCTGCCCGATGGCGGGCGCAACTGGGGCAGCTACTACGACACCCAACCTCACGTCATGTTTGGCGACATCCACTATGGTTATTCAGAACTTGCTCGACTCGCTGCCCGCACACATCACCCTGCTGACTGACGGACGCCAGGCGCTCGACCGCGCCGCGCTCTGCGCGAGGGTGGAACGGGTCGCCGCCGCATTGTCGGCACGGTCCCGGCCCGC
The DNA here is from genome assembly GCF_042653325.1 of Massilia sp. GCM10023247. NCBI lineage: Bacteria > Pseudomonadati > Pseudomonadota > Betaproteobacteria > Burkholderiales > Oxalobacteraceae > Massilia > Massilia sp. GCM10023247. Next base: position 44,115 of record NZ_JBHSIB010000024.1, read on the forward strand.
GGCCCCGGTCGGCATCCTCGCGGACAACTCCCCGGAATGGCTGGTCGTCGACCTCGCCACCCAGTTGCTGGGGCTGACCCTGGTACCCTTGCCGCTGTTCTTCACGCCGGAGCAATGGGGTCATATCATCGCCGGCAGCGGCATGGGCGCGCTGTTCTGTGCCGATCCGGCCCAGGGCACGGCGCTCGGCTTCGAGCGCAGCATCGACGGCGGCGGCGTGCTCGCGCTGTGCGAGACGGCGCGCGTGCTCGACCCTGTGCATCTGGACGGCGTGCAGAAACTGACCTTTACCTCCGGCACCACCTCGGCGCCGAAGGGCGTCTGCCTGAGTACCGCCCAGCAGTGGGAGGTGGCGGCTGCGCTGCGCGAGGGCGTCGCCCCGCTTGGCCTCGGGCGCCACCTGTGCCTGCTGCCCTTCGCCGTGCTGCTGGAGAACATTGCCGGCCCCTATACGGCGCTGCTGAGCGGCGCGACGACGATCTGCCCGCCGCTGCTCGAAACCGGCATGCGCGGCGCCAGCGGCTTCGATCCCGACACCTGCCTCGACGCGATCGCGCGCCATGAAGCGCACAGCATCACGCTGGTGCCGCAGATGCTGCAGGCGCTGGTTGCGGCGGCCAAACCGGGCGACGCGCGCCTGCGCAGCCTGCGGTTTGTGGCCGTCGGCGGCGGCAAGGTGGCGGCGCCGCTGCTCGCGTCGGCCCGCGAGCGCGGCCTGCCTGTGTTCGAGGGCTATGGCTTGTCCGAATGCGCGTCGGTAGTGGCGCTGAACCTGCCGCAGACGCAGCGCGAGGGCAGCGTGGGCCGGCCGCTGCCGCACCGGCGCGTGGCGATTGCCGCCGACGGCGAGATCCTCGTCCAAGCCCGCGCTGCGCGCTACCTGGGCCAGGCACCGGCCGAGCAGGACAATGGCTGGCTGCCCACCGGCGACCTCGGCCACCTCGACGAGGACGGTTTCCTGTTCATCGACGGCCGCAAGAAAGACATCCTGATCACGGGCTTCGGCCGCAACGTCTCGCCCGAATGGCCGGAAGCGGCCCTGACGAGCACCGGCGCAATCGCGCAGGCCATGGTCGTCGGCGAAGCCCAAGCTTACCTCGGCGCCCTGATCGTGCCGGCGCGTGCCGGCCTCGACCCGGCCGTGCTGCGGGCCGCGGTCGAGCGCGCCAACGCACAGCTGCCGGACTACGCGCAGATCCGCCGCTGGTATCCGGTGGCCCCATTCCTGCCGGCCCAGGGCCTGCTCACACCGAATGGCCGCCTCAGGCGCGAGGCCATCCGTCACCTATATGCGAACGAGATCGCATCCCTCTTTATCCAACCGGAGTCGACTACGTGAATTTCTTCAATCAACTGCAGGCGGCGACCGAACCGCAGCGCCAGGAAATGTTTGCCATTCCAATCATCCAGGATGCGCTGCAGGGCAATGTCGTCATCTCACAATACATCGCCTTCCTCAGCCAGGCCTATCACCACGTGAAGCATACCGTGCCGCTTCTGATGGCTTGCGGCAGCCGCCTCGACGCCCGTCACGAATGGCTGCGCGAAGCCATCGCCGAGTACATCGAGGAGGAGGTCGGCCATCAGGAATGGATCCTGTCCGACATCCGCGCCTGCGGCGGCGATGCCGAAGCGGTGCGCCTGGCCCATCCCCATGCCAGCACCGAGCTGATGGTTGCCTACGCCTATCACCAGATCGACCGCGGCAATCCGGTCGCCTTCTTCGGCATGGTACACGTGCTGGAAGGCACCAGCACCGCGCTGGCGACCCACGCCGCCGACACCATGCGCTCGGCCCTGGCGCTGCCGCCGGAGGCCTTCAGTTACCTCAGCTCGCACGGCAGCCTCGACCTCGACCACGTCAAGTTCTTCGAAGGCCTGATGAACCGACTCGAGGAGGAAGCCGACCGCGAGGCGGTGATCCACATGGCGCGCATGATGTACGGCCTATACGGCAACGTCTTCCGCAGCCTGCCGCGCGGCGAACAACTGTTCGCGGGGGCATGAAAATGGCACAGACCGACACCCCTTACCGCGCCGTCCTGACCGGCGCCAGCGGCGGCATCGGCGCGGCGATCGCAGAACGCCTGGCGGCGCGTTGCACGCTCCTCATCCTGGTCGGACGCAACAGGACCTCCCTCGACGCGCTGGCCGGCGCGCTGCATGGATGCACGGTGCGGGTCGTCAGCGGCGACCTGTGCGAGCAGGCCACGCTGGATGCGATCGCTAGCTGCGCGCACGACCACGGCGGCATCAACCTGCTGGTCAACAACGCCGGCATCAGCAGCTTCCACGCCTTCGAAACCCAGCCTGCCGCAGCCATCCGCGCTCAGGTCGAGACCAACCTGGTCGCGCCGATGCTGCTGACGCGTGCTTTGCTGCCCCTGCTGCATGCGGCGCCGGCAGCCCAGGTCGTGAATATCGGTTCCGTGTTTGGCTCGCTCGGCTTTCCCGGCTTTGCCGCTTATGGCGCCGCCAAGGCCGGCCTGGCGGGCTTCTCGCAGTCGCTGCGGCGCGAGCTGGCCGACACCAACGTGACGGTACGCCATTTTTCGCCGCGTGCCACGCGTACCTCGATCAACAGCGTGGCGGTGAACCGGATGAACGTGGAGCTGCGCACCAACGAAGACACGCCCGAGGCGGTCGCCGAGGCCTTTATGCGCTTCCTGGGCGGTAGTGCAGCCGAGCACACCCTGGGCGGCTCCGAGCGCTTCTTTGTATTCGTTAACAAGCTGCTGCCGAGAATCCCGGAGAGCGCGATCCGGAAGCAGCTGGGGCAAATTCGCAAATACCTTCCCCGATAACAATTTAACCCGCTAATCAAGGAGAAAAAGATGAAAAACCGACTCGCATGGTACGCGGCAGTGGCCGTGGCCGCCGTGATGAGCCTGCCGGCACTGGCCGGCGTCAACGAGGACGTCGCCCACCTGCAGCAGGGCTGGGAACAGGTCAAGTACCAAACTCCTGTGCCAAAGCAGGAGCAGGGATTCGAACGCCTCGTGGTGGAAAGCGAGCAGGTACTGGCGCGCAACCCGAACAGCGCTGACGTGCTGATCTGGCATGCGATCATCGAGTCGACCTATGCCGGCGCGAAGGGCGGCCTGGGCGCGCTGAAGTACGTGAAGGATGCGAAGAAGAATCTAGAGCAGGCGCTGGCGATCAATCCGTCGGCGTTGGCAGGTTCCGCCTACACAAGCCTGGGTTCGCTATACTACCAGGTGCCCGGCTGGCCGATCGGCTTCGGGGACGACGCCAAGGCGCAGGAATTCCTGAAGAAGGGACTGGCTGCCAATCCGGACGGCATCGACCCGAACTTCTTCTACGGCGATTACCTGTTCCGCAAGGGCGACCTGGACGGCGCTGAACGCTCGCTGCGCAAGGCCCTGCAGGCGCCGGCGCGTCCCGGACGCAAGCTTGCCGACGAGGGCCGGCGCGGCGAGATTGCGCAATTGCTGGACAAGATATCCCAACAAAGGAAATGAGCGACATGCGAAACGGAATGCGCCCTTGAGGCTGCTACTAATCGAGGACGACGAGTCGCTTGCCAGCGGCGTGCTGGTGGCGCTGCGCCGTGCCCACTACACGGTCGAGCACGTGCGCGACGGCAACTCCGCGGTGGCGGCGTTGCGCGACAACGCCTTCGACCTCGCCATTCTCGACCTTGGCCTGCCCGGCATCGACGGCACGCAGGTCCTGCGCCAGGTGCGCGCCGGCGGCGCTAGCCTGCCGGTCCTGATCCTGTCGGCGCGGGACGCGATGCGCGACCGTGTCCAGGGACTCGATCTCGGCGCCGACGACTACCTCGTCAAGCCCTTCGAACTCGACGAGTTGCTGGCGCGCCTGCGGGTCATCACGCGCCGCCACGGCGGGCGCCCGGTGAACCGCATCGAGCATGGCGCGCTCGTGCTCGACCTGGACAGCCTGCGCGCATCCTGGCACGGTGAGCCGGTCGAGCTCCAGCGGCTCGAATTCATCCTGCTCAAGCAGTTGGCGGACAATCCGCTGCGGGTCTTCAGCCGCTCCCAGCTCGAGGAATCGCTGTATGGCTGGGGCGAGGGAGCCGAAAGCAACACCATCGACGTCCACGTCCACCACCTGCGGCGCAAACTCGCCCCGGCCGTCGTCAAGACGATCCGCGGCGTCGGCTACCGCCTGGGCGACGTCGGCGCATGACGGAGCGAACCTATTCGGGCCGGCGGCGCCTGGTGGCCGCCACGCTGGTCTGCATGATCCTGATCTTCGGCGGCATCGCCGTGGTGGCCCACCTGGTGGCGCGCCACGAGTCCGAAGAACTGTTCAGCGCCCGCCTGGCCACCTCGGCACGCGTACTGGAGGCGCTGGTCGCGCAGCAACTGGCGACGGCGACGCTCGCACAGCCGATCATCATAGCGCTGCCGCCGGAGCTCGAGACGGCAGGCGAGACCGAGAACGAGGCCTTTGGCCATCGCTACGAAACCAAGATCGCATTCCAGGTGTGGCGCGACGATGGCGCGCTGCTGGCGAAGTCGGCGGCCGCGCCGCGGGAATCCCTGGCGCCACTGCGGCCGGGCTTCAGCGCCCACACCGTCGGCAATACGCTGTGGGAGGTCTTTGCCCTGCGTTCCGGGAACATCTGGATACTCACGGCCGAGAAGGAAGAGGTGCGGCGCGAAATGGCAGATTACGTCGGCCGGTCGATCATCGCACCCATGATCGTCGGCGGACTGCTGATGCTGGCCGCCGTGAATATCGTGCTGATCCGGAGCATGCAGCCCCTGAAGGAGCTTGCGGCGCGCATCGCGGCGCGGTCGCCCGATTCGCTCGAACCGGTGCGCTTGCCGGAAACCCCGGTCGAACTGGCGCCGATCGTCAGCGATTTGAACGAGTTGCTCGACCGCATACGTGCTGCGTTCGAGCGCGAGCAGCGTTTCATCGACGCCGCGGCCCATGAGATTCGCACGCCGATCGCGGGATTGCAGCTGCATATAGAGAATGCTTTGCGCTCGCAAACCGAAGCCGAACGCGCCGAGGCGCTTGTTTCTGCGCTGGCCGCGGCGCGGCGTACGAGCAAGCTGGCCGAGCAGCTGCTGACCCTGAGCCGGATCAGTGCCCGCAGTGATGCCTACGAGCTATGCGAGGTATCGCTGCTCGATGTTTGCCACGATGTCATCGGGGATCTCGATCCTTTGCTCGAACGCAGGGGCCAAACGATCAGCCTTGATGCGGAAGAGAATTGTCGCGTCCGGGGCGAGCCGTCCCAGCTGCGCCGGCTCCTGCAGAACCTGGTCGACAACGCCTCCGTGCATGGCGCGCCGCAGGGCGAGATCGTCGTGCGCTTCGTGCGGCACGCTGGACGCGTGCTGCTGTCCGTCGCAAACGACGGCGTCCCAATCCCGGACGGCGAGGTCGGAAGGCTGTTCACGCCTTACTATCGGTTGCCCGGTGCGCCACCGAACGGTCACGGCCTTGGTCTGGCGATTGTCAAGGAAATCGCCGACCAGCACGGCGCGAGCATCGCCATCCGCCGCAAGCCCGATGGCCAGGGGACCGTGGTCGAGGTGGCCTTGCCGGCCAGCTGGGCGCAGGCCAGCCAGCCCTAGCCGGGCACGTCACGCTCCGTGCGGCAGACCGGGATTCTGGTTTCAGGGTACGGCGACATCGATCGGCTTCGGCGTCGGCTTCGGCAGATCGAGTTTGCTCATCGGCTTCCCAAAGGCCTCGCGAGCCTGGAGTCAACCCGGGCCGCAGGGGGGAACGCTTCGAAGCCAGCGCCCGGCCGCGCAGCTTCCTGAAAAACAGAAAATATTTTCGGATGGATGGAAGAAACGGCCGAGCCCGTTCGTTTTCCATGTAACGGCGCCGATATCGTGCGCGCCACTTACAGGAGAAACCACCATGAAAACCAAGAAAATCGTTCGCCACGTCGCCATCGCCCTGTCCATGAGCTTCGCCGTATCGGCCCAGGCCCAACTGCTGGGCGGCGGTGGCAGCCTGGGCGGCGCCGTCGGCGGCATGGTCGGCGGCGGTGGCGGCTTCGGCGGCCGCATGGGTGCGATGGAGGCGATGGGCGGCCGCGGCTCGGCGATGGAGGCGACGCGCCAGGTCGAACGCCGCAGCAGCCGCATGGACGCCCGCGGCGAAGCCGGCGCCCAGGGCGGCCTGACGGGCGGCCTGACGTCCGCCGGCCGCGAGCTGCGTGGCCGCGCCGATGGCGCAGGCAGCGGCGGCGGCGACCTGGGGGCCGGCTTGCCGCGCGGCCGCTCGGTCGAGGCAGGCGGCTCCGGCTCGGGTGCGGGTTCGCTGGCCGGCGCCCTGGCGGGTAACGCTCGTCATGCCGGCGAGGGCAATGCAGCGGGCAATGCCCAAGGTATCCTGGCCGGCAATGTCGCCCGCACGTCCCCGCCGGTCCAGGACGGCGGCAGCGCTGCCGGCAACGGCAGTGCTGGCCTCGCCGGCAGCCTCCAGCGCGGGGCGCCGTTGGCCGGCAGCGGCAGCGCGGCAGGCAGCGCCGAGGCAGGAGCGAGCCGCTCGGTGAGCGTCTCCGGCGGCCACTCGGGCGCCGGCGCCGAGATGCAGGGGCAGGGCAGCGCTTCGGGCTCGGTGGCCGTGCAGCCGGGCGCCGGCCAGGTGCGCGAACTGGCAGGCAACGCGCGTGCCGAAGCCGGCGCGGCCGCCGCGCCGGCGGTCGGCGCCGCCCGCAACCAGGCCAGCCGCACGGCCGAGTACGCACGCGCCACGGCCGGCAACGCGCGTTCGGCGGCCGCGGCGACGGCAGGGGGCGCAGCCGGCGCTGCACGCGGCCTCGCCGGCAAGGCGGCATCGACGCAGGTGCCGGTGTCGGGCACGGTGAGCGGTTCGGTCTCGGCCGGCGGCGCGGCCTCGGGCAGCGGCGGCACCAACTGATGGGTCCGGCAGCGCGCCGAAGCCTGGCGCACGCTGCTTATGCCTTAGCAACATGTTCATATGGGAAATTGATCGTTCCCCGCGGCGGGTGCTTGCCCTATACTGATCGGCTTTTTACTCAGTAGCTGGAGAAACCATGGGCACCCGCCGCACCTTCCTTGCCTGCGCCATCGCGCTTTCCTCGTTCGTCGCCGCCGGCGCGGCCCACGCCGACCAGCTGGCCGACATCAAGAAGAAGGGCGAGATCGTGTTCGGCGTGCTCGGCACGGACGAGCCGAACAGTTTCATCGACCCGAAGACGCGCGAACTGGTCGGTTATGAAATCGACCTCGCCAGGGCGGTGGCGAAGAAGATCGGCGTCAAGCCGGTGTTCCGCCAGATGTCGGTTGCGGCCCGCATCCCCGAACTGCAGCAGGGCCATGTCGACGTGCTCGCTGCCACGCTGACCCACAACAAGGACCGCGAATCGCAGGTCGACTTCGCGCTCACCCATTTCGTCACCGGCTCGCGGGTCATGGTGCGCGCGTCCAGCGGCATCACCGCCTTGCCGCAACTGGCCGGCAAGAAGGTCGTGACGGCGCGCGGGGGCACCCAGGAGATCAACATCCGCGCCGCCGTGCCGAACGTAAACGTGGTGACATTCGAGAATACCCAGCAAGCCTTCCAGGCCCTGCAACAGGGCAAGGGCATCGCCTACGTCAACGACGAGTCTTCGCTGCTGGCCGATTACAGCAAGCTGGGCCCCGCGGCAAAGAACTTCACGATCCTGCCGGGCAGCATCGGCCGCGAATCGATCGCGCTCGGCCTGCGCAAGGGCGAAAAGGGCCTGAAAGCCGTGGTCGACGCCACCCTGCGCGAGCTCGAAGCGAGCGGCGCGGCGAATGCGCTGTTCAATAAATGGTATGGCCCGGGCACCCGTCCGAACATCGCCAAGCGCGGCTTCACCATCCATACCGACCAGATCTAACAGCAGGCAACACCCTTGTTCGATCCCGCCATCCTGCAGTCCGGCCAGTATCAAGACTGGCTGGTGCAGGGCCTCATCCTGTCCCTGCAACTGACCGCCGCCAGCTTCGCGCTGGCGCTGCCGCTCGGCGTGCTGCTGGCGCTCATGCGCAGTGCGCGTTCCAGCCTGCTGCGCGCGATCGGCGCCTCCGTGGTCGAGGGCGTTCGCAACGTGCCGCTGCTGGCGCACCTGCTGTTCTGGTATTTCGCCTTTCCCGAACTGCTGCCGGAGCCGCTCAAGCTGGCGCTCTACGACAGCCAGCCGGAGGCGATCTGCGCCGTCATCGCACTGTCGCTCTACAGCGGCGTGCACATGGCCGAGGACATCCGCAGCGGCATCCGCGCGGTGCCGGCGAGCCAGCTGGAGGCAGCCCGTTCGCTTGGCCTCGGGCGCTTCGCCAGCGTGCGCCTGGTGCTGCTGCCGCAAGCCTTCCGCATCTCGGTGCCGCCGCTGCTGTCGCAGACGGTCAACCTGTGGAAGGACACCAGCGTGGCGACCGTGATCGGCGCGGCCGAAATGATGTACCAGGCGGCGCGCGTCGAAACGGCGACCTTCCGCAGTGTCGAAGCCTTTACGTTTGCGACGCTGGCCTACCTGACCGTGTCGCTGCTGATCTCCGCCGTGGCGGCGCTGTATGCGCGCCGTTTCCCGGTCCGCACCAGTTGAGGCTGCCATGAGAGGTGTGAATGACTGAGCTGATCCAGGATTACTGGCTGTATTTCCTCGTCGGCCAATATCCGAACGGGCCGCTCGGCGGCCTGTCGCTGACCATCCTGTTGTCTGCCGCGGCGCTGCTGCTGGCCATGCCGCTCGGGCTGTTGCTGGGGATCGCCCGCGTCAGTCCCTACCGCGCGCTGCGCTGGCCGGCCGCCGCGCTGGTGCAGGTGGTGCGCGCGGTGCCGCTGCTGCTGGTGGTCTTCTGGGCCTATTTCTTCCTGCCGGCAGTGACCGGCGTGAAGACCGGCCAGGCCACCACCATGCTCATCGTGCTGGTGCTGTTCGACGCCGTCTACCTGGCCGAGATCGTCGCGGCCGGCATCCGCTCGCTCCCCAAGGGCCAGCTCGAAAGCGCGCGCTCGCTCGGCCTGGGCTACTTCCAGGCCTTGCGCCTGGTGGTGCTGCCGCAGGCGCTGCGCCATGTGCTGCCCTCGCTGGTGAGCCAGCTGGTGGCGACCATCAAGGCGACCTCGCTCGGCTACATCATCGGCCTGTCGGAACTGTCCTTCATCGCCACCCAGGTCAACACCCTGGTGTTTACCAAGTCGGTCGAGGTCTACCTGATCCTCGCGCTGAGCTATTTCGTCCTGTGCTTCGGCCTGTCGCGCCTCGCATTCTGGCTGGAGCGCCGGATGGCCCGGCGCCCGGCCGGCTCGTATTGAAAGAGAAGAGCGACCCATGATCGTCCTCGAACAAGTCAACAAATGGTATGGCGACTATCACGCCCTGGTCGACGTGACCGGCGAGGTCGCCAAAAACGAAGTCGTGGTCGTGTGCGGGCCGTCGGGCTCGGGCAAGTCGACCCTGATCCGCACCCTGAACCGGCTGGAAGAAATCGACGGCGGCCGCATCGCCATCGCCGGGCGCGACATCCATGCGCGCGGCCTGGACGTGAACACGCTGCGCGCCGGGATCGGCTTCGTGTTCCAGAGCTTTAACCTGTTCCCGCACCTGACGGCGCTGGAAAACTGCATGCTGGCGCCGGTCAACCTGAAGCGGGCGACCAGGCTTGATGCGCAAGCCTATGCCATGGAGCTGCTCGACGGGGTCGGGCTGGCGCACAAGGCCGGCGCCTATCCGCACGAATTGTCGGGCGGCCAGCAGCAGCGCGTGGCGATCGCCCGCGCGCTGGCGATGCGTCCGCCCATCATGCTGTTCGACGAGCCGACCAGCGCGCTCGACCCGGAAATGGTGGGCGAGGTGCTGCAGGTGATGCGCCGCCTGGCGGGGCAGGGCATGACGATGGTCTGCGTCACCCACGAGATGGGGTTTGCGCGCGACGTCGCCGACCGCATCTGGTTCATGAGCGAAGGACGCATCCTCGAGCAGGGCAGCCCGGATGCCTTCTTCGCCAACCCGAGCCATCCGCGCGCTCAGCAGTTCCTGGCTGACCGCAGCGGCCGCTGACCCCGGCGCTCAAGGTTTCCTGACGGCGCCCATGTCCAGTTCGATCCAGGTCGGCGCATGGTCGCTCGGCTTCTCGCGCGCGCGCACGTCGCGGTCGACACCGGCCGCGCGCAGGGCCGGGGCCAGCGCGGGACTGAGCAGCAAATGGTCGATGCGCAGCCCGGCATTGCGGCCAAACGCATCGCGGAAATAATCCCAGAAGGTGTAGATCGTCTCGTCCGGATGCATGGCCCGCAAGGCGTCAAGCCAGCCCTGGGCCACCAGCCGGTGGAAGGCCTCGCGCGATTCCGGGCGGAACAGGGCGTCGGTCAGCCAGCGCTCCGGCTTGTAGACGTCGCGCTCGGTCGGCATCACGTTATAGTCGCCCGCCATCACCACCGGCGCGCCGGTTTCGAGCAATTGGGCGGCGCGCGCGATCAGGCGCTCGAACCAGGCCAGCTTGTAGTCGAACTTCGGCCCCGGCGCCGGGTTCCCGTTCGGCAGGTAGAGGCAGGCGACCACCAGGTCGTCGACCACCGCTTCCAGGTAGCGGCTCTGCTCGTCGCTGTCGTCGCCCGGCAGGCCGCGCGTGACTTCCACCGGATCCTTGCCGCGCGCCAGGATCGCCACCCCGTTCCAGCTCTTCTGCCCCTGCCAGATGGCGCCGTAGCCGGCTGCATTGATCTCGGCAATGGGAAAACGCTCCTGGGGCGACTTCAATTCCTGCAAACACGCGACATCGGGCTGTTTTTCTTCCAGCCACTGCAACAGGGCGCCGAGGCGCGCGCCCATGCCGTTGATGTTATAGGTGGCAATCTTGATTTTTCGCGGCATGGTTAAGTCCATTCTGGTAACGCACCATTGACTCCGCAGCTTGAACCCCTAGATAATCTTCAGCAGCTTTGCCAGGAGCTAAAGAGCGCTCATCTGTTGATCGCCAGAGCCTCAACTTAGAGAAAATACGCTGCTACTCTGCATTCTCACACTAACAAGCAGTATGCGTAAGACGTGTGCCGCAACGGCCATCCGTCTTCACGGAAAGTTCCATCCACACAAAAGAAAACAGTGCTATCCCACAGCTTGCATTATGATTTCGGTGATGCTTCGAACGGAGCGGTGTTGTGCTCGCTGTACCCAACAGTAGATGAACGACGTAGCGGAGTGTGGATGAATAGCCGCGCATGTGCAAAGCAAAAGTCCTAGACGCCCACACTCCGGCCGGGGTTTTGAGCCCGACTTTATTAGTCGTTTTCTCTCTGGCGTAAATTTTCCGATATGCCGTTAATTAGTCCGTTCAGATATGCGACGTCTGCCGCGAGGTGTGGCCCGTTCCAATCGCCAGCGTGCGAACCTTGTAGCTTGATCATCCCACCGCTAAGGCCAGCCTTAACGAGTTCCATCGCTCGATCTTGTGCTTGAGTTTTGGTAAGTGCCATAATTATCCTAATTTGACAGAAGAGCTACAAATTTAGCACGTTCGCGTCATCGGCGGAAGAGCCATTAGCGAATCGCGACAAAGACGTATACGGCCGGCTGTGCCCGCGTCCCGTTGATCCGTTCTATCGTCCCTTTTACCGAGAAACCTTGCCTCATCCACTTTCTAAAACTTGGTGCCTGTGCTCTATCCACAAAGCCAATGCGAACTCCGCTGTAATAAATGCCAACTGCATTCGGGTCATGGCTATTTTCGTGCTCTGCTTTGAAATCGACGGGATCGCCCAGATAAATGTCGTTGACGTCGATATCCTTTTGATGCCGGAATCCCGCGACCTCTATAATTAAATCAAAGGGTGGGCAGGCATCGGATAAGTCTGGGTAAACTTCAAAGCCGTCACTTGGTAATTTTGCGTTGGTATACGCTAACAACGACAGGTCCGGGATCGGCGTGTCAATCGGTAGCCTGTGGCGCAACAGATAATCTTTGAAATCGTCCCTTTTGCGAGGGGGGAGTCGACGCATAAACGCATCGATAACGCCTTTACAATGAACCGGATTGTACAAGTCAAACGCTGGGTAACCTTCAAATCCTGATTCGATCGCTCTTATATAATCTTCGGTTTCAGTCAGATACCGCAAACAAACTTCGCCGCCGTGAGTGTCTTTCTCGATGAGCGCGACGAGACGCCGACTTCTGATGCCACGACTGGGAGCGCACCGCCATACCAAAAGTAGTCGAGAAGGTTCATAAATATGTTGAAGAGTGTTCATTGTAATGCCGCCAGAATTTTCTTGCGCCGGACGTCAGTTAATCGGATGTAAAGATCTTTTCGGAATTTCGTCAACGGTACCCTAATTTCGAAGGCTTCGTAAACGTCGAGTATCCTTGCCAGCTCTGTAACGTCAAATTTTAGAAGCTTTTCAAGCATCCGATTGCGGATTTGAGGGTAAAAAGCAACTAACGTCACAAGCAACTCGATGTGTGGGCACCCAGACTCATCGCCTCTCATCCACCTAATGTGGTGCTTGCCCTTCGTAATATATCTGACGTAATCTTTTTCCGTCCAGGCTTGGACATGCTTCTCCCATCTTTCATGCCCCAAGCTTGTCCCGTTGTCGAAAAGAGGAGCCAGCCGCCATCGAGCCTGGCCTTTATTTCTAATCAGCCCCCAGTTGTCCTGATGTCTATCCGTGTTGCCAATCATTGCATCGAATAAAAAAAGATCTGCCCATGCCTCGATCCACGGCTCTTCAATCACATGCGCTTGACTGAACGCACGGCAAAGAATGTCGATATATTGGAAATTATGCAGTTCCCCCTTTTTTCTGTCGAACTCCGGCATCAGCTTTTGCATGTACGAGCCTCCAGGATTAAAGTTGGCCTTTCCATCCTCGTAAAACCACTCGATAAGAGCTCCACAGTCGCCAAGGTCGCTATTCGTTGCTGCGAATGCAGGCGGCACCGTTACATTTAATAGGCAACCGATCTGATATGCTGCCACCTCTCCCCAGAATTGATCAGGATAGCGTTTATCCGAACGTTTATACAAATATCGACGCTTGGGGATAATAATATCCAGGCCAATCTCGTCCGGCGGGAAAATTGCATCCTTCGATCGAGCGCCCTCAGGGTAGCTACCGAAATTTGAGTCAAGAATCCACTTTGCCACATCGATTGTTGACTCCTGGCGCTTAGCAATTTTGCACATGGACAGAAAAATTAATTTATTTACCTATTTTACAGGGACTTAAAGCTGTTAAATTGACGTAATGTCATGTGTAGCAACAGGGTGGCGGGAGTAATAACGTACGACGTCGTCCCGGATGGTGACATCATAACCGTTTCTGTGATGAAACGTGTATGTGGCATTTTCCAACGCGGAACTTGAACGCATGCTGTCGAGTCCCGCCGGTTGGCCGGGGTGTCGTAAACGTATGGGGAACATCACTCAGAATCTGCGCTTGCGGCCGAGTTTTCTGCGTTTGGAGGTTGAGCATGAAGACGCTGCGTAATCGCCTGGTACGGCCGATGCGAAGAGTCCTCGCTGAAACATTTCTTGGAGACGTTCATCAATTCATAGTGTACGCCCATTTCCATCGCGAACTCACAAGAGCTATTTACGTTGTGGACTCGTGCTCTCCCCCGTCACAGAAATAAATCAACGCTATTACGCGCTCCTTCTCACCATCGTGCGTTCGTCCAATAGATGTCGCACAGGGCTGCATCAACTATATCTTGTCAGAAATGTATCTTGCAAGAGACAGGCGCTGCTGAGTGTGCGCGGTAAATTTTGCTAAATTGGTACGATGAAATTTTTAACAACCCCGGAGAATGACATGTTTAAATCGATCCTGCGCGCAGTTGCCCGTCCAGCCGCCGTTACCCTGTTGCTGGCTGCCTCGGCCGGCGCCTCGGCAGGTGACTGGGTTGTCGAACCGATCGAAGTCGAGGGCGTGCTGCAGGAAGCAGTCGGCCCGGCCAATCGCTGCCTGTCGAAATTCGGCGGCACCATCAGCGGCCGCGGCGAGAGCAAACTGATGGGCGGCAAGGTCGTGTTCATCGGCACCGACTGCATCACGCCGGTCGGCCCGCTGTTCAACTTCAGCGACGGCAAGTTCATCGTCCTGACCACCTCGGGCGACCAGATCTTCGCCAACTACAGCGGCCAGTTCGTGCCGACCGGCGAAGGCGCGCGCTATAACTTCTCCGGCGCGACCTTCCAGGTCACCGGCGGCACCGGCAAGTTCGCGCGCGCCAGCGGCGGCGGGACCTTCACCGGCGGCGAAGACATGGTCACGGGCGCAGGCGACATCAAGCTGGTCGGCAAGGTGCTGTACTTCAAGCGCTAGGCCGTTCAGCAACAGCGGGGCGCCCATCCGGGCGCCTTTTTTTTTTCGGCGCTGTTCGCGTTAAGTGTGGAATTTTCGCATACGGCTGAGGTCCAACCTGGACCCACGATGCCGGAGGCGCCATGCAAGCACGCCCGTTCAAGCAATTGCTCACCTGTATTGCCTCGTTGACGCGCGCGCAGTTGCAGCAACACCTGCTGCCGCGGCTGGAGCGCGACGTGCTGCTCGTCACCGACGCCCACGCCGCCTACGGGGCGTTCGCCCGGCACGCCGGCATCACGCATGAGGCGATCGACCTGCAGGCGGGGATCCGGGTGCGCGGCGCGATCCGCGTGCAACACGTGAATGCCTACCACAGCTGGCTGCGCGGCTGGCTGCTGCCGTTCCGGGGCGTTGCCAGCCGTTACCTGGACAACTACCTGGGCTGGCGCTGGGCGCTCGACGGCCAGCGGATCGCCACCCCCGAGGCCTTGCTGCGCGCGGCGCTTGGGCTATGCCGCTAAGGGCGTGGCTCCCGGCGTGCGACGTCCGGCGTGCGACGCCCGGCGTGCGACGCCCGGCATTTCCACACTTAACGCGAACAGCGCCTTTTTTTCGCCGCCCCTGCGCGGATTCCTACAAGGCTGACGGGCGTGTGCCTATTGTCGTCCGCGCCCAGGTCTTTATCATCTTTCCGACAACATTGACCGAGGAGATAGATATGTCGACTTCCACCGACAAGCAGGACGCGCAAGGCCGCTCCTGGGACCAGATCACGAAAAACGGCACCAGCAGCGCCGGCTCGATGGGCGTCGGCGGCACCGGCGACAGCGGCAAGCTCGACCGGCAAGGCGAGGGCCAGCAGGCCACGCGCACCGACGACCTGCTCACCGACGGGTCGGACAAGGACGATACCGGCGCCCAGGGCTTTGCCGGTTCCGGCCAGCTGCAGACCGGCCTCGAGGGCATGGGCAAGAGCGGCGGCGGCGCCGGCAATCGCCAGTCGGGACAGTCCGAGGGGCAGAGCCAGCAGGACAATGCGGGCGGGGATCAGCGAAAGCGCTAACCGTCCACGCCGGCAGCTTCGATACCCCGGCTTAGGCCACGCGGCGCATGCTAGCGCTTGCCCGGCGCCCGCAAGGTCAGCTTGACGATCTCCCCCGCCCGCCACAGGCGCATGCGCGGTCCCCAGCCGCCGGCGCCGCGGCTGACCACGAGCGTCATGCCGCCCACCTCGTACTCGCCCACCATGCGCGGGAAGCGGTGTTGCACCAGGTAGCTGAACGGCCAGATCTGGCCGCCGTGCGTGTGGCCCGACAGCATCAGGTCGACGCCGCGCGCGGCGGCGCCGTCGATGATCGGGGCGGCCGGGATGTGGGACAGCAGGATGGTGGCGCTGTTGGTCCGCCGGGGCAGCGTGCGGGCCAGTCCGCCGGTGTAGTCGGCGCCGCTGCGCATGCCGCGGCCGACGTCGTCGATGCCGGCCAGGACCAGGCCAGGCGCGAGTTCGACGCCGGCGTCGCGCAGCCAGCGCACGCCGCCCGCCTCGAACTCGGCGATCGTGGTGTCGGCGTCGCCGTAGTATTCGTGGTTGCCGGTCGCGGCCCAGACCCCGAGCGGCGCCTTGAAGCCGCGCAGTACGTGCGCGAGCTGCGGCTCGCCGACCGGCTCGTCCTCGACCAGGTCGCCGACCATCACCACGGCGGCGGGCGCCAGTGCGTTGACCTGCGCGACGCGCTGTTCCATCCACTCCGACCGTCGCTGGGCGCCGAGATGGAGGTCGGTCAGCATCACGAGCACGGTGCCGTCGAGCGCCGCCGGCAGGTCCTGCAGCGTGACCTCGTATTCGCTGGCGACCGGGGCGCGCATGCCCTGGAACAGGGCGAAGCCGCTGAGCAGGGCCCCGGCCAGCGCGCCCAGCCCGAGCAGGCGCGGGGCGCGGGCGCGCCACCACAGGCCGAAGCCGGTCGCCAGGTCGGCCACCAGCAGGCACAGGGTCATCACGAACAGGATGCCGAGCCAGGTCAGCGCGAACTGGCCGGGCCACCAGCGCCAGTCGAGCGCTTCGTCGCCGAGCTGCACGCCGGCCAGGTAGACCAGCCACAGGAGGACCGTGCCGGTCCACCAGGCGCCGGCCGGGATCCGGGCGCGGATCGGCTCCACCCGGTAGAGGCGGTGCGCGACATAGAAGTGCATCAGCGAGCCGATGATGTTGAGGACGATCGAAAACATGGGCGAACGGGCGTTGAAACCGATGAGTGAGAGGGAGGGCGGGCAGGCGCCGCCGCCGGCAAGGGGCGGCACGGCAGGGCGCAAACGCCGGTCAGTCCAGCGCGGCCGCTTCCTCGACTGCGCGCAGCGCCTGGCGAGCCATCTCGCGGATGCCTTCCCAGGACTTCGCGGCCGCGATGAAGCGGCCGTTGTGGCAGAAGGTCGCATCCGGCACGCCGGTGACCTGGGCCAGGTCGGCGTCGCGCAGCCCGGCCCATGGTTCCGGCAGGTCGGCCCTGGCCTCGAAGGTGTCGGGGCTGACCGGCACCGAGTGGATCAGGTAGCGCTGCTCGGCCAGGCTGTGGCTGATCACGAACAGCACCTTGGGCATCTCCTTGCGCACGACGGTGGTCCAGGGCAGCGCGGCATTTTTCAGGAACAGCAGGCGGCCGTCTTCCAGCACCTCGGCCCCGCGCACCTGCTCGAGCGCCAGCATGGCGCCGACCCGGTATTTCACGGAATTGACCATGATCTCGGCCAGCAGCGCCATCGCCTTGCGGAACTGCGCCAGCCGGTAAGCCTCGCTTGCCTCGCCATAGCCCATGCGCTGCTCGTCGAGCCAGTTCGGGTTGAAGCCCGACACCACGGCCGACAGGCCATAGCCGCCCGGCGCGTTCTTGGCCGCGCCCACGTCGGACAGGTCGAGGTACTGGACGATGTCGGCGTCGATCGCATAGGCGAGCTGCTGGGCGGTGTCCTCGCCCAGCCGGTGGCCGGTGTGCTCCAGGGCGAGGGCGGCGACGCAGCGCGCCCCGAACTCGCGCCAGACCAGGCCCGCGCTGGCGTAGGGCACGCCGCTCTGGCGTGCGCCCGCGAAGCCCTTCTGGTGGTGGTCGAAGCGCCCGGCGGCGGGATCCCAGATACCGCCGACGTCGATCGCGAAGTCGGCCGCCTCGATGGTGGCCGGGTCGCGCGTGCGCACGATCTCGCAGCCGGGATACAGGATATCGAGGACGGCGACCGCCCAGGCGTCGTCGGCGTGGAACTTGCCGCTATGCGTTACTACAACCATACTTGCTCCAATGCCGGGAACGCCCGGCCAATTCCGAAAATGCAGCAGCCCGGCCATGCAGCCCGGGTTGTGCTCGTTTGAGGATGATACTGGCTTTGGCGCCGCCGCGTCGCCGGCCCATTGGCGCAGGGTGGACTCGTAGGGTGGACTCCCGAGTCCACGCGTTGGGGGCGCGCGCACGTAACGCGTGGGCGGAGCCCACCCTACGATTGCAGACCCGCGTCGATCACCGCCATCAACACCTGCAAATCCACCGGCTTGACGAAATGATGGTCGAAGCCCGCGCCCAGCGCGAGCACCTTGTCGTGGGCCTGGCCGTAGCCGGTGAGGGCCAGGTACAGCGCCGGGCGCGCCTGGGGCAGGGCGCGCAGGCGGCGCACCAGTTCGTAGCCGTCGATGTCGGGCAGGCCGATGTCGAGGATGAACACTTCGGGCCAGCCGGCGGCGGCGGCGGCCAGGCCGGCGCAGGAGGTGTTGGCGGTGGCCACCGCATGGCCGAAGGCGCCCAGGATCTCGCCCAGCGAGTCGGCGGCGTCGGCGTTGTCGTCGACGATCAGGATCCGCTTGCCGGCACCCGGTGCCTGGGCGGTTGCGCCGGGAGCGGCTGCGGCGCCCGCGCCGGCGCCGGCCTCGACCAGGTCGAGCGTGATGCTGAAGCTGCTGCCCTTGCCGAGGCCCGCGCTGTGCGCCGCGACCTGTCCGCCGTGCAGCTGCACCAGGCTTTTTACCAGGGCCAGGCCGAGCCCGAGGCCGCCCTGGGACCGGTCCGGCGTGCGCTCGGCCTGGGTGAACAGGTCGAACACCAGCGGCAGGACGTCGGGCGCGATGCCGATGCCGCTGTCGCTGACGGCGATCGTCACCTGGCTGCCGGCGCCTGCGCTCCCGCGCGTGCTCGAGACCGCGATGCTGCCGCCCTGGGGCGTGTACTTGGCCGCGTTGTTGAGCAGGTTCGACACCACCTGCACCATGCGCGTGCGGTCGGCGTCGACACGCAGCGGCGCCTCGTCGAGCGACAGGTGCAGCTGCTGGCCGCGCGCCTCGATCAGCGGGCGCGCCTGCTCGACCGCGCCGAGCACGATCGAACGCACGTCGACCGGCTCGCGCACCAGCGTGACCAGCCCGCGCGTGACGCGCGAGACGTCGAGCAGGTCGTCCACCAGTTCCGTCATGTGGCGCACCTGTCGGCTGATCACCTCGCTCGACTGGCGGATCCGCTTGTCGCTCGGCTCGGCGATCGCGATCAGCTGCGCCGCGTTGCTGATCGGCGCGAGCGGGTTGCGCAGCTCGTGCGCGAGCATGGCCAGGAACTCGTCCTTGCGGCGGGCGGCGGCGCGCAGCTCCTCCTCGCCGGCCTTCTGGTCGTGGATGTCGGTAAGGGTGCCCATCCAGTGCGTGACGCGGCCGGCGCCATCCAGGCTGGGCAGGGCGCGGTTGAGCACCCAGCGGTAGCCGCCCGCGTGGTGGACCAGCCGGTGCTCGATTTCGAACGGGCTGTGCTCGGCGACGCTGCGCTTCCACGCGGCCAGCACCGCTGCCAGGTCGTCCGGGTGGATCGCTTCGCGCCAGCGCGTATCGGCCGACTGTGCCGGGCGGTGGCCGGTGAACGCATACCAGCGCTCGTTGACGTAGTCCTCGCCGCCGCCGATCCGGATCGACCACACCATCTGCGGGATCATGTTGGCGATGTTGCGGAATTTGCGTTCGCTGTCCTTCAGGGCGCGCTCGGCCTCGACCTGGGCCGTGACGTCCATGTTGGCGGCAAGCGCGCCCTCGATGACGCCGTCGGCACCGCGCAGGGCCTGGGCGCGCACCAGGATCGTCTTGCGTACGCCCGGGCTGCCGAAGGGCTCGATCTCGACGAAGGCTTCGGTGGTTCCCCCGCCGGCCAGCGCGCGCGCGATCGGCCAGTCGTGCGGCGCCAGGGGCCGGCCGTCGTGCGCCCACCAGCCTTTCCAGTCGACGTACTCGTCAACGCTGTCCGGTACCGGGTAGTCGCCCCAGATGCCGCGGTTGGCAGGGTTCGACATCAGCATCCGGCCCTGGGTATCGACGTAGACGATGCCGACCGGCGCCGCTTCCAGCAGGCCGTCGAGCCGGCGCCGGCTCTCCTCGGCGCGCAGCGAGGCGGCCGCGGCCTGGCGCTCGGTGGCCAGCAGCGCCAGCTCGGCCTGCTTGCGCTCGCTGATGTCGACGGCGATGCCGGCGAAGCGGCGGCTGCCGGTTGCAGGATCGAGGTATACCTTGCCGCGCGCGTTGACCCAGGCGTCGACGCCGGAGCGCTGCGGTATCCGGTATTCGGCCTCGTATTGGGACGCGTCGCGCACGGCCGTGGCGATGGCGTCGAGCACCCGCTGGCGGTCGTCCGGGTGGATCATGTCGGTAAAACGGGACAGCTCGGTGCCGGAACGCGCGAGCGCGGCATCCACCTGGAACAGGCGCGCGAAGCGCTCGTCGACGTGGGTGGCGAAGGTGTCGAGATCGTACGACCAGGTGCCGATGTTGCCGGACGCCTCGAGCGACATGGCGAGCCGTTCCTCGGCTTCCTTGTGGCGCGCGACCGCTTCGAGCTTGTCGGTGACTTCGATCACGGTGCAGATCAGGCCGCGCACCACGCCGCACTCGTCGCGCAGGGGACTGTAGGAAAACGTAAACCAGGCCGGCTCGGGGTAGCCATGGCGATCCAGGGTGGTGGCGTAGTTCTCGAACACGAAGGATTCGCCGGCCTGCACCCGCGCCAGGGTCGGCGCCAGCGCCTCCCACACCTCGGGCCAGACGCTGGCATAGGTTTCGCCCAGCGCCCAGTCCGACTTTGTTCCGAGAATCGGCAGGTAGGCATCGTTGAAGAACAGGGCCAGCTCCTCGCCCCAGGCAAGGAAGGTCGGGAAGGAGGCGGCGAGCATGATGCCCAGGCCGGTGCGCAGCGACGCCTCCCAGCCTTCGATCGGGCCGACCGCATGGGCCGACCAGTCCGCTGCCCGGATGCGTTCGCCCATGCGGCCTCCGTTATCCAGGAAGGCGTATCGACTGTCTCTGCTGTTCACGTTGGGTCCGGCCGTGGAAACCTTGCATTGTACACAAATATGCAGCCCGGATCAGGGCCACAGAGGCGCTGAAAATGCACCAAAATAGTGCAGTCTGCGAGGCGTCGCCCGCGCCGCTCAGTCCCAGCCGCCGTCGGTCTCGCTGTCGTAGCGCTTGAGGTCGCGCGCGAACATCTGGTTCAGTTCGTCGCGTGCGCGCTTGGCCATCGACACGTACTGTTCGCGGTCCTTGTAGTACGGGTAGACTGCATCGACGGTGGCCTTGTTGTGCTCGCGGAATTTGAGGGTCGCCTCGCGCGCGCGGTAGGCGCCGTAGCCGAGCTGGCACAGCACGCGCCGCCCCAGCTGGAGGGCCGACTCGAAGGTCTCGCGCTCGATGACGGTCACGCCGCGGTCCATCAGCTGGTAGTAATGGGTCACGTTGCGCGCCCGCGCCAGCACCGGCAGGTGCGGGAAGTTCTCGCGCACGGCGTCGGCCAGGGCCAGGCTGTCCTCGATGTCGTCGATCGCCAGCACCAGCGCGCGCGCCTTGTCCGCGCCGGCCGCGTGCAGCAGGTCGACGCGGGTGGCGTCGCCGTAGAATACCTTGAAGCCGAAGCCGCGCAGCAGTTCGATCTGGTCCGGATCGTGGTCGAGGATGGTCAGCTTGAAGCGGTTCGCGTTGAGCAGGCGCCCGACGATCTGGCCGAAACGCCCGAAGCCGGCGATGATGACATGCCCTTCGTCGCCCTCGATCGCGTCCGCGGCGCGCTTGTTCTGGCCGCGGTAGCGCGGTTCGAGCACCTTGTCGTGGAATACCAGCAGCAGCGGCGTCGCCACCATCGACAGCGCGACGGTCGCCACCAGGATCGAGCCGACCTCCGGGGTGAACACGCGCGCCGCGCTGGCCGCCCCGAACACCACGAAGGCGAACTCGCCGCCCTGGGACAGCAGGAAGGCGAACAGCCAGCGCTGCCCGCGCGCGATCCGGAACACGAAGGAGAGCGCGAACAGCACCGCCAGCTTGATCGCCAGGAAGCCGGCCACCAGCCCCAGGATCAGCCAGGGATGGTCGCCGAACACGCCGAAATCGACCGACATGCCGACCGCGATGAAGAACAGGCCGAGCAGCAGGCCCTTGAACGGCTCGAGGTCGGTTTCCAGCGCGTGGCGGTATTCGGAATCGGCCAGCAGCACGCCGGCCATGAAGGAGCCGAGGGCCATCGACATCCCGACCCACTGCATCAGGAGCGAAATCGCGATCACCAGCAGCAGCGCGAAGGCGGTGAAGATTTCGCGCATGCCGGAGCGGGCGATGACGCGCAGCGCCGGGCGCACCAGGTAGCGCCCGCCGATCACGACGCCGGCGACCACCAGCGCCAGGCGCGCGGCGCCGCTCCAGCCGCCGCCGGCACTGTCGGCGGCCGCCACGCCCAGTACCGGCACCAGGGCGATCATCGGGATGGCCGCGATGTCCTGGAACAGCAGCAGGGCGAATCCCGCCTGGCCGGCGGGCGTGCCCATCAGGTTGCGTTCGCCGAGCGTGGCCAGCGCGATCGCGGTGGACGACAGCGACAGCCCGAGCGAGGCGACCAGCGCGACCTCCCAGGCGACCCCGGCCAGCAGCGCGGCGCCGAACAGGGCGGCGGTGACGCCCGCGACCTGGGCGCCGCCCCAGCCGAAGATCGGGCGCCGCATCGACCACAGGCGGCTCGGTTCGAGTTCGAGCCCGATCAGGAACAGCAGCAGGACGACGCCGAATTCGGAAAAGTGCAGGATGTCCTCGACCTCGCGGATCAGGCCCAGGCCCCAGGGGCCGATCGCCATCCCGGCCAGCAGGTAGCCGAGCACCGCGCCCAGGCCGAGGCGCTTGGCGAGCGGCACCGCGACCACGGCGGCGGCCAGGTAGACCAGGGCATTCGTCAACAGGCTATGCTCCATGCGGACCTCCTTGCGGTGCGGCGTCGAGGAAGGACCGGAGCCGCGCCTGGAAGGCGGCGATGTGGGCGTCGACCGCGTCGGCCGGGGCGCCGTTCGCGCCGGACAGGATGTGCGGCGGCCACCACGTCATCCCGCACACGATGGCAATCTGCTCGAAGGGCGGCAGGAAGGCCTCGAGCGGATGCGCGCCGTGTTCGCCGGGCGGATGGCTTTCCTCCGGATTGCCGATGGTGAGCGCCACCCAGTGCGCCTTGCCGCGCAGGCGGTGCGCGCCGGGCCCGTAGGCCCAGCCGGGTAACAGCACGCTGTCGACCCATTCCTTCAGCAGCGAGGGCATGCCGTACCAGCGCAGCGGGTGCAGGAACACGACCAGCTCGGCCTGCTCCAGCAAGGCCTGCTCGCGCGGCACGTCGATGAAGAAATCGGGATAGGTCTCGTACAGGTCGTGCACCAGCACGCCCTCCAGGGCGGCAGCGGCTTCGGCCAGCCTGCGGTTGATGCGCGAGCGGTGCGGTGCCGGATGGGCGTACAGGACAAGGATGCGTGGGTTGGGCATGCGGCACAATCGGTTTGCTCAGTTGCGAGATTGTACATGCCGATCGGGGAGCACGAGGGAAGGACTTCCTCGTGCTCCCCGCTGGCCCTGCCTCAGAAGGCGGCGCGCACGCCCACCGTGATATTCCGGCCCGGCAGCGGCGCAATATCCTTCAGCACCGAGGTCGAGATCCGGATCTCTTCATCGAGCAGGTTTTTGCCGATGATGAACCAGGTCAGGTCGGTGTCCTGGAAGCGCTGGGTATAGGACAGGTTGGCGTCGAGCTGGGTATAACCCGGGGTCGGGGTCGACTCGAAGGCGGCCAGGCGCTCCTGCTTGAGCGCGCGCAGCAGCGTGACGCCGCCGCGCAGCGCGCCCTGCTTGTAGCCGGCTTCCATGCCGAGGCGCTTGGCCGGCTGCAGCGGCAGGCTGCCGGCATCGTCGAGCTTGCCGCGCGACATGTCGCCGAAGGCGCGCAGCGACAGGCCGTCGTTGTGCTGGTTCCAGCTGAGCTCGGCTTCCACGCCGCGGATCGTCGCGTTGGCCTGGCGGAAGGTGCGCTCGCGCAGTTCATCGCCTGGATTGCCTTCGTCGTCGAGCAGGGTGTCGCTCACTTCGCCATAGATGAAGTCGTGCACGCGGTTCTGGAACAGGTTTGCCTGCCAGCGCACCAGGCCGCTCGTCTTGCGGAAGGACAGCTCGACATTGTGCGAGGTTTCCTTCTTGAAATCCGGGTTGCCGATGTCGAAGGTCAGGGTCGACTCGTGCGGGCCGCCCGAGTACAGCTCGTCGGCGCCCGGGGCGCGCTGGGCCACCGAGGCGGTCAGGCCGACGCTGTAGCCGGGCGTCATCGGGACGATCGCGCCGGCCGAGTAGGACAGCAGGTCGAAACTGCGGCGGCGCGCGCCTTCCGGTTCGCGCTTGACCGATTCCAGGCGCACGCCGGCGTTCACCCGCGCGACGCCGAAATCGCGCTCCTCGACCAGGAAGGCGGCGTGGGTGTCCGACACCGTCACCGGCACCGTCGCCGATTCGCCGCTGGCGGCCGACAGGCCCGAGAAGCGCGCGTGTTCGGTCTGCACGCCGACGCTGCCGCTCCAGCCGGCGACCGGTTTGTGCTTCATCTCCAGCCGGGTTTCCAGCGCGCGGTTGGCGAACACGGTTTCGGCGCCGCCTTCCTCGTTGAGTTCGACGTGGCCGTAGTCGCTGTAGCCGACCTTGAAGCGCAGGGTCTCGAAGCCGGGCAGCGGCGCATTGAGCAGGCTGTCGATGTCGTAGCGGGTTTGCTCGAGGTCGATCTGCGATCCTTCGCCGCCGGGGATGCCGTAGCGCTTGTCGAGCGAGCTGGCCGAGGCGCCGATGTAGCCGCGCTCGCCGATCCAGGAAGCACCGACGCCCAGTGCGTGCTGGCGCAGGGCGGAATTGGGCAGGGCGTCGCCGGTCGGCGCGCCGGGGATGTGGTAGTCGCCCGCCTCGCGGCCGCTGCCGTCGAGGTGCAGCGCGATGTTCCCGGCCGAGGCATCGCCCGAGAACGAGACGGCCCGGCCGTGGTCGACGCTGTTGTAGCGCGTTTCGACCACGCCGCTCGGCTTGTCGTGGTGTTCGGTCGGGATGCGCTCGTTGACCACGTTGACCAGGCCACCGATCGCGCCCGAGCCGTAGAGCAGGGCGGCAGGCCCGCGCAGGATCTCGATCTGGCGCGCGGTGGCCGCTTCGCCGGTGACGGCATGGTCGTTCGACAGGCCGGACAGGTCGGAGACGGCCATGCCGTTCTCCAGCACCTTGACCCGATTGCCCTCGAGGCCGCGGATGATCGGGCGCGATGCGCCGGCGCCGAAGGCCGAGGCCGAAACGCCGAGCTCGCTCGAGAGGGTCTCGCCGAGCGAGCTGCCGAGCTTGCTGCGCAGTTCATGACCAGCCAGCACTTTCGCCGGGGTCAGGATCTGGTCGCCTTCGGCGGCCTTGAAGGGGGAGGCGGTAACGACGACGGTGGCGACCGGTGCGCCGTTCGGCTCATTGTTCTGCTCATTGTTCAACTGAGCGGAGCTCTGGGCGAACGACAGGGGCGCGAGGGCGGTCAGGACCGCGCTCGCCAGGAGAGTACGCTGGACGTGCATGATGATTCCTTGAAAACGAGCATGACAAACCGCTCGGAAAAACGGGGCGACCGCGCGCGCAGGCAGGCCGGCGCAAGCGGGGTCAGGAAGTCAGGGCAGTCAGGCGAGGGGCGGGGCGCGGGACGAGAAATAGGGCGTGAAGGGCGCATCCCAGGAATCGAATGCCGCCCATTGGGCCAGCACCCGGCCGCCGGGAAGGATGCCCAGCGTGCAGGCAGGGCTGTGCAGTGCGGGCGCGACCGTGGCCGCGTCATAGGCGAGACAGGAGTGCGGCACGGCCCGCTGGTCGGCGCTGCCCGGCGTGCTGGCAGCCAGGCCGGCGCCCGCAGCGGGGAATTGCGCCGCGTGCGCGATCCGGTGCGCCAGGCCCTGCCAGTGCGCAAACACCATCACCAGCGTCAGGATGCAGACCATGACGAAGCGGGCGGATCGAATGCGTGAAAGCGGGACGAGCATCAGGTAGGATTGCCGGGCGGTTCGGGGCGCTGGAAAGGGCATCATTATAGCGAATTAGGTTGCCAACCAGAAGCGCCTAGTGTGGCGTCGCCAGTCCGGCCCCGGGGACGGCTCTTGTTTCCGCCTACGACGCAGTGCGGGAACCCATGCTTGCCGCTTTATCTTTGTCATGCGCACTTATCCGCTGCAAAAGAAATGGCGCTGTTCGCGTTAAGTGTGGAAATGCCGGGCGTCGCACGCCGCGCGTCGCAAGCCAAGCGTCGACGCTTAGCCTCTCACCCCGAGCGCTGCGCGCAGGAAGGCTTCGGGGGTGCCGATCCGCCGGCCGTCGAGCGCCCAGCGCCAGCCCAGGTAGTTGTCCAGATAACGGCTGGCAACGCCCCGAAAGGGCAGCAGCCAGCCGCGCAGCCGGCTGTGGTAGGCATTGACGTTCTGCACGTGGATCGCGCCGCGCACCCGGATCCCACCCTGCAGGTTGACTGCTTCATGGGATATCCCGGCTTGCCGGACAAACGCCCGGTAAGCAGCGTGGGCGTCGGTAACGAGCAGCACATCGCGCTCCAGCCGCGGCAGCAGGTGCTGCTGCAATTGCGCGCGCGTGACCGGTCCCTTGCCGGGCACCCAATCCAGCGTTTGGCCCGTCCGGTCGCGCGCAACGAGAATGCACACCTGTTCGCCCGAGATGCCGCGTTTTGTCGCTTTCCCGCCGCGCTTGCGTGGCGGACGCTCGAGCGTCCGCGATCCCTTGTGCGATTCGAGCAGATACAGCTCGTCGGCTTCGGCAATGCCTGACAGGCGTGGTGCCCGGTCGTGCTTGCTCGTACTCAGGAAGCGGTGGCGCCAGCGAAAGCTGGTGGCGCCGGCAACGCCGAGATCGACGGCGCTGCGGCGCACGCTGCGCGAGTCGAGCATCGTATTTAAATAATCGAGCCAGCGCTCCTTGTGGCGCAGGCGCGCCAGGGCCGTGCCGCTCAGGGCATTGCAGGTGCGCCCGCATTGCTTGCAGCGGTAGCGCTGCAGGCCGTTGGCCCGTCCGTGCCGATACAGCTGTTGCGAGCGGCACGCCGGGCAAGCGAGCCGGGCGGCGCTGGCCTGCTCGACCAGGTCGGCAACCTTGTCGAGTTTCGCTGCCGGCAGCAGCAAGCCGAGCAAGTGCTCGCGCTGGCGCCGCGTCAGTGAGGTAATACGCGTGAGCAATTGCTTGAACGGACGTGCTTGCATGGCGCCTCCGGCATGATTGGGTCCAGGTTGGACCTCAGCCGTATCCGAAGATTCCACACTTAACGCGAACAGCGCCAAAGAAATGGACGATACAAGCGCGACCCGCGGGAGAAGGCGTGAACATATTCACCTATATCGGCATACATAATAGAAAGTATAGAAAAGATAGAAAGCACGGCAAATAGGCGCGTTACTGCCGGCGCCGGGTTATGGCGTCAGGTTAATCCCCAAGGCAATAACCGGGCGAACCTATTCGATATGCATATCGATAGCCCTTCTGAATGATAAAAGCCCGGAATGCGCGAGCAATTCCGGGCTTTTGCAGCCGGCTCCGGAAAACCGGAAGCGGCAGGCGTAAGGATATATCTAATCAGAACTTGAAAGCGACGCCGGCGACGATCTTGGTCGCATCGCTCGACGGCTTCTGCACTTCCAGGCGGCCGTGGACGGCCGGGGTGAAGGTGTAGCCCAGGCCCAGGCCGTACAGGGCGTTCGTGTCGTGCTCCTTGCCGGTGTAGCCGGCGAAGTTGGCTTTCGCTTCGAGGCGAGCGATGCCCAGGCGGCCGTAGAGGTCGAAGCCGTTGCTCAGCGGCAGGGTGCCGATGACCGACAGGTCGATCTGGTCGAGGGTGACGTCGCCGCGCAGGGCGCCCACACGGTATTCGCTGTCGGCGACGCGGTAGTAGCCGCCTTCGATGGCGATGCTCTGGTTGAACTTGTAGCCGAGGAAGGCGCCGTAGCCGCTTTCACGGTCGAAACCGTCGACTTCGGTGGAGGTTCCGGCCACACCGGCGTAGAACGCTGGCGCTTCGGCGGCGATGCTGGCGGCGGATGCGGCGATCAGGGCAGCCGCGACGGCGATTTTTTTGAACATGTTGGAGCCTTTTATTACAGGTAAATAGAAACGCCCGAAAGCGGAAGGCTTTTGGGCGGCGTGAATTATCGCATACATCGTTGGCACACGATGGCAGCCGGCAATTGTTGACTGGAACCAGATATGCACATCTTGATCCATCTCAAATAAGCAAAACCAGGGCCGGGAAAAGTATGCCCCGCGCTGTTGCAAAGCCGGCTTATGCGCCGGGAGACAGCGCACATACCTGCACCATGCCTCTGCGATGTTCACCGCCTGTGGCGGCAGGACAGGACCTGCAGTCGAGCCAAGGCGGCCACGCCACACGCGGGTGGAGGCGAGCGTTCCTGCGCGACTCCTCCAGCGAGTCGCCGGCTTGCATGGAGGAGAGATCTTTTCCTAACGGTGTTGCGCGAAACAGACCCAACTGCAGCCGAATGTCGGTTTCCTGATGCTACGCCCCGTTGCCGTCAATACCGTTGAGTTCCTCGTACGGCCCGTCCCGAAAAATTTTCATGGACCCAACATCCGCAGTGCATAAATAAATGAATTTCAAGCGATTTATGGGCGGGAAATGTTTCACGCGGGGGAGATAAGAGGCATGCAAAGGTCCGGTGCCAATCAGTAATTATTCCCTGAGTTTATTAAAATAGTTTTGCTACCTGCAACTGAGCGCCGCGTGCCAGATAGGAACAACAAAAAAATCATCACTACACATTGACTGCCGGTGTAAATACGGCAAATATTCTGAACTTATCGACGTGGTCATTGTCGACGACAGTAATTTCAAGAAATTTCGTTAGGAAATTTGCTTAAAGAATTACTTGACCCGGCGATACATTATAACGATGGGGTTGTTCCTGTTTTTGAAACGTAATAGAGGCGGTCAACTAGCAAACACATCAGTCCGATGCGCTGCAGATGCTCACATCGAGTGTGATGCTTTGCCCATTGTCAAAGCACCTTAAAACCTCATGTTCCGGTTCCCGTTTGCCCGGGAAGATGGTTACGCGCGCCATGGCTGCGGAGCAGGATGCGTCTTGCGACGCCGTCCGCTGGAGCGTAAAGAGATCGTGCGACCCCGAATTTCGGTTCTACCCATCTAATTCGTTAACAAGACTGAATCTGGGGGCGGCCATGTTCTTGGTAAAACGTATTCGTGCCACGGTTGCTGTGGAATCCCGTGCGGTGCATCGCAACATTAAAATAATCAAGACAATTCCGCATCATGTATTCTCGCGCTGCAAGAGATTTAATAAAATATTGCAGGTTGGTTCCGTGCTGGCGATCAGCAGCTTTGTTTTAAGCGACCAATTCTCCTATGCGCAGGATTCCGTCGAATCCATGTCTTTGAAAACTGTCCCGGTACCAGGCCCATCAGCAGCGATGCTGTCGGAGTTTGTAAAGGACAAACAAGCCGCCATCCGGCTTGGAAAGGCCTTGTTCTGGGATACCCGAGTAGGCAGCGATAACAAAACTTCGTGCGCAACCTGCCACTTCAGCGCCGGTGTGGATGATCGCAGCAAGAACCAATTGGATCCGGGAACCTTGAGACGTTTTCCGAGGTTGGCGCCAAATGCGCCTAACCCCGATTCCACCTTCCAGGTCGGCGGTGGACCAAACTATCAACTGACGGCAAAGGATTTTCCCTTCACCCGATATATCAATGAGGCAGACGCCAATGGCGCCGGCGCGAAAATATCCGACGTCAATGAGGTGGCCTCATCGCAAGGTGTGTTCACCGCAAAGTTCAAAGGTATCGTCGGAAAGGGCAAAAACAGCGCGGACGAATGCGACGTCGTCACGGATCATCAGGACGGGTTTAGTATAAACGGTATCAACACCAGGCGGGTTGAACCCCGTAACACGCCATCGGTCATCAATGCTGTGTTCAATTTCCGGAATTTCTGGGACGGCCGCGCCAACAATGTTTTCAACGGCGTGGATCCTTTTGGATTACGTAACACCGCTCCCTTGATCTGGAAGCGCGAAGCGGGCCTGCTCCGTCAGGTGCACGTTGCGCTTCCATCGTCTTCACTGGCATCCCAAGGATCAGGCCCCCCGCTGTCGGGAACCGAAATGAGCTGCACGGGAAGGGCTTTCGTAAAGCTTGGTCAGAAACTCCTGGACCAGAAAATGCTGAGTGATCAGGCTATTTCGCCAACCGACAGCGTATTGGCGAAATTCGCCAATGAGAGGCCAACTTATCGAGCAATGATTGCGCAAGCGTTTCACGCGGACTACTGGCAAGCCCCTTCAATCATACGCTTCACCAGAAATCATGCGAAACGTGTCGGTTCGATGGATCTCAAGAATCCGCACCCTTTCGATAGCTTTACAGACACCGACGCAAGCCAGATGGAAGCGAACTTCTCGCTGTTCTTTAGCATCGCAGTGCAGCTATACCAGTCGACGCTGATTGCCGACGACAGTCCTTTCGATCGCTATGCAGAAGGCAAAGGAAGCTTGTCGGAGAAAGCCAGCAAAGGCTTGGTCATATTTCGGGGAAAAGGCCAGTGCATCAACTGCCACGGGGGAGCAGAGCTGACGAATGCATCGTTTCGCCATGTCCTTAATCAACGCCTGGAAAAAATGCCCATGCGCGACGGGTCGGTGAAAACGTACGACAACGGATTCTATAATATCGGCGTCAGGCCGACGAGTGACGATGTCGGCATCGGCGGGGTAGATCCGTTTGGCAATCCATTATCGGAAAGCTTGCTGTTCGCCAAGTCGGCCGATAACGCGTCGTTGCTCGGAAATAATTTTGATCCACGCAAGTATGAACGACCGGCCGTCGACAAAGTCAGCGTCAATGGCGCGTTCAAGACCCCGGGGTTACGCAATGTGGAACTGACCGGCCCTTATTTTCACAACGGCGGCAAGGCGACGCTCATGCAGGTTGTCGACTTCTACAACCGTGGCGGGGATTTTGCTGACGAGAACAAGGATGATTTGGCCCCGGATATTCGCCCGTTGAACTTGACCGAGGACGAAAAGGAAAGTCTGGTCGCATTTCTCGTGTCGTTGACCGACGAACGGGTCAGGTACGAAAAGGCGCCGTTCGATCACCCCTCGTTGTGCCTGCCCCATGGGCATCCGGGCGATGCCAGGACGGTCACGAATGGCGGCAATGGGAATGCCACCGATATCAGTCCGCTAAGGTGTCTGAAGGCGGTCGGGGCGGCTGGAAGCAGCACGAAGATCGCGCCATTTCTTGGCTATGGGGTGCCGCCCGAGCAGCGATGATGCTTAGTACGATACCGATGCCGATGTCGATGCTGGCGCCGAACAGCGGGATGAGCGCACACTGCCGCCGCCGCTCATCCTGCCCGCTCTGCCAGCATCCCGGCCAGCACCTGCGCCGGCACCGGCTTGCCGATGTAATAGCCCTGGATCTGGTCGCAGCCGATCTCGCGCAGGGCCTGCATCTGCTCTGCGGTCTCGACGCCCTCGGCGACCACGTCCAGGCGCAGCGCATGGGCCAGCGACACGACGGCGCGCACCAGGGTCATGGTGGCGGCGTTCTCGAGCATGGTCGACACGAAGGAACGGTCGATCTTGAGGATCTGGACCGGCAGCCGGACCAGGTAGGCGAGCGAGGAGTAGCCGGTGCCGAAGTCGTCGACGGCGATGTCGACGCCCATGTCGCGGATTGCGGCCAATGTCTCGATGATGCGCTCGACGTCGTTCATCACGAAGCTTTCCGTGACTTCGATGTCGAGGCCGGGCGTGGGCGCGCCGTGCGCCAGCGCGCGCCGGACGATGTCGGCGAAGTCCGGAGTGCGCAGCTGGACGGTCGACACGTTGACCGCCACCCGCGGCGCCGCCAGGCCCTGCTCGACCCAGGCGCGGTGATCCTGCGCCGCCTTGCACAGGGCCCAGGCGCCGACCTTGAGGATCAGGCCGGTTTC
Source organism: Massilia sp. GCM10023247 (assembly GCF_042653325.1). Taxonomy (NCBI): domain Bacteria; kingdom Pseudomonadati; phylum Pseudomonadota; class Betaproteobacteria; order Burkholderiales; family Oxalobacteraceae; genus Massilia; species Massilia sp. GCM10023247. The sequence continues at coordinate 75,712 of NZ_JBHSIB010000024.1, forward strand.
TTCGATCAAGGGGATGAATTCCGCCGGCGCGACCAGCCCCAGGCCGGGGCTGTTCCAGCGGATCAGTGCCTCGACGCCTTCGATGCGGCCGGTCCGCAGGCCGACCTTGGGCTGGTAGTGCAGCACGAACTCCTCTTTCTCGAGCGCCTGCTGGAGCTTGTTTTCCAGCGCCAGCCGCTGGGCCGCGCCGTCGCTTATGTGGCGGGAGTAGAAAAAGCAATGCTGGCCGCTGGCCTTGGCCTGGTTCAGCGCCGCTTCGGCATGCTTGAACACGGATTCGGCATCGGCCCCGTCCTGGGGGTACAGGCTGATGCCGATCCGGCACGATAGCCGCAGCTCGGCCTCCCTGACGCGAAAGGGCGCGGCGAAGCTGTCCTGCACCTGCTCGATCACCGTACTGGCCGCCTCCCGGCTGCCGGCGCCGCATGCCAGCAGGCCGAACTGGTCCGGGCCGATGCGCGCCAGCCAGGTGCGCGCGTCGACCAGGGAACCAAGCCTGCCGGCGATCTGCTCAACCAGCTGGTCGCCCACGGGCTGCCCCAGCGTCGCCATGATCGGGCGGAAGCGGGCCACGTCGACGATCAGGACGGCGCAGTCGGCTTGCCCTGCGCCGGCATCATCGATCTGGCGGCTGACTTCATCGAGAAAGGAGACGCGGTTCGGCAGGCCGGTCAGCTGGTCGTGATAGGCCAGCGAATGGATGTCCCGCTCCGCCTGCTTGGAGGCGCTGATGTCGACCACGAAGCAGAAACCGTACTCCCCGCCCCGGTACTCGATGTGGTTGACGGTGAGATGGACCGGGACGTCATGCCCGTCGGAGCGGCGGTAGACCGTTTCGAAGTGAACGCCGCCACGCTCCCTCAACTCGGCCCAGCGCCCCGGGAAACTCTCGGCCGTGACTTGGGTGTCGAACGCGCTGACCGGCATCCCGACCAGCCTGTCCTGCGGATAGCCGAGCAGCTGGCAGGCCGACTCGTTCGCGTAGTGCACCTTGCCGTCCGGCTGGACCCGCAGCACGGCCGTGCTGGCGCGGTCGATCGCGAACTGGGTCAGGTGGCGCGCGTCTTCCGCGGCCTGGCGCTCCGTCACGTCGGCGGACGAGGCCACGATGTAGGCGACTTGTCCGGCATCGCAGAACACCGGCTGCAGGTTGAAGTCGACCATGCGCAGGCAGCCGGTGGCCTCCCGGTAGCGCACTTCGAAGCGGGCGGGCTGCCCGCCGGCGGCGCGGGCCATTTCGGCGCGCAGGCGTGCGCGATCCTCGGCCGGGGTGTCCCACCATGGCGTTTCGTCGAAGGGCAGCCCGAACACCTGGTCGAGCGCGAAGCCGCCCTTGTCCAGCGCGGCCTGGTTGATGTAGAGCACCTTGCCGTCGGGTGAAAGCAGCCCCAGCAGCAAAGTCGGCACCAGGCTGTTCATGACCTCGAGCAGGGGCGATGCGGTTCGCAACGACTGCATCAGTGTCGTCTCTGCAGCGCTGCGCGCACGGGCATGCTTCAGCAGTCTGGATTTGCGATGATGCATGAGGGCTCATGTCATGAGGGTAAAACCATCATAACGCTTTCCACGCGGAGCGGGCGCCACCGGCACTGTCCGGTGGCGCAGCGATCCCTCGGGAAAGATGCCGGCCGCCTTGACGACGGGCGGCCGGCGCCGGGCCGGGAGTCCTTAGATGTGCAGCGCGTGTCCCAGCGCCCGCAGCGCCGCTTCCTGCACCGCCTCGCCCAGTGTCGGGTGGGCGTGGATGGTGCCGCCGACGTCTTCCAGGCGCGCGCCCAGTTCGATCGAATGGGAAAACGCCGTGGACAGTTCCGACACACCGCGCCCGACGGCCTGCCAGCCGAGGATGACGTGGTTGTCGCGGCGCGCCACGACACGGACGAAACCGTCCGTCGACTCGATCGTCATGGCCCGGCCGTTGGCCGCGAACGGGAAGCTGGCGGACATGGCGTCGATGCCGGCCGCCTCGGCTTCGCCCGGCGACATGCCGACCACGACCACTTCCGGATCGGTGAAGCAGACCGCGGGCATGGCTGCCGGCATGAAGTGGCGGCGCTTGCCGGAGATGATCTCGGCCACCATCTCGCCCTGGGCCATCGCCCGGTGCGCCAGCATCGGCTCGCCGGCAAGGTCGCCGATGGCCCAGACATTGCGCATCGAGGTGCGGCACTGGTCGTCGATCTTCACCGCGCGGCCGTTCATGTCGAGCTGCAAGGACTCCAGGCCCCAGCCGGCCGAGCGCGGACGGCGCCCGACTGCCACCAGCACCCGGTCGGCGGCCAGCACCGTTTCGACGGCGTCCGCGCCTTGCACGCGCACGCCGTCGCCAGCCGCGTTCAGGCCCAGCACCTTCGAGCCCAGGCGCAGTTCGACGCCGAGGCGCTTCAAGGCTGCGCCGACCGGCTTGGTCAGCTCGGCGTCATAGGCCGGCAGCAGGCGCTCCGCCGCTTCCACCACCGTCACCTGTGCGCCCAGCTTGCGGTAGGCCGTACCCAGCTCCAGCCCGATGTAGCCGGCGCCGACCACGACGAGTTGCTTCGGAATCGTCGCCGGAGACAGCGCCTCGGTGGACGAGACCACGTTGCCGCCGAAAGGCATGAAGGGCAGCTCGACCGCCTCCGAACCGGCGGCCAGCAGCAGGTGCTCGCAGTGCACGCGTTGCAGCTCGCCGGAGGCCGTCCTGACTTCGACCGTCTTGCCGTCGAGGATGCGCGCCAGGCCGTTGATCACCTGGACGTCGTTCTTCTTGAGCAGGGCGCCGACGCCGCCGGTCAGGCGCTTCACGATGCCGTCCTTCCAGCCGACGGTGCGCTTGACGTCGATCGAGGGCGCGCCGGCCGAGATGCCGAGCGGCGAGTCGCCCGCGTAGTGGGTCGCCTTCTCGAATTCCTCGGCCGCGTGGATCAGGGCTTTCGAGGGGATGCAGCCGATGTTCAGGCAGGTGCCGCCCAGTTGGCCGGCTTCGACCAGGATGGTCTTGATACCGAGCTGGCCGGCGCGGATCGCGGCGACGTAGCCGCCGGGGCCGCCGCCGATGACTAACAGGGTTGTCGTCAGATTCATCGGCTCACTCCACGAACAGGGTTGCCGGGCATTCGAGGTAGCCGCGGATGGTCTGGATGAACTGCGCCGCCACCATGCCGTCGATCACGCGGTGATCGAAACTGGACGAGAGGTTCATGGTCTTGCGCGCCACCATGGCGCCGTTCAGGATCACGGGCTTGTCGATGATGCGGTTGACGCCGACGATCGCCACTTCCGGGCGGTTGATGACCGGCGTCGTGACGATGCCGCCCAACGCACCCAGGCTGGTGATCGTGATCGTGGAACCGGTCAGCTCCTCGCGCAGCGCCTTCCCAAGGCGCGCGGCTTCGGCCAGGCGCGCCACCTCGCTTGCTGCCGACCAGGGGTCGCGCGCTTCGGCATTCCTCACCACCGGCACCATCAGGCCGGCGTCGGTCTGGGCGGCGATGCCCAGGTGGACCGGGTTGTAGGTGGTGACGATGTTGGCCTCGTCGTCGAAACGGGCGTTCACCGACGGGTATTGGCGGATCGCCAGCACCACGGCGCGCATGATCAGCGGCAGCAGGGTCAGTTTCGGCCGGCTGCCGGCATAGCGGGCGTTGAGCTGGACGCGCAGGGCTTCCAGTTCGGTGACGTCGATTTCCTCGACATAGGTGAAGTGCGGGATGCGGCGCTTGGCTTCGGCCATCTTCTCGGCGATCTTGCGGCGCATGCCGATCACCGGCATCGCCTGCTCGCCCTCGAGCGGGGCGTAGCGGCGGTCGCCTTCGGCCGCTTTCGCCTGGCCGCGCGACACGTAGGCATCCAGGTCGGCGTGGGTGATGCGGCCGGCCGGGCCGGAGCCGGTCACGTACTGCAGTTCGACGCCCATGTCCCAGGCACGCTGGCGCACGGCGGGCGCGGCCAGCGGCTTTTCGCCGGGCGCGCGGCCATGGTGGGCCGGCGCCGACGTGGCAACAGCGGCCGCATGCGCCGGCGGCGACATCGGCGGCGCGGCTTTCGCCGGCGCGGCATCGTCCGCGCTGGTCACGCTCGTGACGACCGTTTCCGGCTGCGCCACGGTGACCGGGATGAATTCGTCGACGGTGGCGCCGCCGTCGGCACGCGCGGCGGTGGTGGCTGCCTGCTGGTGCGAAGCGGGGGCCGGGATCTCTCCCTTGAAATTGCCCGCGCCTTCGACCTCGAGGCGGATCAGCTCCGCGCCGACGGCCATCGCTTCGCCGAGCTTGCCGCCGAGCGAAGTGACGGTGCCGTTCACCGGCGAGGGGATTTCGACGGTGGCCTTGTCGGTCATGACGTCGGCCAGCACCTGGTCTTCCTTGACCGTGTCGCCCGGCTTGACGTGCCAGGCGACGACTTCGACTTCCGCGATGCCTTCACCCAGGTCAGGCATTTTGATGACGTGAATACCCATTCTTATTTTGCCTCCATTGCACGTTTGAACGCGGCGCCGACACGGTCGGGGCCGGGGAAGTACGCCCATTCCTGCGCGTGCGGATAGGGGGTGTCCCATCCGGTGACGCGCTCGATCGGCGCTTCCAGGTGATAGAAGCAGTGTTCCTGTACCAATGCCGCCAGTTCGGCGCCGAAGCCGCTGGTGCGGGTTGCCTCGTGCACGACCACGCAGCGGCCGGTCTTTTTCACCGATGCGACGATGGTGTCGAGGTCGAGCGGCCACAGGGTGCGCAGGTCGATGATTTCGGCGTCGACCCCGGTTTCCATCGCGGCCGCTTCCGACACCCAGACCATGGTGCCGTAGGTGATCACGGTCAGGTCGCTGCCGGGCCGGAAGATCGCCGCCTTGTCGAGCGGGACCGTGTAATAGCCGTCCGGGACTTCGCCCATCGGGTGCTTGGCCCAGGACACGACCGGACGGTCGTGGTGGCCATCGAAGGGGCCGTTATACAGGCGCTTCGGTTCCAGGAAGATGACCGGATCGTCGTTCTCGATCGAGGCGATGAGCAAGCCCTTGGCATCGTACGGGTTCGAGGGCATCACCGTGCGCACGCCGCAGACGTGGGTGAACAGGGCTTCCGGGCTCTGGCTGTGGGTCTGGCCGCCGTAGATGCCGCCGCCGCAGGGCATGCGGATCGTCAGCGGCGCGGTGAAGTCGCCGGCCGAGCGGTAGCGCAGGCGCGCCGCTTCGGAGACGATCTGGTCGGACGCCGGATAGAAATAGTCGGCGAACTGGATCTCCACCACCGGACGCAGGCCGTAGGCGGCCATGCCGACCGCGGTGCCGACGATGCCGCCTTCGGAGATCGGCGCGTCGAACACGCGCGGTTTGCCGTATTTCGCCTGCAAGCCGTCGGTGGCGCGGAACACGCCGCCGAAATAGCCGACGTCCTGTCCGTAGATCACCACATTGTCGTCACGCCCGAGCATCACGTCCATGGCCGAGCGCAGGGCCTGGATCATGGTCATCTGCGAGGTGGTCCCGTCCGTTGCTGCGGCCGGGACCGGATCTTGATCGTTCGTTTCGGTATCGCGCGCCATCTCACACTCCCAATTGTTGACGTTGGCGGCGCAGGTGTTCAGGCATGTCCTTGTAGACATCCTCGAACATCGACGCCGCGCTCGGCACCCGGCCATCGGCCAGCGTGCCGTACTGTTCCGCTTCCTTTTGCGCAGCCAGGACTTCGGCCTCGAGCTCGCTTTGCACGCGGTCGTGCTCTGCGTCGGACCAGGCACCGAGCTTGGTCAGGTGCTGGCGCAGGCGGGCGATCGGGTCGCCCAGCGGGAAACGGGTCCAGTCGTCGGCGGGACGGTAGCGCGACGGGTCGTCGGAGGTGGAGTGGGGGCCGGCGCGGTAGGTTACCCATTCGATCAGCGTCGGACCGAGGTTGTTCCTGGCACGCTCGGCGGCCCAGCAAGAGGCCGCGTACACGGCCAGGAAGTCGTTGCCGTCGACCCGCAGCGAGGCGATGCCGGAGCCGACGCCGCGCGCGGCGAAGGTCACGCTCTCGCCGCCGGCGATCGCCTGGAAGGTCGAGATCGCCCACTGGTTGTTGACGACGTTGATGATGCAGGGCGCGCGGTACACGTGGGCGAAGGTCAGCGCGGTATGGAAGTCGCTCTCCGCGGTGGCGCCGTCGCCGATCCAGGCCGACGCGATTTTCGTGTCGCCCTTGATCGCCGAAGCCATGGCCCAGCCGACCGCCTGCGGCACTTGCGTGGCCAGGTTGCCCGAGATCGAGAAGAAGCCCTTTTCCTTGACCGAGTACATGACCGGCAACTGGCGGCCCTTCATCGGGTCGCGCTCGTTCGAGAGCAGCTGGCAGATCATGTCGACCATCGGATATTCGCGCGCCATCAAGAGGCTTTGCTGGCGGTAGGTCGGGAAGCACATGTCGCCATCCTTGAGGGCGAGCGCCTGGGCGGTGCCGATGGCTTCCTCGCCGAGCGAGGTCATGTAGAACGACATCTTCTTCTGGCGCTGGCCGATGACCATGCGCGCGTCGAAGATGCGGGTTTTCATCATCGTGCGCAGGCCGAAACGCATTTGCTCGGCACTGAGCTCGGGTGCCCACGGGCCGACGGCATTGCCGTCGTCGTCGAGCACCCGGATGAGGGAGGAGACGAGGTCGGCGGTGTCGCCGAACTGGACATCCACGTTGGGCCGGCGGACTTCGCCGGCGGCGCTAAGTTGTAGATACGAAAAATCGGTCTTGCAACCCGGGCGGCCGGTTGGCTCCGGGACATGCAGCGACAGAGGATTACCCTGGCTCATAGTGCGCGTTTCCTTTGTGAGGTGATATGCGGCAAGCTGAGATGATAAATCCTGCAAGACCCCGCACACGCTCTGCAGGGAAGTATTTTCGTGGTGCTGTGCAGCATTCCGGTGGCCGGTTTTAGGGCGCCGGAACCGGCACGACCATGCGAACGTCGGCGATCGACGCGTGGACGGCGAAGCCGTCCACCCTACCTTCAGCGCGTCCCCGTAGGGTGGACGGCTCCGCCATCCACGCGGCGATCGCTACCACTAGCAGACCGACCCGTGCCGGCGCCCGGATCCGCTCGAACCGTAACATATCCAGGGGACCCCAAAGGCGATACCGGCCAAACCTGCGCTTGTCAGGATTGCATCAAGGAACCGCCGTCCCCGGCCAGCCGCCCCCCAGCGCCCGGTACAGCGACACCAGGTTATCGAACTGTGTGCGCTGCAGCGTAACCAGGTCGAGCTCCACCCGGTACAAGTTCCGCTGGGCATCCAGTTCCTCGAGATAAGAGGCATATCCGGCCTGGTAGCGGTCGCGCGCATAGCCGAGCGAGCGCGCGAGGATGGCGCGGCGCCGGCTTGCGTGCTCGACCTGCTCTTGCAGGCGCGGCACGCCCGCCAGTGCGTTTTCGACCTCGGAAAAGGCGGTCAGCACGCTGCGCCGGTAGGCAAAGGCGGCCTGGTCGCGCTGCGAGGCGGCGGCCTCGTACTGGGCGTTCAGGCGCCCGCCCGAGAACAGCGGCGCCAGCACGCTGCCCCCCAGGCTCCAGACCGCGATTGGATCGTAGTCGAGCGCGTTGACGAACAGGCTGCCCAGCTGGGCGCTGAGCGTCACCTGCGGCAGGAAGGCCTGGCGGCGCGCGGCCAGGCTGGCGTCGGAAGCCGCCAGCAGCAGCGCGCGCTGGGCGACGTCGGGACGGCGCGCCAGCAGCTGCGAAGGCAGGGCGCCCGGGACCGGCGGCGCGCGCAGCCCGCCAAAGCCCTGGCCGCGCTCGACCGGCCCCGGCAGCTCGCCGGCCAGCAGGCGGACCGCGTTCTCCTGGCGGCGCACGGCCAGTTCCAGTTCCGGCACCGCCTGCAGCACGGCTTCGTATTCGGATTGCGCCTGGGTCAGCTGCAACTGCGAGATGTAGCCGACCCGGGCCTGGTCGCTCGCCAGGCGTAGCGCTTCGCGGCGCGAGTCGACTGTCTGGCGCGTGATCGACAGCTGGGCGTCGAGGGCCAGCAGGGCAATGAAATTCTGGGCGGTCGCGGCGGCGACCGCCAGCTGCGCGGCATCGCGCTCGGCGACGCTGGCGCGCCAGGCCAGGCCGGCGGCGCGGGCCTGGCTGCGGATGCGCCCGAACAGGTCGGCCTCCCAGCTCGCCTGCAGCGCCGGCTGGACGACCCGGGTGCGGCTGATGCCGGTCGGCTCCAGCGAGCGCGCCGCCTGGACGCCCAGCGCACCGCTCAGGGCAGGCAGGCGCGCCGCCTCCGCCAGGTCGGCCTGGGCGCGCGCCTCGTCGATGCGCGCCGCCGCGATCAGGACATCCGTGTTGCGGGCAAGGGCCGCTTCGACCAACGCCGCCAGGGCCGGGTCGCCGAAGCCGCGCCACCACTGCGGGTCGACCGGCGCGGCGCCGGCAAGCGGCTCGCGCCAGTCCGCGGGCGCCGCCACCTGAGACAATTGCGGCGCCGCCCGGCGCGCCGGCAGGCAGCCGGACAGGGCCGCCGCCAGCAAGCTTGCCAGGGCGGCGGCTGCTCCACGCCGCCTCATCGGCGGGCCTCGCGCGCGACGGCGCCCGTGTCCACCTCGGCCGTGACCGACATGCCGGGACGCAGGCGCGCCGCCAGCGCCTGGCCCGGGTCGATGGCGATGCGCACCGGCAGGCGCTGCACCACCTTGGTGAAGTTGCCCGAGGCGTTATCGGGCCGCAGCACGGAAAACTCGGAACCGGTGGCCGGCGCGATCTGTTCCACATGGCCGGTCAAGGTGGCGCCCTCGAAGGCGTCGACGGCGAAGCTGGCGGGCTGGCCGATGCGCATGCGCCAGGTCTGGCCTTCCTTGAAGTTGGCCACCACCCACAGGGTATCGGGCACCAGGAACAGCAGCTGCGAGCCGGCCGTGACGTACTGGCCGCGGCGCACGCTGGCCTCGCTCACCTGGCCGGCGCGCGGGGCGCGAATCACGGTGTTGGACAGGTCGATCTTGGCCAGCGCGAGCTGGGCTTCGGCCATCCGCACCTGGGCCTCGAGGCCGCCGCGCGACACCGTCGTGGCCTTGCTGCGCTGCTGGGCGATCTCGATCTCGGCCTGGGCCTTGAGGACGTTGGCGCCGGCCAGGCGCGCCGCGGTGCGTACCCGGTCGCGCTCGTTGAGCGACACCGAGCCGCGCTCGGCCAGTTCGTCGGCGCGCGCCTGTTCGGCGCGGGCACGGGCCTGCTCGGCCTGGGCCGCCGCCAGGTTGGCGCGGGCCGAACCGGTGGAGGCGGCGTTCTGGGCCTGGGTCTGCTCGGCGTTGTTCAGCTGGGCGACGGCGTTCGCCAGCTGGGCCTCGGCCTGGCGTACCCGCTCGGCGTACACCCGGTCGTCGATGCGCAGCAGCTCCTGGCCGCTCTTGACGACCTGGTAGTCCTTGACCAGCACCTCGGTGACGTAGCCGTTGACCTGGGGCGAGAGCACCGTGATGGCGCCGCGCACATAGGCGTTGTCGGTCGAGACGCGGCTGGTGTTGAAGGGACCGAGGTGCCAGGCCCACATGATCAGGCCGATGCCGGCCAGGGCGACCACGGCCATCGCCGCGATCGACCAGGGCGAGGCCTTGATCTTCTTGGGCGGCGGGGCGGGCTGCGCGGGCGCCGCTGGTGCGGCTGGCGTCGCGGTGGCCGGCGGCGGGCTGTCGTCCGAGTCGCCCGGCGGCGGCGGGTTGGCGGCCAGTTCGGTTTCTTCGCGGGTCGGTGGAGGAGGACTGTTCATGCGGAACTCAGGTGTTGGCGGCGCGCGCGGGCGCCGGATGATCGGAATTGGCGGGGGTGTCGGGGGCGGCTGCCTTGCGTTCGCGGATGGCGGCGCGCACCGCCACGTACAGCGACCAGAACAGGAAGGCCAGGGCCAGCGTGCCGCTCAGCGCGAACACGTCGTTGAAGGCGCGCACGTTCGCTTCGCGGCGCGCCACCTGGGCCAGCAGCGCCGTGCCCTGCGCCGCGCGCTGCACCGGGTCGGCGACGACCGCGCCGTAGACCCGTTCCTGGATGCGCAGGCGCTGGGCGACGACCGGGTCGGCCGGATTGAGCTGGGATACCAGTTCGCTCGAGTACACCTGCTCGCGGTGCAGCTGGTAGGTGCTCAGCAGCGCCGAGCCGGTGAGCGCGCCCAGGGTCTGGGTCATCGACAGCACGACGCTGAAGGTGACCACGTAGTTGGCGCCGAATTTGAGCGCCTGCAGGATGCCGAGCAGGACCAGCGGGCCCATGAACATGCCGCTGCCGACGGCGACCAGGAACTGGCTGAGGAAGAAGTTCTCCGGCCGGTCCAGGCTGGTGCGGCCGTAGTCGAGCATGGCGGCGCTGCCCAACAGGACGATCGACATGATCAGCTGCGGGATCAGGGTCTTGGGGCTGAAGGTGAGCGCGCTGAAGAGTATCCCGACGATGGTCCCGGCCAGCACCACGGCGAACAGCGGCTGCATCTGGTCCGGGCCCATGCCGACCGCGCGCAGCATCCCGACCGCGCCGAAGGCCTGCTCGGTGGTCAGGAAGCGGATCAGGAAGGCGCCCACGATGAAGCGCAGCACGCTGGGCGTGGCCAGCCAGCGGGTTTGCAATAGCGGGTTGGCGCGGTGGTGCTCGATGTAGAGCGCGGTGCCGATCAGCAGCAGCGCGCCGATCAGCAGCCAGGCCAGCCAGGGCGTGTCGAACCACCAGTGCGAATAGCCCTGGGCCAGCACGGCGACCAGCATCGCGGCGCCCGGCGCCATCAGCGCGAAGGTCAGGAAGTCGAGCTTTTCGAAGACTTTCACGTGGATCCCGGGCGGCAGCTTGAGCACCACCACGGCCGCCAGCGAGCACAGTGCCAGGCCGGCCTCGAACAGGTACAGGTTGTGCCACTGGCCGTAGACCAGCAGCGTGGGCGAGAGCAGCCAGGCCAGCGGCGTGGCCAGCTGCGGGATGCCGACGCCGATGACCAGCATCTTGCCGGTGTAGGCGCGCGGCAGCGCCTGCAGCATGTAGAGCATCGACAGCGTCGTGGCGGCCGCGCCGGCAAACCCGCTCACGGCGCGCACCGCCACCGTGGTTTCGAAGCTGCCGACCAGCAGGTGCAGCAGGGTCACGGCCGCATACAGGCCGAGCCCGATCTCGGTGAACAGGCGCAGCCCGTATTGCTGGCGGAATTTGAAGATCAAGAGGTTGACCGTGATGTTGACCATCACGTAGGCGGCCGGCAGCCAGGTGCCTTCCGACGGCGTCAGGCCGAGCTGGCCCTGGATCGTGGCCAGGTTGACCGAGACCAGGGCGTTGCCGAGCCCGCCGGTAATGCCGACCAGCAGGGCCACCAGCGCATAGGCGGCGCGCACCGCCGGCCTGTGATGGGGCATCGACGCCGAGCCGGGCAGCGTGGGCTTCTCGTGTTCTTCCCAGTCGGGCGTGGGTTTCAGTAGCTGGGCCATTCAGGACGGTCCCGCCGGCCCGGCCAGGCCGGTGCGTATCAGGTCGAGCGCGCGCCGCGCCAGGGCGCGGCGCCGCGCGGGCGTGCTGCCGCTCAGGGCCGCGCCCAGCATGCCGTGGGCCAGCAGCAGGTCGCCCGGGCGCAGGTCGGCGCGGCAGGCGCCGGCTTGCTGCGCCGCCGCCAGCAGCGCCAGGAAGCAGCGCGCCAGGAGCTCGCGGGCGGCCTGCGCGGCCGGGTCGCCCGGTGCCAGCGCGCGCCAGTAATCGGCGATCGCCGGCGATTCCACCAGGCGCAGCGCGGCCAGTTCCACCAGCGCGAAGACGTCGCCGTGCGCTCCATGCGCCTCCAGCGTGTCGAGGGCGCGCCCGAACAGCGCCTCGACCAGGGCGGCGCGGTCGGGGAAGTTGCGGTAGAGGGTGGCGCGGCCGACGCCCGCTTTGCTCACGACGAGGTCGAGCGGCGCGGTGATGCCGCGTTCGGCGAAGACCGCATCGGCCGCATCGAGGATCTGGTCGCGCCGCAGCGCCGCGTCGGCTCGGAGGGTAGTCATGGTGGACAGGCTTGTCCGGTTAATCGTGGGGGCGCACAATCATACTGCGATGCGGCATCATCCAGCGCACGGCAGGCTGCGCGTGGAGCCGTCCTGACCCGGGAGCCGCGTAGGGTGGAGTCCCGACTCCACGCGTAAACGCCGCCCAGCCGCCAGCGCAGCTCAGCCTGCGCGCGCCCTGCGCTGACGCACCACATACCCCACGCACAGCAACAGCAGCCATGCCGGAATCAGGTACACCGAGACGCGCAGTCCCGGCGTCTGGTACATCACCCACAGGATGCCGGCCAGGAAGGCCAGGCAGGCATAGTTCGACAGCGGGAACCAGGGGCTGGGGAACACCGGCTTGCGCCCCGGCCTGGCCGCGCGGAAGCGCAGGTGGACGATCGAGATCGTCGCCCAGTTGATGATCAGGCCCGCGGTGGCCAGCCCCATCATCATCCCGAACGCCTCGCCCGGCAGGAAATAGTTGACGCTGATGCAGATGCCGGTGGCGGCCGCCGACACGCCCAGCGCCGCCAGCGGCACGCCGTTCTTTGTGAGTTTCATCATGGCGCGCGGCGCATTGCCCTGCGCAGCCAGGCCGTAGAGCATGCGGGTGTTGGCGTAGACGCCGCTGTTATAGACCGACAGCGCGGCCGTCAGCACCACGATGTTGAGGACGGTGGCGACCACGGTGCTGTCGAGCGCGGCGAAGATCAGCACGAAGGGGCTGCCGCCTTGCACCACCTTGGTCCACGGGAACAGGGACAGCAGGATGAACAGGGCGCCGACATAGAAGATCAGCACCCGCCACAGCGCCTGGTTGGTGGCGCGCGGAATCGAGCGCGCCGGGTCGTCGGCCTCGGCCGCGGTGATGCCGATCAGTTCCAGGCCGCCGAAGGAAAACATGATCACGGCCATCGCCATCACCAGGCCGTGCACGCCGTTCGGGAAGAAGCCGCCGTGGCGCCAGAGGTTGGCGACCCCCGCTTCCGGTCCGGCCGTGTTCGAGACCAGCAGCCAGCCGCCGAACAGGATCATGCCGATCACGGCCACCACCTTGATTACGGCGAACCAGAATTCGAGCTCGCCGAAGGCCTTGACCTTGAGCAGGCTGAAGGAGTTGATGATGCAGAAGAAGACCAGCGCCGACACCCAGGTCGGCACCTCCGGGAACCAGTACTGGACGTAGATGCCGACCGCCGACAGCTCGGCCATGCTGACCAGGATGTACATCACCCAGTAATTCCAGCCGGTGATGAAGCCGGCCATGTGGCCGCCGTACTTGTCGGCGAAATAGCTGACGGAACCGGCGACCGGTTCTTCCACCACCAGTTCGGCCAGCTGGCGCATGATGAAGAAGGCGATCAGCCCGCCCACGCCGTAGCCGAGCAGCACGGCGGGGCCGGCCATCTGGATGGTCTGGGCGATGCCCAGGAACAGGCCGGTGCCGATCGCGCCGCCCAGGGCGATGAGCTGGATGTGGCGGCTCTTGAGGCCGCGCTTGAGTTGTTGCGTCGACGCCGGGGTCGAGGCTAGGGTGGATTCGGTCATTGCCGCTGCGCCTGGGGACGAAAGTCAGTGATTCTAATCCATCCCGGCGCTCACGGCTCAGCAATACGGCGTACGCGCGGCGGCGCACTGCCGCCGCTCAGCGCGCGCCGAGGGCGTCCAGCTGCTCGTTCAATTGCGCACGCGACAACTCGCCCATGTGGCGCGCCACCAGCCGGCCCTGGCCGTCGTAGAACAGGGTGGTCGGGTAGCCCACGGCGTGGGTGGCGCGCGCCACCTGCCGCGCCGGGTCGAGGGTGACGTTCTTGATGGCGATCTTTTCGTCGGCCAGGTAGCGCTCGATGGCGGCGGAGTCCTCGCCCTGGTTCACAAAAACGAAAGCGACGCCGGGATTGGCCGCCTGCGCCGCGCCCAGCGCCGGCATCTCGCGCCGGCAGGGCGGGCACCAGGTGGCCCACAGGTTGACCACGGTCGGCTTGCCGGTGGCGGCCAGCTGCAGGCTGCTGCCGTCGAGGCGGCGCAGGGCCAGGTCGGGGATCGGCGCCGGCGCCGGGCCGGCCGCCGAAAAGCCGACCGTGGCCGCGGCCCACACCACCACACCCGCCAGCGACGAAGTCAGCAGCGGCCGCCGCAATGCGGCTGCGCGGTGCGACGCTTCCAGGCCGATGGCGAGCGCCACCAGCAGGCCGGCAAAGGCGACGAAGCCGCCGTCGCGGATGTCGATGATGGACAAGGGCTCGGCCAGGTAGGTGTCGAGGTGCTTGAGCACGAAGGCCGCGCGCGCCGCGACGAAGCCCCACAGGATCATGTGCCAGAGCGTGTTCGACGGGTCGACCGCCCGCTTGCGCGCCCACCAGGCCGCGGCAGCGGTCGCGGCCCCGACGGCGATCAGCGGCGCCAGTACCCGCACCGGCAGGGCCATTGGCCCGACGTTGATTGCATCCATGTGTATTCCCGCCTTGATCGAACTGTTCAGTTCGGGCATCTTAGCGCGGCAATGTTAGCGGAGGATTAAGAGCGTCCGCGATCGCCCCGTGCTTGCTCCTGAAGCGAGGCGTCCGTCGACGCATGTTAACGAAGGTCCGTAATCTCCCCGGGAGCCGGGTTTGCCGGTGTCTGAAATATCGAAAGCAGGCGACCCAGGGGATTTCTTCGGCACCGGCTTGGCCATCAGGATGGACTATTGTCGCGCTCTTCGTCGTCCTCGACCGGCTCCGGCTGCGGCGGAACGTGCGTCACCAGCAGGCGGTCGATGCGGTTGCCGTCCATGTCCATGATCTCGAAACGATAGTCTTCCCAGGCCACGACCTCGGCCGGCTGCGGGATGTAGCCGAGCTGGTAGAGCACGAAGCCGGCCAGCGTGTGGTAGGCGCCGGCGTCCTCGCCGGGGAAGCGGCGGTCGACCGCCATCAGGTCGCGGAAGCGGTCGAGCGCCATGCCGCCGTCCATCAGCCAGCTGCCGTCCTCGCGCTGGACGGCGTCCGGGTCGTGCTCCTCGCCGATCACGGTGACGTCGCCGACCAGCGCGCTCATGACGTCGGTGAGGGTGACCATGCCCTGGATGTCGCCGTATTCGTCCACGATCAGCGCCAGTTCCGCATTGTTCTTCTTGAACAGTTCGAGCAGCCCCATCGCACTGACGCTTTCCGGCACGTAGAGGATGTCCTGGACCGCGCTTTCGATGTCGATCGCCCGCATCGAGCCGGCGCGCACCGCCTGCGCCAGCAGGTCGCGCGTGTGCACGAAGCCGACGATCTGCGAGCGGTCGCCGCGGCAGACCGGCAGGCGGCTGTAGCGGCTGCTCGCGATGCGCTCGAGATTGTCCTCGCGCGGCTCCTCCAAGTCTATGAAGGTGACGTCGACGCGCGGCGTCATCAAGGCCTTCAGGTGCTGGTCGTCCAGGCGCAGGGCGCGCGAGACGATGTCGTACTCGGTCTTTTCGAACACGCCGGCGTCGGTGCTCTCCTTGATCATGCCGGTGATGTCTTCCTCGGTCGGCGCTGCTTCCTTGTGGCGGCCGATGCCGAGCAGGCGCACGATGGCGTCGGTGGTGAGCGCCAGGATCTTCACGAACGGCGCCATGAGCGCCGACAGCAGGCGCAGCGGCGGCGCGATCAGGGTGGCCATCGCCTCCGGGTAGGTCATCGCGATCCGTTTCGGCACCAGCTCGCCGAGGATGATCGAGGCAAAGGTGATGCAGACCACGACCAGGCCCAGCGCCGCCTCGTAGGCATACGCGGCAAGGACCGCGACCTGCTCGAAGCGGGGTACCAGCTGCGCCACCAGCGAGGCTTCGCCGAAGGCGCCGTTGAAGATGCTGATCAGGGTGATGCCGACCTGCACCGTGGACAGGAAGTTGCTGGGCTCGTCGGCAAGGTCGAGCGCCGCGCGTGCGCCGCGGCTGCCTTCGCCGGCCGATTTTTCGAGACGCATGCGTTTGGCCGATACCAGCGCCAGTTCCGACATCGCGAATACGCCATTGAGAAGGATCAGGAACAGGATGATCAGTATGCTGGTCAACATGGCGTAGGCACGGGTCTCCACGCGGCTTGCCGGGCCGGTTCCGGCGGCACCCGATGGCGCCGATTGATAATTGGTTGACATCATCGCACGGCGCGCGGCGCCGCCCCCGCACGACTCGCAGTGCGCCGCGCGCGCCATAAAAGCTTGTCAATATGCTCCGAAGTATGCTTTCCTGATGCAAACACTGCGCTGGCGCAAACCGTGCCGAACCGCGCGCCCGGCGCCGTGTCCAACACAACCATACGAGCCGCCATCCGCGCGGCCACAGGAGACAAGCCATGCAAGGAGACATCGTTTCGAGTGTGCTGTTGCCGGCCGCGCTGGCCTTCATCATGTTTGCCCTGGGCCTCGGCCTGACGCCGCCCGACTTCGCCCGCATCGCACGCCAGCCGCGCGCGCTGCTGGTCGGCATGCTGTGCCACTTCGTGCTGCTGCCGCTGGCCTGCTTTGCGATGATCAAGGTGGCCGGCCTCACCGGCGCGTTTGCCGTCGGCTTCATGATCCTGGCCGCCTGCCCGACCGGTTCCACCTCGAACCTGCTGACCTATATCGCGCGCGGCGACGTCGCCCTGGCGCTCAGCTTCACGGCGGTCGCCAGCGTGCTGACCATCTTCACGCTGCCGATGATCGTGTCGTTCTCGCTCGCGCATTTCGCCGGCGCGGCGCAGTCCGTGTCGGCCCCGGTCGGGGCGATGATGGGCCAGATCTTCCTGATGGTCGGGCTGCCGGTGGCGCTGGGCATGCTGGCGCGCAGCCGCAAGCCGGGCTGGGCAGCACGGGCGGAACCGGTGGCCACCAAAGTGGCGACGCTGCTGTTCATCCTGATCGTCGCGGCCGCCGCCGCCAAGAATTGGGCGCTGCTGCGCGATAACTTCAGCACCCTGGCGCCGTTCGCCGTGGCGCTCAACCTCGCCATGCTGCTGTGCGGCTTCCTGGTCGCGCGCCTGGCGCGCCTGTCGCGCCGCCAGGCGATCACCCTCGGCATCGAAACGGCGGTGCAGAACGCGACGCTGGCGCTGGTGATCGCCAGTACCGTGCTCAAGCAGGATGCGATGGCCATTCCCGGCGCCCTGTACGGGGTGCTGATGTATGCGGGCGGGCTGGTGTTCGCGTATTCGATGCGGCGCTTCGCGACCGGCGGGGAGGGCGCGGCGGTGCCCGGCGGCGCCGTGACGGCTTCGCAGCCCGAGCTGCGCTGAAGCCCGGCGTGCGTTTCGCCCCACGATTTCGACCGTTCGTCGCACCGCCCCGGTAACCGGGCGTGTGCGATGCTAAGGTGCGCCATCCAAACGAAAAGGGAAGTTCCATGCGCATCGCCGTACTCCTGATCTCGCTGGCGCTGGCCGGCAGCGTCCACGCCGCCGATGGCTTTGCCGTCGGCCACCGCACCGAATCCGGCGAAGGCGAGGCTGCCAAGCCGATGAGTTGGCCGTACGGCATGCTGCAAACCGCGCGCGCGGCATTCGACGACCGCGTGGCCGCGCGGGCGCCGGGCGCCTCCCTGCGTTTCCGCCTGCCGAAAACCGACCCGGCCGAGCCCGGCATCCGGGTCGAACTGGTGTCGGCCGACCAGCAACTGGCGTTGCCGATGGTGTCGAACACCGCCTTTGCCTTGCTGCCCGCCGCCGAAGTCGTCGATGACGACGCCAGGGTGCTGGTCAACCGCCACTTCCGGCAGGGCGAGTACAACCATCCGAACGTGGAAGTACGCTCGCCGGGCTTGCCGGAGGGCGTGCGGCGCGTGGGCGACCTGCGCCTTGCCTGCGAGGCGCAGGTCGCCATGGCGAAGGCCGAAGGATTGAAGTTCCGCGCGGTGCTGGCGACGGTGAGCCTGTTTGGCTTTGACCTCTGCAAGAAACTCGAGATCGCCAAGTTCGATGCCCCGGCCATGCCCTGGGACAGCGTGACCATCGAGGACGGCGCGCAGCGCCTGGTGCTGCCGAAGTCGCGGCGCGACGGACCGCAGTTGGGCGACAAGGCATGGTCGGACAACGCCCTTGTCACCTACACGGTGGGTGCCGCCACCGCCCCCTGAGCGGCGCGCCGCTCATCACAGGCAACTCGGAGGCAAGCATGAAAACCGGGCTGTTCTCCCTTGCGGCGCTGGCCGCCTTGCTGGCCTGCGGCGCGGCCCGCGCCCAGCCGGCGCCAAACGGCGACTACCACCAGCACGTCTTCAGCGAAGCGATCGTGGCGCTGGTCGGCCCCGGCGCCGGACTCAAACCGCTGCCGGCAAAAGACCTGGTGCCGCTGCTGGACGCGGCCGGCATCGGGCAGGCCGTGCTGCTCTCGACCGCCTACATGTACGGCAGCCCGAACCGCAGGGTGGACGACGAGTACGCGCAGGTGCGGCGCGAAAACGACTGGACCGCCGCCCAGGCCGCGCAGTATCCGGGCCGGCTGGTGGCGTTTTGCGGGATCGCGCCCTTGAAACCGTATGCGATCGAGGAGATCCGGCGCTGCGCGAGCCACCCCGGCCTCAGGCGCGGCATCAAGATGCACTTGGGGAACTCGGATGTGCAGCTCGAGAACCCGGCACACGCGGCCCGCCTGGCCGAGGTGTTCGCCGCTGCCAACGCGCGCGGCATGGCGATCGTCGTTCACCTGCGCGCGAACATCGGCAAGCAGCGGCCCTACGGCGCGGCGCAGGCGCGTGCCTTCCTCGACCAGGTCTTGCCGGCCGCGCCCGATGTGGCGGTGCAGGTGGCGCACCTCGCGGGCAGCGGCCCCGGTTTCGAGGACCCGCCGGCGCGCGAAGTGCTGGCCGAGCTGGCGCAGGCTTGCGAACGGGGCCATCCGGCGACAAGGAAGCTGTGGTTCGACGTCGCCTCGATCGCCGACCGCGCCATCACGCCGCAGGCCGCGGCGCTGCTGGTGCAGCGCATCCGCCAGATCGGCGTGGGGCGCGTGCTGTACGGGACCGATTCGGCCCAGGGCGACAATTTGCGGCCGCGCGAGAGCTGGGCGGCCTTCCGGCGCCTGCCCTTGCGCGAGGCCGAATTCGACCGGATCGCGGGTAATGTCCCGCCGTATATGAAATAACAAGAACAGAAAGGGCGGTGCGATGAAGATTGGAATGCAAGTCTGGGGCAGCCACGGCGACATCCGGCCCATGCTGGCCCTGGCGGAAGGGCTGCAGGCGGCCGGCAACGAGGTCCACCTGGTGATCACCAGCGTCGACAGCGATGCCTACCGCCACCACGTGTCGCCCCATGGCCTGCGCATCAGCCTGCTGGCCTCGCCCGTCGTCGAGCCGTCCCGGGCCGAAGAATTCAGCCGCATCGCCTACGCCATGTGGAACCCCGTGGCCCAGATGGCGACCCTGCTGCGCCAGGCCTACGCGCCGGTCGAGGACCGGATGTTCGAGGCGGCGCGGCAGTTGAGCCGCGAGTCGGACCTCCTGATCGGCCACTACTTCATGCATCCGCTGCAGATCGCCGCGCAGGAGGCGGGCCGGCCCTATGTCAGCGTCCTGTTGTCGCATGCGGGTATCCCGAGCGCGTTCAATCATCCGTTCGGCAACGTGGCACTGGGCAAGACCGTGCATCGGCTGCTATGGCGGCTGGTGTGCGGCATGCTCGACCGCGTACTGCTGCCGTATCCGAACCGCTTGCGGCGCCAGCTAGGCATGGCACCGGTGCACGACATGGTGCGCCAGGTCTGGCTGTCGGACTACCTCACGCTGGCCGCGGTCAGCCCGCGCATCTGCCACGCCCAGCCCGACTGGCCGGCTGCCATCCGGGTCTGCGGCTTCCTCGACACGCCGCAACTCGCCATCGAGGGCGAGGTGCCGGCCGCGCTGGCGGCCTTCCTCGACGCCGGCGAGGCGCCGGTCTACATGACTTTCGGCAGCTGGATGCCGAAGGACCGCGCCGGCCAGACCCGGACCTTGCAGCTGTTGACCCAGGCCGCCCGGCTGGCCGGCTGCCGCGCCATCATCCAGAGCGATGCCGCCGCCGACTGCGGCTTTGCGTCCGACGCCCAGATCTGCTACGTCGCCATGTCGCCGCACCAGGCCATCTTCCCGCGCTGCCGCGCCATCGTGCACCACGGCGGCGCCGGCACAACCCAGGCGGCGACGCTGGCCGGCAAGCCCTCGGTGATCGTCGCCCACATCAGCGAGCAGGAACACTGGGCCAGCGAACTGCGCCGCCTGGGCATCACCGGCAGGCTCGCAAGGCGGCGCAGCCTGAGCGCGGCCGGTCTCGCCAGGCGCATCCGGCAGGTGCTGGCGACGCCCGCGATGACGGCACGGGCGCAGGAAATCGGGGCAGGGATGCGCGAGGAGGATGGCGTGGCCGAGGCGGTGGCGCTGATTGTGCGGCGCGCCGAGCGTCGGCCGGCGCCGGCCGACATGCCCCTTGCCGCAGCCGGAACGGCCGCCGCGGATGCGGCAACCGGTCCGTTTAGTATGTCTTAGCGTAGGCGAGCAGCGGCTATCCGCAATTAAGGGCAGGCCTTGGGGCTGTGCTTACGCGACAGGCGTGAGCAGTGCGCCCGACAAAGCTGAAGTTGGCTGCACTGTGTGTCCCCGTCGCGACCGATGTCGCACCGCAGCAACCCAACAAGCAGCGCATCTGCCACGCCTTCGGGCTGTTGGTATGGCAAATATATTTCATTTGCACAGCAGTTTTGTTAATGAAACTTTTTCCGTAAATCCCTTTATCTGCGTAAGTACTTGGATATAAAGGATACAGTCCTTTCCTCGGATCAGATCGAGAGCGTATTTTGTCCGCCCTCGGATCGACTTCTTGTCTAATCAAGTTCCAAAACTCATTCATCTCAAGAAATTTTATTTTTATTAAGCTGCTTTGAAAAACAGAAAGTAAAAAAACTTTCGCTGATTTCCTTGACCGTCGATTCAAAAACAGGAAACATCTTGAACAAATCGGCGGCGCTCGCTTCGTCCTTGGTCGACTTCATCGTCCGATGAAATGTTGTGGCACGGCATCGTGCCTGGACGAGCGGCGGCATACATAATAAATCGGGATGTCATGTTTTTGATGGTGCGATAGAGACAGTCAACGACCTAATAATTCCATGGCCTGCCCGCAGAGATCGGGGAGGCGGGCAGCGCTTTGTTCATTTCAAAGCGTTCACATCGATCCTTGTCTTTCAATTCCTGTTCGTTTAGGAGGACTTATTATGTCCAAAATCAGACCAGAAGGCGTTTCCGCGGGTCGCAGAGACCTGCTCAAGGGGAGCATTGTGGCAGCCGGTTCCGGCCTGCTCGCTGCAAAAATGGCTTCCGCTCCGGCCTCGGCGGCCGATGTCGTCAGTCCGCGCACGACGCCATTCGTCGAGCCCCTGCCGGTCTACCTGCCGAAACGGCCGGTTGACGCCTTGAGTCCGCCGCCGTATCCAGCGGCGGCAGGCGAGGAGTGTGGGCGCCCGGACCACCAACGTTGGGCCGACTTTCCGGCAAATAAATTCTACGAACTCGACGTGCGCCAGGCCCTGCATTCGTTTCACAAGGAGTTGCCGACGCAAGCGATCTGGGGTTATGACGGGATTTTTCCCGGTCCGACCTTCGTGGCGAAATACGGCGAGCCGGTCATCGCTCGTATTCATAACAATCTTCCGCAGAACCATATCGGATACGGATCGCCGGAGATCAGCACGCACCTGCATAACCTGCATAGTGGATCGGAAAGCGACGGCTTTACGGGGGATTATTACAGCCCGCTGAAAGCGGGTCCTACGATGACCGGACCGGGAAAATACAAGGATCACCTGTATGCGAATTGCCTGGCCGGTTATGACGAATATTACGAAACTCATGGCGATCCGCGCGAGGCACTGGGAACCCTTTGGTATCACGACCACCGGCTCGATTTCACCGGCCCGAACGTATACCGGGGCTTGAGCGGATTCTATCTCCTTTTCGACGAACTCGATTCGGGCAATGAAAACGATGACCCTGGAAAGGCATTATGCCTGCCGAGCGGGGTCGGGAAATACGACATACCGCTTGTGTTTCACGACAAGCAGTTCAATTCAAAAGGGATAATGGTTTTCGATTCCTTTAATTCCGACGGGATACTCGGAGACAAGTTCTGTGTCAACGGAAAAATCCAGCCCTATTTCGAAGTGGAGCGGCGCAAATACCGGTTCCGCCTGCTCGACGGCGGTCCTTCGCGCTTCTACGAATTCTATTTGACCTCGGGCGGGGTGAATCAGACTTTTACCTACATCGGCAACGATGGAAACCTGCTCCCCGCGCCGCTGGCGATGAAGAAGATTCGCCTGGCGCCAGCCGAGCGGGCCGATATCGTCATCGACTTCAAGGACTATCCGGCCGGCACAAAACTCTTCCTTGTAAATAAGCTCGAGCAGACCAGCGGTCGTGGGCCGAGCGGGAATATTTTGAACCCCGGCACGCAAATCCTGCGTTTCGATGTCAAAGGCGATCCGCCCGTGCCGGACGTCAGCCGGGTGCCTCCGGTATTGCGGGAACTGCCGCCGCTGCCCACGCCTGAAGAAATCAAGCAATTGCCCAGGCGGGTCTGGGAGTTTGACCGCAGCAATGGCGGCTGGACCGTGAACGGCAAACTGTTCGACGTCTTGCGGGTCTCGGCCAAGCCTCGCCTCGGCAGCCAGGAACTCTGGGTATTACGGGGAAAAGGAGACTGGTCGCATCCGATCCATATCCACTTCGAGGAAGGACGCATTTTATCGAGGAACGGCGTCGCCCCGCCCCCGCACGAACGCGGACGCAAGGATGTGTATGTGATCGGACCGAACGAGGAACTGCGGCTGGTCATGAAATTCAGGGACTACACCGGAAAATACATGATGCATTGCCATAACTTGACCCATGAAGACCACGCAATGATGGTGCGCTGGGATGTGGTTGCCTGAATGCGGCATCGAGCATGCCGAAATGCTTGTCCAGGGAGAGAGAACATGAATTCAAGAAGAGCGACATTACTCACGCTGTTGGCCAGCGCCGCGACTTCGGCGGTTTCAGCCACATCGACGGCGTGGGAATCGAAGCGGCGTCCGGCGGCAGACCCGCGTGAAGAATACTTTACCAACACCGAATTTATCGATCACGAAGGCAAACGGCGCAGGTTTTACGAGGACATCATTCACAACAAGCTGGTGGTCGTCAACATGATGTACACGGCCTGCACCAGCACCTGTCCTGTCAACACTGCCAGTCTGCTCAAGGTTCAGGAAGCGCTGGAGGAGCGCATCGGACGCGATATCCATATGGTGTCGCTCAGTCTCCTGCCCGAGCTCGATTCGCCATCAGCATTACGTGCTTACATGAAGCGCTATGGCATCGGCCCCGGCTGGACATTCCTGACCGGCACGCGATCGAATATGGAAGCCGTGCGCCGCAAGCTCGGCTTCTACGATACCGATCCTGCCGTCGATGCGGACCTCGCCCGGCATACGGGCATGCTCAGCATTGGTAACGACAGGATCGAGCGGTGGTGCATGGTGCCGGCATTATCCGCGACCCACCAGATTGTCCGGACCATCCGGGAGATGGCTTGAAGACGGCGTAGCGGTCCACAACCCGGGAAGCGCTGCCGTGCCCCGTGCCGCGCGCGGCGCACGGCGCACAGCTCACGCACTTGATCGAACAATTTCATGGGGGGCAGATGGAGAAATTTGCATACCAGGTCACTTACCTGCGGAGTACACAAATGAAAACCAGTCAAGCGACCGGCAAACCGGTCGCATATGGATGTGTTCAATGAGGGATGGAGCTAGCGATGAAAACCAACGACGAAATCCAACGTCTTGCGGAAGCCGGCACGGCAGGCATACCTGATGCATTTTCCGGCGATAGAAAGCGCGCACCTGGCGTGCTACCGGCCAAGCTTGCTGCGGCCTTGACGCTCCTCGCATCGGCCATGGCATCGGCGCAAACGATCAATAATCCGCCGCTGTTGCCGATGGATATCACTGTCTTCCCAATGCGCGACTTCACGTCGATCGAGGGCTTTGCCAAGAACGCCGACGTGCTGATCCAGGTGCGCCGCGGCGAGGTGGTCAGCGACGCCGTCGGGCGCACAAGTTCGACGGGGGCGATCGAAGTGAACCACCCGGGCGGCATCTGCTGGAGGACGATTACGCCAGACATTACGGCAGGCGACACGATCCGGGTGACCTACCGGGATACCAACAACAACCGGCTCCTCGTGCCCCCGCCCATCAAGGACTCCGGTGCGGCGACGAATACGCAGAACGTCACGGCGACGCAAGCCTACGAGGACCTCCAGGCCGGTACTGTGGTGATCAAAGGCAAGGCCGTGCTGTCCAGTGGCGCGCGCATTCCCTTGAACCGGCTCGAAGCCCGGATCATCATTACTGAAACCTCTGATTCACCGAATATCCGACTCGGAAAGCGGGACATCCGCGCCGACAGCATCGGTGGTCGCATCGACGGCCTTGACGGCAAGCCAATCGCGGGTACCAGTGGAACGCTTGCCTACGATACGGCAACCGGAACGGCTTTTACCGCCACCTTCAGGGGCTTGAACGAGGATGAGCGGCAACTGGTGGTCTCGGGACAAACGCGGATCATGGGGTGGCAACAGACTACCGCGGCCGGCGACCGGCTTGGTATGACCATCTATGAGGTCGGCGAAGTCGGCGGCCCGGGCATGGGGGGATGCCCGGCTGGACCCGGCGGCGTCGTTGCATCGACGCCACCGACTCCTCCCGTCTCCTACAACCCTGCTTCTTTGCTCGACGCCGGTTTTTCGGCGAACCAGCCGTCGCTGAAAGATGTCACCGTGTTCCCGGAACGTGACTTCCTCTCGGTCGAGGGATTTCCTGCAGGCGCCGAATTGCAGGTCGTCGTTCGCAGGGGAACCAGCGCCACACCGGTGGTCGGCACGGCGCGCGGCATCGTCCCCAGGGGCGGCGTATTCGAAGTCAACCATCCTGGCGGCGTATGCTGGACTGGGCAAACGCCGGACATCGCTGCCGGCGACCTCATCGATGTGTTTACTGTCCAGAACGGCGCCTTTTTTGGCGGTCAGACGCAGCGGGTGATCGATGCGAAGGTCGTGAAACCCGCGTTCCTCGCTACCAACATCAACACCAACACCACCGAGGTACGGGTGACCGGCAGCGCAATGGACAACGGAGTCCCGCTGCCATTGCGGTTCATGGAGCAGCGCATCATCAATCCGGACTTCACGACGACCCGTATCGGGCGGCGCGACATTCGTGCCGATACCAGCGGTGGCCGTGTCGACAATGTGCCTGGTGGTGCCGGCAACCTGCAGCGCATAGGCGACAGCACGAGCGGTGAGTGGCGTGCCGTCTACACCGGACTGAACAACACCGAAAAGCAGATTGCCGTCGCAGGCCAGAGCCGCGCCATGGCCTGGCTGTCTACCAATACCAACGGCGACCGGTTCGGGTTGACGATCTCCGAGTACGGCGAGGTCGGGGGGCCGGGCATGACAGGTTGCCCTGGCCCGGGTAACGCCGCAATCGCTATTCCCTGAGCGATGGTGCAAGGCGCCGCAGCGTTCCAGTCGCAATCGTGCGTCAAGGACCGCTGCGTCGTGCCTGCCGGCGCGGAGCGGCACATTCGCCAGCCCCTTTCGGCCCCGCTCAGTTGCTCAAAGGCTCACCCAATCACCGTCACCACCACCCGGCGCCGGTGCGGCGCCGTGCGGTGCTCCCACAGATAAATCCCTTGCCAGGTGCCCAGCAGCAGGCGCCCGCCGCCGACCGGCACCGTGATGCCGGTATCGGTCAGCACGTTGCGCACGTGGGCGGCCATGTCGTCCGGGCCTTCATCGTCGTGCCGGTAGGCCGGATCGCCGTCGGGCGCCAGGCGCGCCAGCACGGTGTCGAGGTCGCGCCGCACGTCCGGGTCGGCGTTTTCCGTGATCGTCAGCGAACAGCTCGTGTGCTGCACGAAGACCTGGACCAGGCCGCAGTCCACGCCGGAGGCGCCGACTACCCTCGCTACCTCGGCCGTGATGTCCTGGGTGCCGCGGCCCGGGGTCGAAAACGTCAGGATCGCCTGGTGCGCCATGCTCGGGCCCCCGCTTACGGCACCGGCTTGAAATTCTTGCGGATGCCGGCCCAGCAGTCGTGGTAGCCGGCCTGGCGCAGGGGCGAAGCCAGCGCGTGCACGGTCGGGCACAGCACGGTGCGGGTCTCGAACATGAAGGCCATCGTGTCGGCGACCTTGGCGGGCTTGCTGGTGTCGGCGCTGCTGGCTTTTTCGAAGGTGGCCGCATCCGGGCCGTGGCCGCTCATGCAGTTGTGCAGGCTGGCGCCGCCCGGGACGAAACCCTCGGCCTTGGCGTCGTAGGCGCCGTGCACCAGGCCCATGAACTCGCTGGCGACGTTGCGGTGGAACCAGGGCGGACGGAAGCTGTCTTCGGCGGCCAGCCAGCGCGGCGGGAAGATCACGAAGTCGAGGGTGTCCACGCCCGGGGTGTCCGAGGGCGACTGCAGCACCAGGAAGATCGACGGGTCCGGATGGTCGTAGCTGATCGAGCCGATGGTGTTGAAGTGGCGCAGGTCGTATTTATAGGGCGCGTAGTTGCCGTGCCAGGCAACGACGTCGAGCGGCGAGTGGCCGATCTCGGCTTCCCACAGGTTGCCGCAGAACTTGGCGACCAGCCTGAAGGCGCCTTCGCGTTGCTCGTATTTCGCCACCGGGGTCAGGAAGTCGCGCGGGTTGGCCAGGCCGTTCGAGCCGATCGGGCCCAGGTCGGGCAGGCGCAGCAGGGCGCCGAAGTTCTCGCAGATGTAGCCGCGCGCCTGGCCGTCCGGCAGGCGCACCTGGAAACGGATCCCGCGCGGAATGACGGCGATTTCCTGCGGTTCGAGGTCGATCGTGCCCAGTTCGGTGGCGATCTCGAGCCGGCCCTGCTGGGGCACGATCAGGAGTTCGCCGTCGCTTGAGTAGAAGAAGCGGTCGGTCATCGACGCGTTGGCGGCGTACAGGTGGATCGCGCAGCCGGCCATCGCTTCGGCCGAGCCGTTGCCGGCCATGGTCACCCAGCCGTCGACGAAATCGGTCGGCGCTTCGGGGAAGGGCAGCGGGCTCCAGCGCATCTGGTCCGGCGGCGGCGCGACTGCCGCGAAATTGCCGACGATGCGGCCGCCGTCGATCTGGCGGAAGGGGCCGTGCATGGCGGCGGGCCGGATGCGGTACAGCCAGGAGCGGCGGTTGTGCGCGCGCGGGGCCGTGAAGGCGGTGCCGGACAGTTGCTCGGCATACAGGCCGTAGGCGACCCGCTGGGGCGAATTGCGATGCTGCGGCAGGGCGCCCGGCAAGGCTTCGGTGGCGAATTCGTTGCCGAAGCCGGACTGGTAAGCGGTCTCCGTTCCGATGTGCTGGGTCATGCGCATTCCTCTGGTTGGCGATTTCAAAGCGTCAGAGCGCACTCTAAGTGAGGCGTTGGTGTTTTACGACGTGAATAGATAAATGTAGACTATTTACCATATCAATATCAGGAGCGCCCGTGATCGAGCCCCATACCATCGACCTCAACCTGCTGGCGGTGTTCCAGGAAGTCTACCGCGAACGTCAGATATCCAGCGCGGCGCGCCGGCTCGACCTGACCCAGTCGGCCGTCAGCAATGCCCTGGCGCGGCTGCGGCGCCTGTTCGGCGACGAGCTGTTCGTGCGCACCGGGCAGGGCATGCAGCCGACGCCCTTCGCCGAGGGGCTGGCGGGGCCGGTCGGGGCGGCGCTGGCGCAGGTGGCGCTGGCCCTGAACCAGCGCAGCGTGTTCGATCCCGCCGCCAGCACGCGGCGCTTCACGATCGCGATGACCGATGTCGGCGAGCTGCACTTCATGCCGGCCCTGATCGAGCGCTGCCGGGTGGCGGCGCCAGGTCTCCAGCTCAGTTCGGTGCGGGCCGGCAGCATCGCGCTCAAGGAAGAAATGGAGAGCGGGCGCGTGGACCTGGCGATCGGCCCCTTCGAGGATATTTCCGAGGCGCTCTACCAGCGCCTGCTGTTCCGCCAGCCCTATGTCAGCATGATGCGGCGCGGCCATCCGCTCACCAGCGGCAAGGTCGACCTGGCGCGCTTCGCCGCCGCCGAGCACCTGCTGGTCGACTCCCAGGACAGCCCCTACGACCGCATCAACCAGCTGCTGGAGAAGGCGGGCGTCGGCGCGTCGACCCGGTTCCGGGTGCCGCATTTCACGGCCGTGCCGTATATCGTCAGCAGCAGCGACCTGGTGGTGACGGTGCCCCAAAAGCTGGCCGAACGTGCCGGCCCGCCCTTCGGGCTGGCCTGGATCACGCCGCCGCTGGCGCTGCCGCCCCTGCAGACGAACATGTTCTGGCACCGGCGCTACAACCAGGACCCGGGCAACGCCTGGCTGAGGAATCTGGTGGCCGAGGCCTTTGTCAAAAAGCCGGCATAGCACTGCGTTTGCACCCGTCCGCGCACGCCGGCGCCATGCAAATCCGGCTTCCTGCCGGGCCGGAAACTCGGTATCCTGCGCCCCGAGCATGCCGATTCGGCATCTTTTTTTGGAAGAGCAGGCGGCCCGGGTGGCGTATGATTGCCGTCGTTGCCGCCGCCGCGCGAGCCTGTACGCGCGCGGCTGGCGCATGCTTGTCGGCGGGCCGATCATGCCCGCCGCACGGTTCCGCCCGGCCTGCCGCCTTATCCGGCGGCCTGCCGGCTGGAGGAGATTACTTAGCATCAAAAGGAAAACAACATGGCTGACCTGTTTGAGAATCCAATGGGCCTGATGGGCTTCGAATTCGTCGAGTTCGCGTCGCCGACGCCGGGCGTGCTGGAGCCGATCTTCGAAAAGCTGGGCTTTACCAAGGTCGCAGTGCACCGCTCGAAGGACGTGACCCTGTACCGCCAGGGAGAAATCAACTTCATCATCAACAACGAGCCGAAGAGCTATGCCGCCTATTTCGCCGCCGAGCACGGCCCGTCGGCCTGCGGCATGGCCTTCCGCGTCAAGGATTCGCACAAGGCCTACAAGCGCGCGCTGGAACTGGGCGCCCAGGCGATCGAGATCCCGACCGGCCCGATGGAACTGCGCCTGCCCGCCATCAAGGGCATCGGCGGTGCGCCGCTGTACCTGATCGACCGTTTCGAAGACGGCAAGTCGATTTATGACATCGATTTCGAATTCATCGAAGGCGTCGAACGCCGCCCGGCCGGCCATGGCCTGCAGATCATCGACCACCTGACCCACAACGTTTATCGGGGCCGCATGGCCTTCTGGGCCGGCTTCTACGAGAAACTGTTCAACTTCCGCGAGATCCGCTACTTCGACATCAAGGGCGAGTACACCGGCCTGACCTCGAAGGCGATGACGGCGCCGGACGGCAAGATCCGGATTCCGCTGAACGAAGAGGGCAAGGCCGGCGGCGGCCAGATCGAGGAATTCCTGATGCAGTTCAACGGCGAAGGCATCCAGCACATCGCGCTGCTGACCGACGACCTGGTCTCGACGGTGGACCGCTTGCGCGCCGCCGGCGTGCCCCTGATGAGCGCCCCGCCTGCGACCTATTACGAGATGCTGGAGGGCCGCATCCCGGGCCACGGCGAGAACCCGGCCGAACTCCAGGCCCGCGGCCTGCTGCTCGACGGCTCGGTGGTCGACGGCAAGCCGCGCCTGCTGCTGCAGATCTTCTCGGAAACCCAGCTCGGACCGGTGTTCTTCGAGTTCATCCAGCGCAAGGGCGACGATGGTTTCGGAGAGGGCAACTTCAAGGCGCTGTTCGAATCGATCGAGCGCGACCAGGTCAAGCGCGGCGCCATCGGCAAAACCGCCGAAGTCGCGTAAACGTAGGGTGGGCTCCCCCCACGCGTAACGCATGCGCCGCCAACTGCCCGGCCGATCGCCAGGCCGCTGGTCGATCACGCTTCACGCGTGGGCGGAGCCCACCCTACCGGAGGACAACGCTTGCTAGCCGCATTCGCGATCCTGCTGCTGTTCCAGTGCCTCGGCGAAGGCATCGTCTTCCTGCTCGGGCTGCCCGTGCCGGGCCCGGTGGTGGGGATGGTGCTGCTGTTCGCGGCGCTGCTCGCCTTCCCCGGCTTGCAGGAGCGCATCGAGGCGGCAGCCAACGAGTTGCTGCGGCACTTGTCGCTGCTCTTCGTGCCGGCCGGCGTCGGCATCGTCGCGGCCGCGGGCAGCGGCAGCGGGCACTGGCTGGCGATCCTTGCCTCGCTGGTCGTCTCGACCCTGCTGACCCTGGCCGTCACGGCCCTCATCTTGCGCAAGCTCCCGGCCGACGCGGAGCAAGACGGCGATGCCGGACCTGGCTAGCCTCGGCCATTTCTGGGTCTACCTGTCGGCCTCGCCGCTGGCGGGCCTGACGCTGACCCTGTGCGCGTATCTGCTGGCGCAGGCCGTCTACGCCCGCTTCGACTATTCGCCGCTCGCCAATCCGGTGGCGATCGCCATCCTGCTGGTCAGCCTGGTGCTGCTGGCGAGCGGCATGTCCTACCAGCGCTATTTCGCCGGCGCCCAGTTCGTCCACTTCCTGCTCGGCCCGGCGACGGTGGCGCTGGCGGTGCCGCTCGCGCGCCAGCTGCCGCGCATGCGGCGCGCGGCGGTGCCCCTGCTGTGCGCGCTGGTGTCGGGAAGCGTGACGGCGATCGTCAGCGCGGTGGCGGTGGTGATGCTGCTGGGCGGTTCGCCCGCGTTGGCGCGCACCGTCGGCCCGAAGTCGGCCACGACGCCGATCGCGATGGCGGTCTCGGAACGGCTCGCCGGCGTGCCGGCGCTGACCGCCGTGCTGGTGATCGGCACCGGGATCTTCGGCGCCGTCACGGCGCGCTTCCTGTTCAATGCGATGAAGATCGGCTCGCCGGCCGCGCGCGGCTTTGCCCTGGGCGTGGCGGCGCATGGCATCGGCACCGCGCGCGCCTTCCAGGTCAGCCTCGAAATGGGGGCCTTTGCCGGTCTCGGCATGGGACTGAACGGCATCCTCACGGCGCTGCTGGCGCCGTGGCTGGTGCCGCTGGTAATGCGCCTGCTGGGCTGAGCCGGCAGGCGCCGTCACTCTCTCAGCTGCTGTGCGGCATCGAGTTGGCGTTGGCCCAGGTCTTGGTGTGGCCCGAGGCGCCGCCCGGCTTCTTGACCAGGTGACGCACCGCGAACAGGGCGCTGGCCACGCCCACCACCATTGCCGTGGTGCTGCCCGAGAAGCCGACCGCATGGCTCTTGGCCAGCTTGCCGGCTTTCGGGGCCACCAGTTCCATGCGGCGCTTGGTCATTTGCGAACCGAGTTCCGACAGGCGCGCCTTGGTCATCAGCATTTCCGCCTGCGGCAGCAGGGTGGTTTCCTCGTCGGCCACGTGGTGGATCACGTCGCGCATCAATTCCAGCAGCAGCTTGTCGTGGCGCGGGTCGGAACCGCTGGTGCGGCGCAGTTCGGCGATCATGCGGCGCATGTCGTTGTGTTCCGGCTCGGCCTTGTGGATGAAGGGCTCGCCTTTGTCGAGCTGGCGCATCACCGGATAAAAGATTTCTTCTTCGAGCGTGGCGTGGATCTCCAGCGCGGTGCAGATCGTGTCGGCCAGCGCCTTCTTGACGCTGGGTGCCTTGTCCTTGGTGTACTGGTGGAAGGTCACCATCACATGCGAGTGATCGAAGCGGATCATGTCGGTGATGGTCGGGCTCAGTTGGTTCATGGAAAACATTTGGCATCCCTCCGTATTGACGATTGACCAACATCCTAGCCCCGCTGCTGGGTGCACGAAGTAGGAATGCATCGCAAGCCCGTGTCAGCCGACACCGCGCGGCATCGCTGCGGGGGAGGAGGCAGGCGCCCGGCTGCCGTGTTGATAGTTAGTGAATGGCAAGCCTGCTTGTGCCCCGTTACCGAATCGATCCTAATAAATATTGAGTGACCGAAAGTAGTTCCGGGGATATAGAAATCTTCCGGGAAATGACTTAACGCGCTTTAACGCTTTGTCACCGAAGTCCTACAAAAATACGGCGACGCTACTGATTACTTGCTAACCCATCACTGCCAAGATGGGCCCATGTTCGACTGGCGGCAGCTGCCGCGCAGCCGTTTTGGATGGGCGTTGCATGCACTCGCATGGACGCTTAGGTTTAATCTATCGGAGGAGTCGGAATGTTTGCACACAACAAACGCCTGCAATATACCGTCCGCGTCAGCGGACCGAACCCCGGTCTGGCCAACCTGATGCTGGAACAGTTCGGCGGCCCGCAGGGCGAGCTCGCCGCCGCCATGCGCTACTTCACCCAGGCCGTATCGGAAGACGATCCAGGCCGCAAGGACATGCTGATGGACATCGCCACCGAGGAGCTCAGCCACCTCGAGGTGATCGGCCACATCGTCGCCATGCTCAACAAGGGTGCCAAGGGCGACCTGGCCGAGGCCGTCGATACCGAGGCCGAGATGTACCGCAAGATCACCGGCGCCGGCAACGACAGCCACGTGACCCAGGTGCTGTACGGCGCCGGCACGCCGCTGGTCAACTCGGCCGGCGTGCCGTGGACGGCCGCCTATATCGACTCGATCACCGAACCGAGCGCCGACCTGCGCTCGAACATCGCCGCCGAAGCGCGTGCGAAGATCGTCTACGAGCGCCTGATTGCGCTGACCGACGATCCGGGCGTGAAGGAAGCCCTGGGCTTCCTGATGACGCGTGAAGTGGCGCACCAGAAGTCCTTCGAGAAGGCGCTGTACTCGATGGAGTCGAATTTCCCTCCAGGCAAAATGCCGGTCGACCCGCGCTTCTCCAGCGTCTACTTCAATATGTCGCAGGGCGAGGGCGAAATGCGCGGGCCGTGGAACCAGGGGCCGCAGTGGGACTTCGTCACCGACCGCGAGAAGCAGATGGCGGTCGACGGCGGTTCCGGCGATGCCGAAGTGAAGCTGCCGGCGGACCAGATCAAGGTCCTCAAGCAGATGCAGACGCGCACCGTATCCGACCCGGGCACGGACCCGCAGACCGGCGCCGAGCTCGGCCTCGACCCATCCACGCCGAAGGGCGCCTCGGCAGTCAGCAAGCCGTAAACCAGGCCTGCGGCTTGCTGGCCCGGCGCCTGCCGCGCGGTAGTGCGCGCCGCGCCGCCAGCCAGGTATAAGCTTGCCAGCATCTTGCCTGGCCACGACACCCCGCCCGCGAGCGGGGTGTTCGGGTTCCCGGCCCGGCGCCCAGAAAGGATAGTGGATGGACTCTGAAACACGCAAACTCGGCTGGGGCGGCGCCTTCCTGCGCGCGCTGACGGTACGGCGCCTGATCGGCCTCCTGATCTGCTCGGTCGGCTGCATGTTATTGCTCGGCAGCCTGGCCGAGCAGCTCATGAATGCGAACCCGAAGATGCATGCCGCCCTGCTGGGCGGCGGGACGGCGGCCGCGGCCACGGCGCTCGGTACCTTGCCGATCCTGTTCTCACAGAATTTCTCGAAGCGCACCTACGACTGCTTCCTCGGCTTCGGCGCCGGCGTCATGCTGGGTGCGACGGCGTTTTCGCTCGTCATCCCGGCGCTGGCCGCGGCCCGCGCGGCGGGCGCCGGCCCGTGGGAAGCGAGCCTGCAGGCAGGCGTGGGCATCATGGCCGGCGCCGGCGTCATCCTCCTGATGGGCCGCGCGATCGAGCCGGCCGAGGTCCTCGAAAAAAGTGCCGGCGCCAGTTCGCTGCGCCGCGCCTGGATGTTCGTCACCGCGGTAGGCCTGCACAACGTGCCGGAAGGACTGGCGATCGGGGTCGCGTATGCCGGCATCGACATCGAAAAGGCCCACTCGCTGATGACCGGCGTGTCGATCCAGGACGTGCCCGAGGGCCTTGTGGTGGCGCTGGCGCTGCGCACGGTCGGCTACAGCCGCCTGACGGCGGTCGGCCTCGGCGTCCTGTCGGGCCTGGTCGAACCGCTGGCGGCCGCCTTCGGGGTGGCGCTGATCGGCATTTCCGCCGGCATGCTGCCGATCGCCCTCGCCGCGGCGGGCGGCGCGATGCTGTTCGTGATCGTGCACGACGTGATTCCCGAAATGCGCCTGAACGGCAACGAGACCTCGGCGACGATCGCGCTGGTGTTCGGCTTCATCCTGATGACGGTGCTCGATACGGCCCTGGCGTAGGGTGGGCTCCGCCCACGCGTAAAGCCCGCACCCCCGCAACGCATCCGCAACGCACCCGCTACGAACCCGCAACGCACCCCGTAAACCGCGTGGGCACAAGTGCCCACGCTACGGCTCGAAGTGCCTTACGAACCAGTTCGCCGCCAGCACCGCCACCTGCGCCAGCGTGCCCGGCTCCTCGAACAAATGCCCGGCCCCGGGCACGATCTCCAGCGCCTTTTCACAGCGCAGGGCGTCGAAGGCCTGCCGGTTCAGGTCGATGACCACCCCATCCTCGCCGCCGACGATCAACAGCGTCGGCGCGATTACCTGCGCCAGCGCGGCGCCGGCCAGGTCGGGGCGGCCGCCGCGCGAGACGACGGCGGCGATCCCGGTGCCGTCGTCCGCGGCCAGGCGCAGCGCGGCGGCGGCGCCGGTGCTGGCGCCGAACAGGCCCAGGGGCAGGGGAGCGGTAAGCGGTTCGGTGCCGAGCCAGGTTGCCGCCGCGTGCAGCCGCGCGGCAAGCAGGTCGATGTCGAAGCGGCTGCGGTCGGCGGCATCCTCTTCGAGGGTGAGCAGGTCGAGCAGCAGGGTACCGATGCCGGCCGCGCGCAGTTCGGCGGCGACGCTATTGTTGCGCGGGCTGAAGCGGCCGCTGCCGCTACCGTGCGCGAAGAGAACCATGCCGATCGGCGTCGCCGGCAGTTCGAGCATGCCTTCGAGCCCGGCGCTGCCTGCGGGGATGGTGACGAGAAGTTTGCGTGTCATGGGACACCCATACGGTCAAATACATTGAGAGCGCCCGACAAAACCGCCATGGCCGCGTTGCCGCGCCTCGCCGTACCCGCGTACGGTCTTCGGCGCAGCGCCTTGCCATGACAATTTGGTCAGGCGCTCTTGGACAACTCTAAAAACGTAAAAATCCGGCCGAACTGGAGGTTCGACCGGATTCCTGGGGTGGTACGTGCTGGCCATGGCCGCGTGGAGCAAGGGGGAGGGCGCGAGCCCTCCGGATGTTAGTCCTTGATCTCCAGCTTGCGGTTCAGGCTCAGCGCAGCCAGCGAGCCGACGGCGCCCGACAGCAGGTAGAGGCTGACATAACCGAGGCCGAAGTGGGCCGACAGGCCGAGGGCGACCAGCGGGGCAAAAGCCGCGCCGACCAGCCAGGCCAGGTCCGAGGTCAGCGCCGCGCCGGTGTAGCGGAAGCGCGACTGGAAGTTCGAGGTCACGGCGCCGGCAGCCTGGCCGTAGGACAGGCCGAGCAGGCCGAAACCGATCAGGACGAAGGCGTTCTGGCCCGCTTCGCCGCCGTCGATCAGCATCGGCACGAAGGCCGAGAATATGGCGATCAGGGCGGCCAGCGTGCCGAGCGTGGTGCGGCGGCCGACCTTGTCGGCCACCAGGCCGGAAATCAGGATGCAAACGGCGGCCACGGCGGCCCCCCACATCTGGATACCGAGGAACTCGCTGATCGGGCGGGTGTCGTAGAGTTGCATCCACGACAAAGGGAACACGGTCACCAGGTGGAACAGGGCATAGCTGGCCAGGGCGGCGAGCGCGCCGATGACGACGTTCGAACCCTGTTCGCGCATCAGCTCGCCGACCGGGGCTGGATCCAGCTCGTGGCAGTCGAGCAGGTGCGAGTACTCGGAAGTCGACACCAGGCGCAGACGGGCGAACAGGGCGACGACGTTGATCGCAAAGGCGACGAAGAACGGATAGCGCCAGCCCCAGACCAGGAAGTCGTCGCCCTGCAGGTTGTCGAGCAGGAAGGCGAACAGGCCGGCGGCGATCAGGAAGCCGAGCGGAGCGGCCAGCTGGCCGAGCATCGCGTACCAGCCGCGCTTGTGCTCGGGTGCGTTCAGGGCCAGCAGCGACGGCAGGCCGTCCCAGGAGCCGCCCTGGGCCACGCCCTGGGCGATGCGCATCAGTGCCAGCAGGACGATCGCCAGGGAGCCGATCTGGGAATAGGTCGGCAGGAAGGAAATGGTGACCGTGGCCGTGCCGAGCAGGAACAGCGCGATGGTCAGTTTAATTTCCCTTGAGAATCGCTGCTGGATCTTCATGAAGACGATCGTGCCGAGGGGGCGCGCGATAAAGGCGAACGCAAAAATGGTAAAGGAGTAGAGTGTGCCCTCGAGCCGGTCTGCCCATGGGAAGAATACCGACGGGAAAACCAGCACCGAGGCGATGGCGTAGACGAAGAAGTCGAAATATTCGGAGGCGCGGCCGATGACCACGCCGACTGCGATTTCACCCGGGGAGATGTGGCCGTCCCGGGCATTGATGTTGCGGGCCCCGCTGTGGGGAGCGGTTACAGGAGCGGCACCAGCGCCGCCGTACGTCGTCGAGCTTTGCATAATCTTCGTCTCCAGGTAGGTCGCCGGCCGCCGAATTCCCCTGGCCTGGGCAAGGGTGGGACAAAACGTCCAATGTGCAGCGGAGGCCGATGGCATTACAGTAGCATGTTCTCATTCCCATGTAACGTTAGATACTTAGCATGATTCCAAAAATAGTCCGTCCCGGGCTTTCACTCCTCCTGCTTGCAGCGCTGTCCGGCTGTAATACGGTGACGATGAACGCAGCCGGCGATATCGCAAGGCAGCAAGCCGACCTCATCCGAGTGTCGGTCTGGCTGATGTTGATCATCATCGTTCCGGTGATGATCCTGACCGTTGTTTTCGCGTGGAAGTACCGCAAGGGCGCCAACGCGCGGTACGAACCCGACTGGGATCACTCGACCAAGCTCGAGCTGGTCATCTGGGGCGCGCCCCTGTTGATCATCATCGTGCTGGGCCTGATCACCTGGGTCAGCACCCACAAGCTCGACCCGTATCGTCCGCTCGACCGGCTCGACGAGAATCGTCCGATCCCGGCAGGCACGAAGGTGCTCGAAGTGCAGGTCGTCTCGCTCGACTGGAAGTGGCTGTTCATCTATCCGGAGCAGGGCATCGCGACGGTCAATGAGCTGGTGACGCCGATCGACACCCCGATCCGCTTCAAGATGACCTCGTCGACCGTGATGAACACGTTCTACATTCCGACCCTCGCCGGCATGATCTACACGATGCCCGCCATGGAGACGACCCTGAACGCGGTGATCAACAAGCCGGGCCAGTACAAGGGCATGTCGGCCAACTTCAGCGGGGACGGTTTCTCGCACATGAAGTTCGCCTACCACGGCACCACCGCGGCCGACTTCGACGCCTGGGTGGCCAAGGTCAAGTCCAGCGGCAACAGCCTGGGCCGCGCCGACTACCTGACCCTGGAAAAGCCTTCCGAGAAAGAGCCTGTCCGCCACTACGGCAGCGTCGATCCGACCCTGTACATGGCGATCCTGAACCGCTGCGTGGCCGAAGGCGCAACCTGCATGCACCAGACGATGGCGCAGGATGCCCAGCGCGTGCGCAAGCACCATGAGGCGAAGCAGTCGGCGCAGGGCGCCCAGCCGCAGGTGGTGGAAGCCAAAGCGGAAGCGGAAGCCGGCGAAACCCATAATCATTCTGTGAAGAAGTAACCATGCAAGACTCTCTTGACTTGACGAAGCTTATCTTCGGACGGCTCAGCTGGGATGCGATTCCCCTCCATGATCCGATCCTGCTCGCTACCTTCGTAGGCGTCGTGGTCGGCGGTGTGGCCCTGGTCGGGCTCATCTCCTACTTCCGCCTGTGGGGCACCTTGTGGCGCGACTGGATTACCAGTATCGACCACAAGAAAATCGGCATCATGTACATGATCCTGGGCCTCGTGATGTTCCTGCGCGGCTTCGCCGACGCGCTCATGATGCGCGCCCAGCAGGCGATCGCCTTCGGCGATACGGCCGGCTTCCTGCCGCCGCACCACTACGACCAGATCTTCACCGCCCACGGCGTGATCATGATCTTCTTCGTGGCGATGCCGTTCGTGACGGGCCTGATGAACTATGTCGTGCCGCTGCAGATCGGCGCCCGCGACGTGGCCTTCCCGTTCCTGAACAACTTCTCGTTCTGGATGACGACCATGGGCGCCGTGCTGGTCATGGCTTCGCTGTTCGTCGGTGAGTTCGCGCGTACCGGCTGGCTGGCCTTCCCGCCGCTGTCGGGCATCCTGGCCAGTCCGGGTGTCGGCGTCGACTATTACATATGGGCCTTGCAGATCGCCGGTGTCGGTACCCTGCTGTCCGGCGTGAACCTGATCGTCACCATCGTCAAGATGCGCGCGCCGGGCATGGACCTGATGAAGATGCCAGTCTTCACCTGGACCTCGCTGTGCACCAACATCCTGATCGTGATGTCGTTCCCGATCCTGACCGCGACCCTGGCCATGCTGGGCATGGACCGCCTGTTCGACACCAACTTCTTCACGAACGACAAGGGCGGTAACGCCATGCTGTACGTGAACCTGATCTGGATCTGGGGCCACCCGGAGGTGTACATCCTGATCCTGCCGGCCTTCGGCATCTTCTCGGAAGTCGTCTCGACCTTCTCGGGCAAGCGCCTGTTCGGCTACACCTCGATGGTGTATGCGACCGTCGTCATCATGATCCTGTCCTACCTGGTGTGGCTGCACCACTTCTTCACCATGGGTTCGGGGGCGAGTGTCAACGCGTTCTTCGGCATCACGACCATGATCATCTCGATCCCGACCGGGGCCAAGATCTTCAACTGGCTGTTTACGATGTACCGCGGCCGTATCCGCTACGAACTGCCGATGATGTGGACCGTGTCGTTCATGCTGACCTTCACCATCGGCGGCATGACCGGCGTGATGCTGGCGATCCCGGCGGCCGACTTCGTGCTGCACAACTCGCTGTTCCTGACCTCGCACTTCCACAACGTGATCATCGGCGGCGTGCTGTTCGGCCTGTTCGCTGGTTTCAACTACTGGTTCCCGAAGATGTTCGGCTTCAAGCTCAACCAGTTCTGGGGCAAGGTCTCGTTCTGGCTGTGGTCGATCGGTTTCTGGGTCGCCTTCACGCCGGGCTATATCCTGGGCTTCATGGGCGTCACCCGCCGCTCGAGCCACTTCCAGGACCCCGAGCTGCAGCCGCTGTTCGTCATCGCCTTTATCGGCACGCTGATGATCGCCGGCGGTATCGCGGCCCTGATGATGCAGATCTACACCAGCTGGCGCGACCGCAAGAAAAACGTCGACGTCACCGGCGATCCATGGGATGGCCGTACGCTGGAGTGGGCGACCTCGTCGCCGCCGCCTGACTACAACTTCGCGTTCACGCCGGTGGTGTACGACAACGACACCTTCGCCGACATGAAGAAGAACGGCTGGAAGCGTCCGCTGCACGATTTCGTCGCGATCCACATGCCGAAGAACACCTGGGCTGGTTTCGTGATCTCGGCGATCTCGATGGTGCTGGGTTTCGCGATCATCTGGCACATGTGGCTGCTGGTCGGCATCTCGTTCTTCGCGATGATGGTGGCAATCATTGCCCACACGTTCAACTACAAGCGCGACTACTACATTCCGGCGGAAGAAGTGACCCGTACCGAGAATGCCCGTACTAAACTGCTGGAAAGCTATGTCTAACATTAACGCTACTCTGACTACCCAAGGCGGCGCCGTCGGCGCCGACACGGGCGCGCGCTACCACGTGCGCGAACACCACCCCCAGAACGGCACGCTGCTGGGGTTCTGGATCTACCTGATGAGCGACTGCCTCATCTTCGCCAGCCTGTTTGCGACCTATGCCGTTTTGGGCCGCAACTACGCCGGCGGCCCATCGGGCGCCGAACTGTTCGACCTCTCGCTGGTGGCCATCAACACGGCCTTCCTGCTGGTGTCGTCGATCACCTTCGGCTTCGCGATGATCTCGGCCCAGGCGAAAAACCTGGCCAAGACCCAGCTCTGGCTGGGCATCACGGGCGTGCTGGGCGTCTGCTTCCTGGCGCTCGAGATCTATGAGTTCTACCACCTGATCCACCAGGGTGCCGGTCCTGCGCGCAGCGCCTTCCTGACGGCCTTCTTCTCGCTGGTCGGCACCCACGGCCTGCACGTGCTGTTCGGTATCGTGTGGCTGACCACGCTGATGTTCCAGCTGCCGAAACACGGCCTGACCGCGGAAAACATGCGCCGCCTGTCGTGCCTGTCGCTGTTCTGGCACTTCCTGGACGTCGTCTGGATCTTCGTGTTCACCTTTGTTTACCTGATGGGAGTGCTGCCATGAGCGATCACAACCACGCGCTTCACGGCCACGACCACGGCCACGATCATCACGATGAGCCGGGCGTGCATTACAGCCTGAAGGACTACACGACCGGCTTCGTGCTGGCCGTGATCCTGACGGTGATTCCGTTCTGGCTGGTCATGGGCAACGTGCTCGACCCCAGCCTGACCCGCACCGTCATCCTCGGTTTCGCCGGCGTCCAGCTGGTCGTGCACATGGTGTACTTCCTGCACATGAACTCGAAGTCCGAGGGCGGCTGGAACATGATGGCGCTGATCCTGACGCTCGTCCTGCTGGGCATCATCCTGGCCGGCTCGATCTGGGTCATGTACCACATGAACACCAACATGATGGGTGGCATGGGCGACGCGGCCGCAGTCACGGGTCACGGCTCGCACGACATGCCATGATGGACCGGCACGATCCGGCAGGAGCCGCCCTGGCGACGGGGCGCCCACGCAGCGTTGCCAAAGTCATCCTGGCAATCATTGCCCTGCTGCTGATCGTGCTGTTCGCGGGGCTGGGGACCTGGCAGGTGCAACGCCTGCAATGGAAACTGGCCCTGATCGAACGCGTGGAGTCGCGCGTGAACGCGGCTCCCGCCCCTAGTCCCCCGGCCGCGCGCTGGGGGCAGGTGTCACGCGACACCGACG
Source organism: Massilia sp. GCM10023247 (assembly GCF_042653325.1). Taxonomy (NCBI): domain Bacteria; kingdom Pseudomonadati; phylum Pseudomonadota; class Betaproteobacteria; order Burkholderiales; family Oxalobacteraceae; genus Massilia; species Massilia sp. GCM10023247. The sequence goes on from NZ_JBHSIB010000024.1 coordinate 116,500, forward strand.
AATACCGGCACGTACGCCTGGCCGGACACTTCCTCTACGAATACACCACGCCGGTGCAGGCCGTTTCCGAACTCGGCGCCGGCTTCTGGCTGCTGACGCCGCTATGCACCACCGAAGGCACGATCGTGCTGGTCAACCGCGGCTTCGTTTCCGCGCCTGATGCGCGTGCGCGCTATCCGGCCCGTCGTGCCGAGGGCAATCCCTGCGCCGCCGCGGGCCCTGCGCACAGCCTGACCGGCCTGTTGCGCATCACGGAGCCGGGCGGAGGCTTCCTCCGAGAAAATGACCCGGCGAACAACCGTTGGTTCTCGCGCGACGTCGCGGCGATCGCCGCCGCGCGCGGGCTGGACCAGGTCGCGCCGTTCTTTGTCGACGCCAGGCGCGGGCAGGACCCGGCTGGCGCGCCCGAGGCGCCGGTCGGCGGCCTGACCGTCATTTCCTTCCAAAACAATCACCTCGTCTATGCCATCACTTGGTATGCTCTGGCTTTGATGGTGATCGGGGCGTGGTGGTTCGTTGCGCGCTCCGGTCCCCGTGGCGCCACCAGGGCAAAGGACAATGGCAGTAAAGCTTGATCTGTTAACAAGAATAGCGCCTTCGGCGGCATCCGCCGCCGAGGCAAACGTCGAATACGCGGCCGGGCACAAGAACATGTTGCAGCTCATCGAGCTGCGCTGGATCGCCGTCATCGGCCAGGTCACGACCATCGCCGGCGCGATCCTGATCTTCGACATCAACCTGCCGCTGGTCCACATGCTGCAGGTGCTGGCCTGCCTGATCGCCTTCAACATCGCCAGCCACCTGCGCTGGCACGAGCGGCGCCCGGTCGCCAACAGCGAGCTGTTCATGGCGCTGCTGGTGGACGTCGCCACGCTCACGGTGCTGCTCTACCTGTCGGGCGGCACCACCAATCCCTTCGCCTTCCTCTACCTGCTGCAGATCATTATCTCGGCGGTGCTGCTGGAAGCCTGGTCGACCTGGACCATTGTCGTGATCACCTTGATATGCCTGGCCCTGCTGGCCGTCTTCGCCCAGCCGCTGGCGCTGCCCTTCGACCACGCGCGCGGCATCGCCAGCCTGTATGTGCAGGGCATGCTGATCTGTTTTGCCCTGAATGCCGCGCTGCTGGTGATTTTTATTTCTCGCATCAGCGGCACCCTGCGTGCCAAGGCCGCCCAGCTGGCCGACCTGCGCCAGCGCGCGGCCGAGGAAGACCATATCGTGCGCATGGGCCTGCTCGCCTCCGGCGCCGCCCACGAACTCGGCACGCCGCTGGCGACCCTGTCGGTGATCCTGGGCGACTGGAAGCGCATGCCCGCCTTCCGCGACAATCCGCTGCTGGCAGAGGAAATCGCCGAGATGCAGACCCAGTTGCTGCGCTGCAAGTCCATCGTCAGCGGCATCCTGCTCTCGGCCGGCAATGCGCGCGGCGAGTCCGCGGTGCGCACGACCATCCACACCTTCCTCGACGGCCTGGCCGAGGAGTGGGAAGAGCGCCGCCAGGCGCCGCATTTCGAATACGAGAACGGCATCGCCGACGACGTGCCGGTTGCCTTCGACTCGGCCCTGAAGCAGACCATCGACAACCTGCTCGACAACGCGCTGGAAAGCTCGCCCGACTGGGTGCGGCTCGAGGCCAGCGTGGAGGAGGACACCCTGCGCCTGGTGGTGACCGACCGCGGCCCCGGTTTCGCTCCGGCCATGCTGGCCCAGTTCGGCAAGCCCTACCAGTCGACCAAGAACCGCGCCGGCGGCGGAGTGGGGCTGTTCCTGGTGGTGAACGTCGCGCGCACCCTCGGGGGCGCAGTCAGCGCCCGCAATCGCGCGGAAGCCGGGGAAGACGGCGGCGCGGAGGTCGTGCTGACCATCCCGCTGGGCTCGATCGCCTTGCCGGTGGAGGGCGAACATGCTTGACGACACTGTCGATACCGTCGAGGCGGCCCCGCTGCTGCTGATCGTCGAGGACGACGAAGCCTTTGCCCGCACCCTCGGCCGCTCCTTCGAGCGGCGCGGCTACCGGGTGCTGCACGCGCCGGGCCTGGATGAAGCGGCCGAGATCCTCAAGGAGCACGATCCCGGCTATGCGGTGGTCGACCTGAAACTCAAGGGTAATGCGTCGGGCCTGTCCTGCGTGCAGTTGCTCCACGCGCACGACCCGGAGATGCTGATCGTCGTCCTGACCGGCTTCGCCAGCATCGGCACGGCGGTCGAGGCAATCAAGCTCGGGGCCTGCCAGTACCTGGCCAAGCCCTCCAACACCGACGACATCGAGGCCGCGTTCGGCCACGTGGCCGGCAGCACCGAGGTGGAGGTGACGAATCGCTCGACCTCGATCAAGACGCTCGAGTGGGAGCACATCCATGCCGTGCTGGCCGAGACCGATTTCAATATTTCCGAAGCGGCGCGCCGGCTCGGCATGCACCGCCGCACGCTGGCGAGGAAGCTCGAAAAGCAGCGGGTCAAGTAAGGCGTACAGCGTAGGGTGGACTCCCGAGTCCACGCGTGAACGAGGAGCAGCCTTCAACGCAGCAGCGTCGCCCGCTACCAGCCCGCTGCCAACCGGTGGACTCGGGAGTCCACCCTACAAACCAGACCTACAGCGCCGCCAGCAGCCTGCGCACGGCCTGGTGCGCCTCCGACCAGCCGCTTTCGGCCAGCCTGGGCTTGCACTCGGCGCATTCCTCGAAGGGGTTGCAGGCGTGCGGCAGTTCGAGATACTTCGATCCGATCACCGGTTTCGCGCCAAAGGCGTCGCGCGAGGAGGCGCTGCCGCCGGCGGTCTTGCCGGCCGCGCCGGCGTCGATCCAGCGCTCGAACGGTTCGCTCGGCTTGCCGTCCGGGACGTACCAGCATTTGCGTGTGGGATTCCAGCGCGCGCCGAGCGCCTTGGCTTCGTCTTTTTCCGCGTACGGGACCTTCAGGACTATCATTCGGGCTTCTTTCAATGGTCGATACGGTGCCGCGCCTGGCGCAGCGGCGCACGTATTGTAAGGGCAAGTCGACGGCCGGGCACAGCCCGTGCCGCGAATCGCCGGCGCCGCCGATCAGCCACCGAGCTTGCTAAGGGCAAATGCCGCGAGGAAGCCGGCGACCGTGATCAGGCCGGCGAAATCGCGGGCCTCGTCGAAGGCTTCGGGAATCATGGTGTCGACCAGCATCGCCAGGATCGCGCCGGCCGCGATCGCCGTCGTCGCCGCCACCGTGCCCGGCGCGACCCCCTCGAACAGCGTGTAACCCACCAGCGACGCGGCGCCGGAGGCGAGGGTGATCGCGCCCCAGATGCCGAAGATATAGCCGGCGCTGCGGCCGGCCTTCTTCATCCCGGCCGCGCTCGACAGCCCTTCCGGCACGTTCGACAGGAAGATCGCCGAGACCGCGACCAGGCTGACCTTGTCGCCGCCCAGCAGCGACAGGCCGATCACGATCGATTCGGGAATGCCGTCGAGCAGGGCGCCGACCGCGATCGCCAGGCCGCTGCCGCCATGTGCGGCCTCGCTCGGCTGCAAGCCGCAGGAGCGCTTGCGGTGTTTCGCGCCATGGTGCGACAGCAGCCAGTTGGCGAGCGTAAAGATGGTCGCGCCCCCGAGGAAGCCGAGCGCCGTGGCCCGAAAGCCGCCGGTGCGCAAGGCTTCGTCCATCAGGTCGAAGGACAGGGCAGAAATCAGCACGCCGCTGCCGAAGGCCATGATCGCCGCAACGAGGCGCGCCGGTACCTGCAGCCAGTAGCCGGCGGCGGCGCCAAGCAGCAAGGCCGTGCCCGCGACCAGTCCCCAGAAGCCTGCCTGCAGCCAAACCGGCACCTCGCCCATCCCTTGCTCCCCTCCGTTATGCAAGCGCTGTCGGTGTCCATCCTACGCCGAAGCGCGTCATGCACGCGCTTGGCTGAGCGGCGGGGCGCGGCAGGGCCACACGGCTGTGCTACATTCGCGTTTTTGCAAGGAGCCTTCCATGACGATGTCCCCGTCCGCTGCGCCCGCACGGCGCCTGCCTGCACTCTTGCCTGCGCTGTTGTCCGGATTGGTGCTGGCCGGCTGCGCCGGCCTCGCGCCCGAGGGCACGCCTGCCGACGTGGCCTTTGTCCTCGTCGGCGAGGACGGCGCGGCAAGCGCGCGCGTGATCACCACCGCAAGGTCCTGCCCACCGCTGTGGGTCGACAACCGGGCCATGCCGATGCGGGTCCGGGTGCCGCATGGCAGCGTGCCGGCGCGCCCGGGCCAGCCGCACACGCCGCCGTCCACCGCCGTGCTGACCTGCGAGGCCCCGATCGCCGCCGGCGCCGCCAGCGCCTCGGTCTTCGGGCGGGCGCTGCCGGTGCCGAAGCTTGAGGCGCGGCGCATCGTCGTCATCGGCGATACCGGCTGCCGCCTCAAGGGACGCGAACTCCAGGACTGCAACGACCCGCAAGCCTTCCCGTTCGCGCAGGTGGCCGCGCGCGCCGCGGCCTTCAAGCCCGACCTGGTGGTGCACGTCGGCGACTACCACTATCGCGAAGACCCGTGTCCTGAAGGGCGCGCGGGCTGCGCCGGCAGCCCCTACGGTTACGGTTACGACGCCTGGGCCGCCGACTTCTTCACGCCGGCGCGCAGCCTGCTGGCCGGCGCGCCCTGGGTCGTCGCACGCGGCAACCACGAGAACTGCACCCGGGCCGGGCAGGGCTGGTGGCGCTGGCTCGACCCGCGCCCGTACCAGGCCGGCCGCGATTGCGACGACCCCGCCAACGACGCCGTCGGCGAGCATAGCGATCCGTACGCCGTGCCGCTCGGCGCCGGCGCCCAGCTGATCGTGTTCGACACCGCCAACACCTCTTAGCGCGGGCTGGCGCGGACCGACCCGCGCCGGGCCGTGTATGCGGACACCTACCGCAAGGTCGAGCAACTGGCGCGCGGCGCGCGCTACAACATCGCGGTCGATCACCACCCGCTGCTGGCCTTCGGCGCCAACCGCAACCCGAAGACCGGCGAAGTGACCCTGTTCGGCGGCGACCAGGGCTTGCTCGACGCCTTCGGCGACGTCGACCCCGGCATCCTGCCGCGCTCGATCCATATGTTGCTGTCGGGGCATGTGCACCTGTGGGAACAGCTCAGCTTCGCCAGCGAGCATCCGACCCAGTTCGTGTCCGGCTTCTCGGGCAGTGCGGAAGACACCGCGCCTTTGCCCGTCATGCCGCCGCCCGGCAAGACCCCGGCCCCGGGCGCCATCGTCGAGACCATGAGCAGCTGGATCGACGGTTTCGGCTTCATGACGATGGAGCGGGCCGGGGCGGAAGAATGGCTGGTAAAAGTCTGGGACCGCGAGGGCAGGGAGCGCAACAGCTGCAGCGTGAAGGGCCGCAAATCGCGCTGCAGCATCGCCCAGGTACATGCCTCGGCGCCCTGATGGCGTCTTTGCATTCGGACGAATGTAGTTGCCAAGGTTATATAGATCAGGCAATATGCCAGCGTCCTGGGGCGCCTTTCCGGCGCAGCCGGCGATCAGCGATGAGGCGCTCACGCGTTTCTTTTGGGCCTCCGGACGCTCCGGAGGCCGTTTTTTGCGCAAGGTGCACCGCCCGGTGCGCGCCGTACTTGCGCTAGTTACTCTCGACCGTTAGGGGAGCCTATGACCGACTACGCCGATCTCGGCCTGCAACTTGCCTGGCCGATCGCCATGGCGCTGGCCTGGATGGCCGGCGAACTGATTTACCGCTGGACCGCGCTGCCGCGGATCGCGGTCTACGGGCTCGCCGGTTTCTGTTTCGGCAACCTCGCGGCCGGCTACCTGCCGCCGTCCGAATCGAAGAATTTCATGCTGCTGGCGAACCTGGGCTTCGGCCTGATCCTGTTCGAGCTCGGCTACCGCATCAACCTGCGCTGGCTGCGCAACAATCCGTGGATCGTGGCGACCTCGCTGCTCGAGGCGGCCTGCACCTTTGCCGCCGTGTACGCCGTTGCCTCCTTCTTCGGCATGGCGCGCCTGCCTGCCGCGCTGACGGCCGCCCTGGCGATGTCGAGTTCCCCGGCCGGCCTGCTGCGCGTGCTCAACGAGCAGGGCGCCGCCGGCCAGGTGACCGAACGGGCCATGCACCTGACCGCCCTGAACTGCGTGATGGCCGTGTTTACGTTCAACGTCGTGGTCGGCATCGGCCTGTTCCAGACCTCGGGCGACCTGACCCACGCCGCCGGCAGCAGCCTGCTGGTGCTGCTCGTCTCGGCCGCCCTGGGCGCGCTGTTCGGCGCCCTGGTGCCGCTCTGGCTGCGCCTGATCGACGCCGCGCGCGACGCCACCCTGGCCTTTGCGCTGGCAGTGGTGCTGCTGGTGGCGGTCACCCACGTGCTCGAGTTTTCGCCGGTGCTGGCGGCCCTGACCTTCGGCCTGGTGGCGCGCCACCGCCGCATCTCCCTGAGCCCGGCGCAACGCAATTTCGGCGTGCTGGGCGACCTGCTGGCGGTGCTGATGTTCTTCTTCGTGGCCACCCGCGTCGAGATGGACCACGTCGGCGGCGGCATCGCGCTCGGCCTGCTGCTGGTGCTCGTGCGCGCCGTCGTCAAGGTCGGCGTCTGCGCGGCGACGGCACGGGTATCGGGCATTTCGACGCGCAAGGGCGCGCTCTCGGGCCTGGCGCTCACGCCGATGGCGGTGTTCGCGATCCTGCTGATGGAGCAGACCCACCTGATCGGCGTCGACCTGCTCGACAGCCTGGCGCCGTTGGCCGCCGCCATGCTGATGCTCGACGTCATCGGCCCCGTGCTGACCCAGCGCGCCGTCGTCTGGGCCAACGAAACCCGCACCGTAAAGGACCTTTGACATGGCACTCGGACCGTTCGCACAATCGCATTCGCTGACCATGGGCGTGGAGCTGGAATTGCAGCTGGTGAGCCTGTCGGATTTCGACCTGGTGGCTGCCTCGCCCGACATGCTCGAGCTGCTGGGACGGGCACCGTTCCCCGGCAACGTCACGCCCGAGATCACGGAGAGCATGATCGAGATTAACTCGAGCGTGCACACCCACCACGGCGAGCTGCTGGAAGAATTGCGCCAGATCCGCGACATCCTGCTGCGCGCCGGCGACATGCTGAACGTGGGCGTCTGCGGCGGCGGCACCCATCCGTTCCAACAATGGTCGCAGCGCAAGATCTTCGCCAAGCCGCGCTTCCGCGAGGTCTCCAGCCTGTACGGCTACCTGGCCAAGCAGTTCACGGTGTTCGGCCAGCACGTGCACATCGGCTGCAGTTCGGGCGACGAAGCCTTGTTCCTGCTGCATGCGCTGAACCGCTATGTGCCGCACTTCATCGCCCTGTCGAGCTCCTCGCCCTTCCTGCAGGGCAGCGACACGCTGTTCAATTCGGCGCGCCTGAATTCCGTGTTCGCCTTTCCGCTGTCCGGCCGCGCGCCTTTCCTGCTCAGCTGGGAAGCCTTCGAGCGCGATTATTTCGCGCGCATGGAGAAGACCGGCATCGTGAAAAGCATGAAGGACTTTTATTGGGACCTGCGCCCCAAGCCGGAGTACGGGACGATCGAACTGCGGGTCTGCGACACGCCGCTCACGGTCGAGCGCGCGGCGGCGCTGGCCTGCTACCTGCAAGCCCTGTGCCGCTACCTGCTCGAGGGCGCCGAGCCGCCGCCGCTGGAAGACGACTACCTGGTCTATAACTACAACCGCTTCCAGGCCTGCCGCTTCGGTCTCGACGGCACGCTGGTGCATCCGCAGACCCACGAGACGATTTCGCTGCGCGAAGACATCCTGACCACCCTGCGCAAGATCGAGCCGCATGCCAAGGCGCTCGGCAGCGAGCCGGCGCTGGAACACCTGTACGCCGAAACCCATACCGGCAGCGACGCCCATTTCCTGCGCAACGCGCATGCCGGTGGCGGCAGCAGCGAGGCGATCGTCGACGCGGCGCTGCGGCGCTTCAGGGAAGGCGGATAGGGCATCGCGTCGTGCGGCGCCGCAGGCCGGCATTGGTCGAGCAATCTTGCGAAACGGGCTTGAAGTCATGAAAGTCATGAGCTAGACTGGATTCATGAACAAACATTCCAGCCCGGTTGTCAGACAGGAAAGCCCTGAAGTGCTTGAAGCGCTCGAGGCGATCAGGAAGGCTGCGGAGTTCCTGCAGGGCAGCAGCGTGCCTGCCCCGGACGATACGGTCGTCGAGCAATACGGCGCGAGTCCGGATGTATCGAAAGTCCGGCTGGGGGAGTCCACCGTTTATTGGACGCGTCCTCCTGTATTCGACGTGGAAGTCAACGATTCGTCGACTTCCTACCTGGTGCTCGTGGAATGCAAAACCGGGGGCGGCAAGACCGAATCGTCGAATGTTCTCGCGAACCGGAAGCCGTCATGGCCGCCATCATGGTGGCCATTGGGGCGCCCCGCGGCCACACCAGGCTCCGGCGCGGCCGAAGGCGCTTCGCAGTCCGACCAGATCGCCTCCCTGAGGACGGAAGTCGAAGAGCTCAAGCGCCAGGTGGCCGTCCTGACCGGCCTCGTACAGCTCGGGAACGGGCCCGCCCCGAGCCCGCTCGCCGCGGCGAAGGCGCGCGGCGCATCGTACATGAAGGTCGAGTTCGAGAACCCGCAGAATCTCACGCTCGCGGCGGCGAGCCGGTACACAGGTCGCTCCGATCGGCTGATCAATCTGGAGCGAAACCGCGGCGCCCTCTATGCATTGATCCTGGAAGGGAATACCCGCGGGTATCGTTACCCGAAGTGGCAGTTTGACGTGGCGGCGGCAAGATTGCGCGCTGTCCTGGATGTGCTGGCCCCCAGCGCGATGAGTTGCTGGGCCTTGCACAGTTTCCTGACTCGGCCACACGTCGATCTCGACAATCGCAGCCCGGCTGAAGCCCTTGCCGATGGCACTTTCGCGATTGAACGTGTGGTGGGGCTTGCCCGTCAACGCGCAGACCTGCACCAGGGAGCTGCATGACTGGCGCGCCACCTTCCTCGCTGTCGCTGGACTGTCCGCTGCCACCGCCCGACCTCTGCTTTCGCCAGATACCGACCATTACCTTCGATTTGGCCGTTACGCCGCTTCTCCGGGTTCACCAGAGCCGGTACTCCCCGCTTTTCTTCAATCGCCGGTCCACGAGCCCCACGGTTTACCGGTTCGACGCACCCAACGACGAGTACGGCGTTCTTTACGCGTCACCGGAGTTCGAGGCATGCATGGCCGAGACACTCATCCGCGAGCGTTTCGAATCGGGTCCGCTCATCCTCGATGAGGCGGAGATCACCAGCCGGAGCGTCTCCAGGCTCGGTATTGTCGACCGTACGCAACTGTCCCTCGTCGACCTGACGGCTGCCCTTTTTCCGATTGGAGGAACGAGTGCGATAACGTCGACATCGGCATACCAGGCGTCGAACGCGTGGAGCAGGGCGTTCCATACGCACCCCGCCGAGTACGACGGCCTCTATTTTCGATCCCGATACTCGAACCTACCCTCGGTCGCCCTCTTCGACCGGGTTGAAGCAACGGTGGAGGGAACGACCCTGCTCTCGACCGATCCGAGGCTGGTCGCGTTCCTGGAAAAGTATCAAATTGGACTGGTCTAGCTGCCCGTTCGGAAAACGACGGCCTACAGCTGGGCCAGCGGCACCTGCGCACTGGCGGGATCGGCCTCCAGCACCTCGATCAGCTTGGACAGGTCTTGCTCGAGGCGCCTGAGCGTTTCCGCGTCGAGGCTGGCCAGCGCCTCCGGCAGCACGCCGGCAAACGGCACCGGCGCGCGCTGCAGCAGGGCGTCGGCGGCGGGCAGGGCGCGCAGGGCGACGCCGCGCCGGTCCTGGCCGTCGCGTGCCGCCGCGATCAGCCCGCGCGCCGTCAGGTTGCGCACCAGGTTGCTGGCGGTGGACTGGTGGATGTCGAGCGCGCGCGCCAGTTCGGTGACGCCGATGCCGGGCGAGCCGGCGATCACGGACAAGGCCCACAGCTGGGCGCCGCCGAGGCCGGCGTCGCGCTCGACCTGGCGGAAGTGGGTTTTCACCGAGTTGAACACGACCCGGAACTGGCGCAGCACCCGGGTTTCCGGGGTGAGGGCAGGCGCCGCCGATGCGCCAGTGGAATTTTGTAAAGACATTGTGACATTGTAGCGGAAAGCCGGCTGCGCTACACCTGCCGCCGTGCGTTTTGCCTCCCGCGGAGCCAGCGTGGCGCACCCAAGCGTAGCCGGGGCCGGCGTCGGCTATACTGCGCACACGTGGCAAGATCAAGGCAACCAAGGCGCAAGGACATCAGTGGACCAGGACAATAAGACCGAAAACGGCATCCGCCAGCAGGCAAAGGATTTGTTTGGCAGCGCGGGCACCCGCGCAGGCGCAGGCTACCGGCGCGCCCATGGCTTCCTCGAAGGGCGGCCGCGCAGCCAGCAGGTGCTCATCGTCGGGGCGGCCTCCTTCGGCGCGCTGCTGTTGCTGCTGCTGGTCTACCTGATCATCCTGATTCCGCTGACCCCGAGCGTGGCCGACCTGAAGCAGGTCAACAGCGCGCGCCCGACCACCATCCTGTCCGCCGACGGCAAGGAACTCGGCACCTTCGAGCAGGGCCTGCAGGAGCGGGTCAAGCTGTCGCAGGTGTCGCCGCACGTGATCAAGGCCCTGATCTCGACCGAGGACCACCGCTTCTACGAGCACCACGGCGTCGATTTCACGCGCATCGCCGGCGCGCTGGTGGCCAGCCTGAAGGGCGACGCCCAGGGCGGCTCGACCATTACCCAGCAGCTGGCGCGTAACATGTTCCCGGAAGAGATCGGCCGCGCGCGCAGCATCAACCGCAAGCTGAAGGAATTGATCACCGCGCTCAAGATCGAGAACACCTACAGCAAGACCGAGATCCTGGAAGCCTACCTGAACACGGTGCCCTTCCTGTACAACGCGCGCGGCATCGAAATGGCGGCGCGCACCTATTTCGACAAGTCCGCCCTGAAACTCGATGTGCTGGAAGCGGCCACGCTGGTCGGCATGCTCAAGGGGACCTATTACTACAACCCGGTCACCAATCCCGAGCGTTCGCTGGCCCGCCGCAACGTGGTGCTGGGCCAGATGGCCAAGCACGGCGCGTTTTCCGAAGCGCGCCTGAAGGCCCTGGTCAAGCGCCCGCTGCGCCTGGACTTCGAGCGCCAGCTCGATCGCAGCGGCCGCGACGACCATTTCACAGCCTACGTGCGCAAGTGGCTGCTGGCCTGGGCCGACGAGAACGACTACAACCTCGAACTCGACGGCCTGGTGGTGCAGACCACGCTCGACGCCGACCTGCAGCAGGCCGCGCAGCGCGCCGTCGAGCGCCAGGGCGGCGCCCTGCAGGCCGTGGCCGACGTCGAGTGGGCCAATCCCTGGCTGCCCGGTTCCACCTCGACCGGCACCTACACCTCGATGCGCGGCAGCGTCACGCCCTTCGAGCATTACTGGCGCACCCACGGCGCCCAGCTCGACGCCTTCATCCGCGAAAGCAGCACCTACCGCCAGGCGGTCGAGGGCGGCGAAGCCCCTGCCGCCGCCTTCAAGCGCATCAAGGCCGACCGCAGCTTCATGCGCGAACTGCGCGCGGCCAAGACCCGCCTGGAAGCGGGCTTCGTCGCGATCGACCCGGCCAGCGGCGAAGTCAAGGCCTGGGTCGGCAGCCGCGACTTCGCCAAGGACCAGTTCGACCACGTGGCCCAGGCCGCGCGCCAGCCCGGCTCCACCTTCAAGCCGATCGTCTATGGCGCCGCGCTGGAAAGCGGCATTTCGCCCGAGCAGCCGTATGTCGACGCGGTGATGGAGATCCGCGCCGCCGACGGCACGATCTGGAAGCCGACCGACATGTCGGGCACCACCGGCCGCCAGATGACCATGCGCGACGGCCTGGTGCATTCGAAGAACACGATCACGGCCCAGGTCATGCAGGACGTCGGCCCCACGAAGGTCGCCAAGCTGGCCCAGAACATGGGCATCCGCCAGAGCAAGCTGTCGGCCGTTCCCTCGCTGGCGCTCGGCACCAGCCCGGTCACGCTGCTGGAAATGGTGAGTTCGTACGCCACCATCGCGGCCCAGGGCGAATACCGCAAGCCGGTGTTCGTGCGCCGCATTACCGACCGCGAAGGCAAGGTGATCGCCGATTTCGGCACCGATGCCCCCGAGCGCGCGCTGTCGCAAGCGTCCAGCGTGGCGCTGATCGACATGCTGCGCGGCGTCGTCAACCGCGGCACCGGCACCGGCGTGCGCTACCGCTTCGGCATCAACGGCGACGTCGCCGGCAAGACCGGCACCACCCAGAACAATGCCGACGGCTGGTTCATCCTGATGCACCCGAACCTGGTGGCGGGCGCGTGGGTCGGTTTCAACGACAACCGCGTCACGATGCGCAGCAATTACTGGGGCCAGGGCGGCCACAACGCGATCCTGCTGGTCGGGGATTTCTTCCGCGCCGCCCTCGACGCCGGCAAGCTCGACCGCGAGGCCGTGTTCCCGGGCGGCCGCCCGCCCGCTCCCCCGCGCGTGCAGGAGGAAGAGCCGGAAGAAGAATTCATCGACGCCAGCGAGCTGCCCGAAGCGGCGCCGGTCGACGACGAATCCCATCCGCGCGCCGAGGACGCGGAAGAAGCGGAAGAAGTCATCGAAGAGCCGGTCGAGGTGATCTCGCCGCCGGTACCGGTGCCGACGCCGGACTTTTAATGCACGCAGGAATGCACGGGCCCGACGCGTAGCGTGGGCAGTTGTGCCCACGCGGTGGAACCGGTCCGTGCGGCAATGCCGGTGCTTGCTGCCGGTGGATATGCACCGGCACGACCGCGTGGGCAGCAGGGCTGGCTAAGAGCGCCTAACAAAACCTTCAGGGCAAGGCGCGGCGTCGAAGACAGTACGCCTGTACGGCGAGACGCTGCAACGCAGCCATGGAGGTTTTGTTAGGCGCTCTAAATGCCAGCACTGCAAGTGCCCACCCTACAAAACCGCGGCGGTGGCCCTTCTACAAAATCGGCGTGCCGCCCGTCACGGCGATGCGCGCGCCCGAGATATAGCTGGCCTGGCTTGACGCCAGCAGCACGTATACCGGCGCCACCTCGGCCGGCTGGCCGGGCCGTTTCATCGGCACCTGCTGGCCGAAACTGGCGACCTGGTCGGGCGGCATGGTGGCCGGGATCAGCGGAGTCCAGATCGGCCCCGGCGCCACCGAATTCACGCGGATGCCTCGTTCGGCCAGCAATTGCGCGAGGCCGGCCGAGAAATTCGCGATCGCGCCCTTGGTGGCTGCATAGGCCAGCAGCGTGGGTTTCGGGTTGTCGGAATTGACCGAGGTCGTGTTGATGATGGCCGAGCCGGGCGCCATGTGCTTCACCGCCGCCTTGCAGAGGTGGAACATCGCTGTGATGTTGACCTGGAAGGTATAGTCCCATTCCTTGTCCGGAATCTCCTCGAGCGAGTCGTGGGTCATCTGGAAGGCGGCGTTGTTCACCAGTACGTCGACGCGCCCGAATTCGCTCACTGCGCGCTCGACGATCGCCCGGCAGTGGCCGGGGTCGGCCAAGTCGCCCGGCACCAGCACGGCCTTGCGCCCGGCTTCCTCGACCAGGCGCGCGGTTTCGCGCGCGTCCTCGTGTTCGTTCAGGTAGGAAATCAGGACGTCGGCGCCCTCGCGCGCGAAGGCGATTGCCACCGCGCGGCCGATGCCGCTGTCGCCGCCGGTGATGATGGTGGCCTTGCCGGTCAGCTTGCCGGAACCCCGGTAGCTGGTTTCGCCGTGGTCGGCCTGCGGCCTCAGGTCGGCTTCGACGCCTGGCGGCTGCTGCTGTTGCGCGGGCTGGTTCATTGCATTCTCCTTGGTCGGTGGTCGTGCTTCGCACTCTAGCCAAGGAGCGCGCGGCAGGGCGCGCGCGAGCCGGCCTGTCGGCTCAGGCGCCTTTCGGCAGGCTGCGCAGCGGCCCCGGATGGCGCGCGCGATTGTCTTCCGGCAGCGGCGGCGCGTCCGGATGCTGCGCCTCGTGCGGTTGCAGCAGCAACTGCTGGGCGCGCGGCGCGGTCGAGATGCCGAGGTCGGCGAACATCTGCATCGAGGCCAGGATGACGGCCTGCTGGGTGTTCATGAACAGCCCGTAGTCGGCGTCGAGGACCGTGTAGACGATCTCCCATTCGATGAAGTCCTGGGTGTACCTTGCCAGGTGGGCGCGGTCGAAGCGTACCTTCTGGTGGCGCCCGATGAATTCCGCCACGGCGGTCGGCACCTTGGCGGCCAGCGCCGGCGGCGTATCCGGATGGGCGCGCAGGGTAAAGACCACGCGCCGCGTCTGCATGCGCTTGAAGTTCGATACGGTGCCCTTGAGCAGGTCGGCGTTCGAGACGATGACCTGCTCGCCGCTCAGGGCGCGCAGGCGGGTCGTCTTCAGGCCGACTTTTTCGACCACCCCCGAGGTGTTCCCGGTCGAGATGAAGTCGCCCACCTCGAAGGGCTTGTCCATCGCGATCGAGAGCGAGGCGAACAGGTCGCCGAGGACGTTCTGCACCGCCAGCGCGATGGCGATACCGCCGATCCCGAGGCTGGCGACAAAGGTCGAGATGTTGATGCCGAGGTTGGACAGCAGGGCCAGGGCGAAGATGATCCAGACGCTGGTCTGCAGCACCCAGATGATCAGGGTGTGGGCGATCGTCACCTGGTCGTCGGCGACCGCGCCGCCATGGGTGCGGAAGTAGCGGCGCGCGGTCACCTTGATCGCGCTGTGCAGGTAGATCGCCAGTTGCAGGCCGAGGGTCAGGAACCACAGGTGGCTGACGCGCTGGTTCCAGGGCGGCGGCAGGTCGAGCGCCGACAGGCCGATCAGGACGGCGGTGGCGAAGACGACCAGGTTGCTGGTGCGGGCGAGCGTCTTGCTGAGCACTTCGGCGACGGGACGGTGCGCCTGCTCGTCGCTCAGCTGCCCGAGGCGGCGGCGGGCGAGGGCGACGGCGCCGTGGATCGCGACGAAACTGAACACGGCCAGGGCCAGGGCGAACAGGGCATTCGGGAGCGTAATGTCTAGGGATGCAACAAAGGCGCGGAAATCCACATTGGGCTCCTTTTTAAATCGGGCATGACGCGGGCAAGCGGGATTGCCCGGCGGACGGGCGCCGCCGGAGGATGGTGCGAACGCAAGCACGGCGCCGCCGCAAGCCGCGGCGGCGCTCGACGGACGCGGGGCGCGTCCGTTCAGGCAAGCGGGTTTAGCGCTTTTTCTTCAGGTGCTCGCGCACGGCGTTTGCCGATACGCCGACTTCGGACACCGCTTTTTCCAGTTCTTCGCGGGTGACGCCCAGCGCTTCGGTCCAGTGGCGCACTTCCCACTCTTCGTGGACGTTGATGCGGCTGCGGTCCTGCGGACCGGCGTTTTGCAGGTTATCGGCCATGATGGGCTCCTATTGACGAGTTTGAAACAAATATGCCAGCGGGCGCGGCCTTGGTCCGTTAGGCATTTCACCTTCGCATGACATTTCCCGTTGTTCAGCTTTTGCTCATAAAAGTTCCCTCCCAACAGCGCCGATGCTTGAGCTAAGTCAGCTCAGACCCAATCGATAGCCCAGCCGTTTCCAAGCGGACCCAAGCGTCAGCCTCCCGTCAGACACGCTGCCGAATATGGATGAGTCAGCTACGCACCTTATTGGTGCATTTTGGCAACCACGCTTTTGTCCTCTCACCTGGAGGTAACAACATGAAGACTCGCAAGGAGTTCCCCGCTTCCCGTTTGCTGGTGCGCAGCGCGCTGGCCGTCGCCGTCGGGACCGCCGTCGCGGTGCTGGGCGCCTGCCAATGGCCGGGCGCGGGCGGCGTCGACGAGACCAACAACCTGCGCGGCCCGACGCGCGACATCACGGTCGAACTGCGCGAAGGCACCAACATGGCCGCCGCCCCATCCCCGGACGGCAAGCGCATCGTGTTCTCGGCGCAGGGCGCGCTGTGGGTGATGCCGGCCGCGGGCGGACGCGCGACCCGCATCACCGACTGGCGTTTGGAACCCACCCAGCCGGTGTGGTCGCCCGACGGCAAGCGCATCGCCTTCCAGAACTACGCTCCCGAAGGCAATTACCACATCTGGACCATCAGCCCGAACGGGCACGACGCCACCGAACTGACGCGTGGCCCCTTCGACGACCGCGAGCCGGCCTGGCTGCCCGACAGCAGCGGCCTGGTGTTCTCGAGCGACCGCAGCGGCGACGGCCAGTACAAGATCTGGACCGTCGGTGCGCGCGGCAGCGGTTTGCGCCAGGTGACGACCGGCCCCGGCATGGAAGCGAACCCGGTGGTCTCGCCCGACGGCGCGCGCCTGGCCTATGTCGACGGCCCCAACGTGGTCACCGCGCCCTTCGCCGGCGGCCCGCCGACCGTGGTCGCGCCCGGCTTTGCGCCGGCCTGGACGCCCGACGGCGGCGCCCTGGTCTACCAGAACGCCGGCCGCCAGCTGGTCGTCGGCGGCGCCCAGGTCACGACTGACGAAGACATCTTCCCGTTCCCGGTGCGCTTCCTGCCGAACGGGCGTTTCCTGTACACGGCCGACGGCAAGATCCGCACCCGCGCCGCCAGCGGCGCCAACCCGCAGGACATCGGCTTTCGCGCCGAGCTGACGCTGCGCCGCCCGGTGTTCCGGGAAAAGGACCGCCGCTTCGACGAATTCGGCCAACAGCGCGTGATGGGTATCAGCGCGCCGGTGCTCTCGCCGGACGGCGCCAGCATCGCCTTCGTGGCCCTGAACGACGTCTGGACCATGCGCATCGGCGAGGCGCCGGTGCGCCTGACCAACGACCCCGACCGCGACGTCACCCCGCAATGGACGCCCGACGGCCGCGCCGTGTATTTTTCGTCGGAGCGCGGCAATGCCGGCCAGCTCGCGATCGACCAGGTCGACGTGGCGACGCGCACCCGGACCCGCCTGGCCGCGATCCCCGGGCGCTCGATGGTGACGCCGAAGCTGTCGCCGGACGGTACCCGCATCGCCTACACCACGCTGTCGGGCCAGCTCGAGATCTGGACCCGGGCGACGGGCACCGCGGAAGTGATCATTCCGTCGGTGAGTACCCAGGTCAGCACGCCGCAGTGGACGCCCGACGGGCAGCGCATCATCCTGGTCGACAACGAGCGCATCAACAATCGCTTCCGCGAGGGTTACAACAAGCTGCGCGTGATCGACCTGGCCACCCGCACCGGCACCTTCTATCCGGTGGCGCCGATCCCGCAGCAGATCGCGGAACGCGACGAGGGCGCGGCCGCGCTGTCGCCGGACGGGCGCCGGATCGCCTTCATCATGGATTCGAAGCTGCACGTGATGCCGCTAGGGCCGACCGGCGCGCCGGCCGGACCGGCGCGCAAGGTGAGCGACGACATCGCCGACCTGCCGACCTGGGGCGGCGACTCGCAGACCATCCTCTACAAGTCGGCCGAGCGCGTGCGCACGGTGCAGTTCGACGGCAGCGCCTCAGTTCATACCCCACGGGACATCCCCGTGAAACTCACGTGGCGCCAGGCCGTGCCGCAGGGCCGCACCCTGATCCACGCCGGGGCACTGTGGGATGGCGTGGGCAGCACGCTGCGGCGCGACGTCGATATCGTGGTCGAGGGCAACCGCATCGTCTCGGTGGTGCCGCATGCCGCACACGAGGCTGGAACGCGCGTGGTCGACGCCAGCGGCCTGACCGTGATGCCGGGCCTGATCGAAACCCACCTGCACCCGCTCACGCTGTACCAAGGCGGCCAGTTCGGCCAAGTCGCGCAGTTGATGCTGTCCTACGGGATCACCACCGCGCAGTCGGTCGGGGGCCCGCTGCACCAGAGCGTCGAGATGCGCGAGGCGCTGGAGGCCGGCAACCTGATCGGCCCGCGCCTGTTCGTCTCGCCGCCGCTGTGGGAAGGCAACCGCCTGTTCTACAGTTTCGCGCGCACCCTGCGTACGCCCGAGATTGCGGACATCGAGATCGCCAAGGCCAAGCGCCTGGACGCCGACTTCCTGAAAAGCTATGTGCGGGCGCCGATCCCGGTCATGGAGCGCATCGCGCAGGGAGCGCTCGACCTCGGCGTGCCGAGCGGGACCCACCTGATCCAGCCGGGCGCCGCCACCGGACTGGCAGGCAACACCCACCTGTCGGCGACCCAGCGCATGGGCTACGGCTGGTCGAAATCGGTCGCGCGGGCGATCACCTACCAGGATGCCTACGACATCTTCGGCAAGGCCGACTTCCACCTGATCGACACGCTGTTCTCGGCCAGCGCGCTGGCCGGGCTCGATCCGGGCATCGTGACCGATCCGCGCTTCATCCTGGTGCCGCCGAACTTCGTTCCCGGCCTGCAGAACGCCCAGCCGCCCACGGCCGCCCAGATCAGCACGATCGTCAACGACGCCACCCAGCAGGCCAAGGTGAAGGCGGCCGGCGCGCTGGTGGCCAACGGGACCGATTCGCCGCTGGTGGTGCCGGGGATCTCGCTGCACCTGAACATGCGCGGCGCGGCGCTGGTCCAGGGCAACCTGCAGGCGCTGTACTCGGTGACGCGCGACGCGGCAAAGATGGCCTTCGTCGGCAAGGACCTCGGCACCATCGAGAAGGGCAAGCTGGCCGACCTGATCGTGGTGGGCGGCGACCCGCTGGCGGACCTGCGCGCGGCTGCCGACGTGCGCCTGGTGATCAAGAACGGGCGCGTGATCACCCAGGACGAGATCCTGGCGCCGGCGCGCACGCCGCGGCAGCTGGCTGCGCGCAAGCTGGCCCTGGAAGCGCAGGCCAAGCTGTGCAGGCAGGACCCGCACCAGTGCGAGGAAGGAGGCGGCCACGCGCATTGACGGCAGCTTGACGCTGGCTCCCCGGCGGTGTTTCAGGTAATCTTGTCATCATCACCACCAACACCGAGCCGCACCGCCGGGGAGTACTTCACATGACTTATCAAACCACCCAGCCCGAACGCAGCGCGGTCGACGCGCTGCCTGGCCTCGTCGCCCTCGACTTCGGCACCAACTGGTGCGGCTGGTGCCGCGCCGGCGAGCCGGTGATCGAGGCAGCATTGAAGGACTATCCGGAGGCGCAGCACATCAAGGTCGAAGACGGCCCCGGGCGTCCGCTGGGGCGCTCGTTTCGCATCAAGCTGTGGCCGACCGTGGTGTTCCTGAAGGACGGCGTGGAAGTGGCGCGCGTGACCCGTCCGGACAATCCGCACGAGGTGCGCGAGGCGCTGGCGGCAGCCGGTGGCGCTGCCGGAGCGCCCGGCGCATGACGGCACCGCTCGCTGCACCACGCAACCGCGCGCGCACGGTCCTCTTTGCCAGCCTGATCGGCACCACGATCGAATTCTTCGACTTCTATATCTACGCCACCGCCGCGGTGCTGGTGTTCCCGAAGCTGTTCTTCCCGGCGGCCGAGCCGGCTGCCGCGATGCTGCAGTCGTTCGCGACCTTCGCCATCGCGTTTTTCGCGCGCCCCTTCGGCTCGGCCCTGTTCGGCCACTTCGGCGACCGCATCGGCCGCAAGGCCACGCTGGTGGCGGCCTTGCTGACGATGGGCCTCTCGACCATCCTGATCGGCATGCTGCCGACCTATGCCTCGATCGGGGTGGCGGCGCCGATCCTGCTGGCGCTGTGCCGGTTCGGCCAGGGCCTGGGCCTGGGCGGCGAGTGGGGCGGGGCGGTGCTGCTCGCCACCGAGAACGCGCCGCCGGGCAAGCGCGCCTGGTACGGCATGTTCCCGCAACTGGGCGCGCCGATCGGCTTCTTCCTGTCGGGCGGGGTGTTCCTGCTGCTCACGCAAACCCTGGACGAAGCGCAGTTCTTCTCCTGGGGCTGGCGCATCCCCTTCCTGGCCAGCGCGCTGCTGGTCGTCGTCGGGCTGTACGTGCGCCTGAAGATCACCGAGACGCCCGATTTCCAGGCCGTGCTCGACCGCGGCGAGCGGGTCCGGATGCCGGTCGTGAGCGTGGTGCGCGAGCATGGCCGCGCGCTCGTGCTCGGCACCCTGCTGGCCACGTCGACCTTCGTCGTGTTCTACCTGATGACGGTGTTCACCCTCAGCTGGGGCACCACCGCCCTCGGCTATTCGCGCACCCAGTTCCTGCTGCTGCAGCTGGGCGCCGTGATTTTCTTCGGCCTCCTGATCCCGCCCTCGGCCCTGATTGCCGACCGCTTCGGGCGGCGCGCGGCGATGATGGCGGTGACCATCGCCATCACCCTGTTCGGCCTGGTCTACGGCCCGCTGTTCGGCTCCGGCAGCCTGCCGGTGGTGGCCCTGTTCATGGTGCTGGGCCTGTCGCTGACCGGCCTGACCTATGGTCCCCTGGGCACGCTGCTGGCCGAACTGTTCCCGCCGGAGGTGCGATATACGGGGTCCTCGCTGACCTTCAACCTGGCCGGCATCCTGGGCGCCTCGCTGGCGCCCTACGTGGCGACCGCGCTGGCGACCGACTACGGACTGGATTATGTCGGCTACTACCTGTCGGGCGCTTCCTTGCTGAGCCTGACTGCGCTGATGTTCATCCGGCGCGGCCCGGGGCCGCAGGCGCAGGGCGCGGCGGCCGTGCGCTAGGCAGGCGACTGCGCCCTGTCGTCGTCGCGCTTGTCGGTACGTACCGATCCCAGCCGCTCGACCCGGATCAGGCCCTCGGCCGCGGCATGGGAGGCGGCGAAGACGCTGTCCGGTGCCAGGATCAGCTGGGTCCCGGTGCTGCTGACCTCGTCGATCAGGCGGTCCAGGGCGTCGATACGGGCCGGGTCGGGGTTGACGTTGCGGATGTAGATCATGCGTACCGAGGCCGGGTGGCGGCGCACGATCTCGGTATAGATCTCGGGGTCGCGCTCGCCGCTGTCGCCGATCAGCACGAACTGCATGCCGGGGTAGAAGCGCATGATCAGCTCGATCTTGTCGAGCTTGTGGCTGTGGTCCTTCGAGAGCAGGTCGCGCACCTTCAGTTCGCGCAGCAGCAGCGGGCCGAGCGGAATTTCCTGCAGGCGCAGGAAGTCGACCAGCGGCCCGTACAGGTGCCAGGGGCTGCTCGAGACGTAGAACAGCGGATTGTCCTCGTTGCCGCCCGCGCCCTGGTTCAGGGCCCGGTAGAAGGCGGCCACGCCCTTGAAGGGTTTGCGCGTGTGGTGGTTGGTGCGCGCCAGCATCAGCGCCATGTTGAGCTTGTTCGTGACGTTGGTCCACAGCACCGTGTCGTCGATGTCGCTGATGATGCCGAAGCGCGCCGACGCGCCCGGCACGATGGCCTGGGCCGAGGCCCGCACCGGCGCCCCGTCCGGCCCCATGTGCGCAGGCAGTTCCAGCTCGACCGTGTGCCAGCCGCCGGGGAGGGCGTCGGCGCTCTCGAGGTCGAACTCGAAATAGCCGCCGGCGTCGGTTTCGGTCTCCCAGCTGCGTCCGCCGAAGCGGGCCACGACCCGGGCCTGCGCGACCTCGTCCGACTCGAGGCGGCGGTACAGGGCGACCAGGTTGGCCCAACTGCTGTCGTGCTCGCTCTGTTCGCGGTAGCTGTACTCGTCCAGCACCCGTCCCTTGATCCACAGCCGATGCGCGTTGCCGAAGCCGTGATAGGGCAGGACCATCAGGTTGCGTCCCCCGCCCTGGTCGCGCAGGCGGCGCAGGGCGCCGGTGGCGAACTGGCCGGCGGTGCGCGCCAGGCGCCGGTGCAGCGCCGGGGCCGCCTGGGCGACCGCCGGCGGCGGGTCGGCTTGCGCCGGCGCTGCCTGGGGCACGGTGGCACCGTGCTCGACCCACAGCGCCTGCGCGTCGTGCCCGGTGGCGTGCGCCGCTTCCTCGAGGTCGCCCGGCACCTGCGGGTCGAAGGCGCGCGGCAGGATGTGGACGGCGACCCCGCGCTCGCGCAAGGGGACGATGTCGGCCCCGGCCGCCACGCCGGGGTTCAGGTAGAGCACCGCGCCGTCCCCCTCGATGCGTTCGATGAGGTCGTCGAAGCCGCGGCGGGAAAAGATCAGGAAAGGCATGGGGGATGGAGGCATGGGGGCTCGGCGGGTCGGGTGCGTGTATGGTCGCGCGAACGGTCGCGTTATCAAGGGGGCTTCCAGTATGGCCCAAGCGCGCCCATGGGCGCCGCACGGGAGACGCAAGCGCACAGGCTGGTTCCTAAAGACAATGGCATACTGGGCGCATTGACTTTTTATGAAGATACTGAACGTTTCTTAGGACTTTTCCCATCATGCAATTTGCCGTGATTTCAACGCTGGTTGCGCTCATCCTGGTGGCGACCCTGCTGCCGCTGTCGAAGCACACGGAATGGTGGGTCCGTGACCTCGACTTCCCGCGCCTGCAGATCGCCATCCTGGCGCTGCTGGTGCTGGTCGCCGAACCCTTCCTGCTCGACATGAGCGAGCGCGCCTCGGACGTACTCGTCGCCATCACCGTCTGCTGCCTGCTGTACCAGGCCTGGTGGATTTTTCCCTACCTCAGGGTGTACCCGAACGAGGTCAAGTCGGCCGTCGGCAGCGCCAGGACCGAGCGCATCCGCATCCTGACCGC
The DNA here is from genome assembly GCF_042653325.1 of Massilia sp. GCM10023247. Taxonomy (NCBI): domain Bacteria; kingdom Pseudomonadati; phylum Pseudomonadota; class Betaproteobacteria; order Burkholderiales; family Oxalobacteraceae; genus Massilia; species Massilia sp. GCM10023247. The sequence continues at coordinate 138,923 of NZ_JBHSIB010000024.1, forward strand.
GAACGTGCTGACCCCGAACCGCAACACCGACGGCCTGATCGCCCTGATCCGCGAGCACCGGCCGCATGTGTTCGTGACGCTCGAGACCGACGCCTGGTGGCAGGAGCGGCTCGACGTGCTCGAGGACGACTACCGGTATTCGATGAAATGCCCGCTCGACAACCTGTACGGCATGCACGTGTACTCGCGCCTGCCGCTGGAAGACGAGGCCATCCAGTTCCTGGTCGAGGACGACATCCCCTCCATGCATGCGCTGGTGGTGCTGCCTTCCGGGCGCAAGGTGCGGATCCACTTCCTGCATCCTGCGCCGCCGAGCCCGACCGAACACGACGAGTCGACCGAGCGCGACGCCGAGCTGCTGGTGGTGGCCAAGAGCGTGGCCGGACTGGATACGCCGGTGATCGTGGCGGGCGACCTGAACGACGTGGCGTGGTCGCGGACGACGCGCCTGTTCCGCAAGATCAGCGGCCTGCTCGATCCGCGGGTCGGACGCGGCATGTTCAACACCTTCCACGCCGACTACTGGTTCCTGCGCTGGCCGCTCGACCACCTGTTCCACAGCCGCCATTTCACGCTCTCCTTTATCCGCAGGCTGCCGTCCTTCGGCTCCGATCATTTCCCGGTGCTGGTGGAACTGGTCTACGACCGGGCGCGCGGCGCCGAACAGGAAGGCCTGACGGCGGACCAGGAAGACCATGCGCTGGCCGAGGAGAAGATCGCGGCGGAACCGGTGACGGTCGACGACGTGCACGAGCCGCAAGCCTGAACCCGCCACTGGGGCGGGTTTGCCGCGGTTTGACGGCGGGCAAACGCGCGCCACCCGCCGGCTCGTCTGCTAGCATGGATGGCCTTCGAAAGAGATGTTGCGAGGCTATTGCATGTCTGATATTCAACATGCCGACCCGCGCGCCGACGCGCTCATGGCCGCCCGCGTCGACCGCGCATTGAAGATCCTGGAGACGGACGGGATGCATGCGGCTTTTGCCTTCATGCAGCTTGCCGGCGTGCCGCGCGGCGTCGCCCGGCGCGTGCTGTGCTCCCCGAAACACCAGCGCCAGGGCGACAGGCGGCGCTTGACGAGGTAGGGTGGCCGGCTCGACCGCGAGCGGGAGCGGGAGCGGGACGGGGACGGGGACGCGGCATATGCGCCGCGCACCCGTTCAACGGACGGATGGGACGAGGCGACAGTTCACGCGGCGCTCGAAGGCGTAGCGAATCAGAACGAATACACCAGCGTCAGCGAGGTCTGGGTATCGGTATTTTTCTTGTCCTCGGGCACGTTGCTGTCGTTGCGGGCGCTGAAGGCGGCCTTCATCTGCAGGGTGTCGTTGATCTTGGTGCTCAGCGCCGATTCGGCGATCGAGTGCACGTTCGAGGTGCCGCGCTCGACGCTGATGGTCTGCACGAAGGCTGCCGAGGGGCTGACCTGCCAGCGGAAACGGGCCGCGCCGCGCACGGTCAGGCCGTTTTCGCTCTCGCCGTTCTCGCGCTGGCCGCTGAAATAACCCGGGCCGATCTCGACGTCGAGCGCCTTGTCTTCCGTGTTGTACAGCTGCGAGCCGTGGCCGACCGCCAGCGAGGAATAGCGGGTCCAGGCGCCGAACTTGTCGTTCACGTGCGAGCCGAGGACAAAGGCGCGGCTGCCTTCGTTGAGCAGCTTGTAGGCCGCCTTGGCGGACAGCGCCCAGCGTTCGGCCGAGCGCTGGCGGTAGCGCTCGCCGTCGTCGTCGACGATCTGGTCTTCCTTGAAAAACCCGCTCAGGATGTATTCGTTGCTCCAGTCGGCCGTCTCGTGGCGGGCATCGATCTTGCCGCTGAGCGAGGTGCCGCTGGTGTTGCCGGAGGTCGTGATCGCGCCGAGCTCGGCCGAGGTGAACCAGGTGCCGTCGGGAATCGTCTCGGGGCGCGGGACGCTCAGGGCGCGGTGGATGGTGCCGATCTGGGGCAGGTCGTCGGCCGCACCGCCACCGGCGGCGGCAGTGCCATGCGCCAGCCCGAGGAGGGCCAGCGCGTACAACGGAAATAATTTCATAAGCATGGATGCGGCAAGAATGCGGCGCGGTTGCAGCCGCGCGCCGGCCCTTCGGCTTGCGCCGCGGACCGGCCGGTCGTTCGGGAAAGGAGCGCCGGCGCTCGCTGGGCGGCAGGGGCTCGGCCCTGATTGTATCCCAGAAGCAGCATAAGCGCGGCTTTCCGGGCCAACCGGGCGCGGGTGCCGGCGCAGGTGCCGACTCAGGTACCTATATAAACGATCTTGAAAATGAACAGCCCGGCAATGATCCAGACCACCGGCTTGACTTCGCGCGCGCGGCCCGTGGTCAGCTTCAGCGCCGCATAGGTGATGAAGCCGAAGGCAATGCCCTCGGCGATCGAATAGGTGAACGGGATCACCAGCGCGGTAATCGCCGCCGGGATGCTTTCGGTGGTGTCGCCCCATTCGATGTCGCCGAGGTCGCGCAGCATCAGGCAGGCGACGAACAGCAGCGCCGGCGCGGTCGCGTAGGCCGGCACCACGCCGGCGAGCGGCGCGATGAACAGGCAGGCCAGGAACAGCAGCGCCACTGCCAGCGCGGTCAGGCCCGTGCGCCCACCGGCCTGCACGCCGGCAGCGCTCTCGATGTAGGCGGTGGTGCTCGAAGTGCCGAGCGCGGCGCCGGCGACGATGGCGCCGCTGTCGGCCAGCAGCGCCTTGTTCAGGCGTTCCATCTTGCCCTCGACCAGCAGGCCGGCGCGGCTGGCCACGCCCATCAGGGTACCGGTGGCGTCGAACAGCTCGACCAGGAAGAACACCAGCACCACGTTCAGGATGCCGACCGAGAGGGCGCCCGGGATGTCGAGCTTGAGCAGGGTGGGGTCGATCGACGGCGGCAGCGAGAACACGCCCTTGAAGGTATTGCCGCCGAAGAAGAATGAAAGGATGGTGACGGCGATGATGCCGATCAGGATCGCGCCGCGTACCTTCAGGCGGTCGAGGGTGACGATCAGGAGGAAGCCGAAGACGGCCATCACGGCCGGCGGCGCGTGCAGGTCGCCCGCCTTGACCAGGGTCGGCTCGCTGCCGACCACGATGCCGGCGTTCTTCAGCGCGATCAGCGCCAGGAACATCCCCAGGCCGACGGTAATGGCGACCCGCAGCGAATGCGGAATGCCGTTGACGATCGCGCCGCGCAGGCCGAGCACCGACACCAGGATGAACAGGCAGCCGGAGATGAAGACGGCGCCGAGCGCCGCCGGCCAGGCCACGCCCATGCCCAGCACCACCGCATACGCGAAATAGGCGTTCAGGCCCATGCCCGGCGCCATGCCGATCGGGTAATTCGCGTACAGGCCCATCACGGCGCTGCCGAGCGCGGCCACCAGGCAGGTGGCCACGAACACGGCTTCCTTGGGCATGCCCGCGTCGCCCAGGATCGACGGGTTCACGAAGATGATGTACGCCATCGTCAGGAAGGTGGTCAGGCCGGCGAGCAGTTCGGTACGAACGTCGCTGCCGCTTTCCTTGAGTTTGAAGTAATTGTCGAGCATTGGGGAGGGGTCTCCAGCAGGGGCGCCTCTGGCGCGGTTTCGATGGCCGAAGCATAACACTGAGCAGCCCACCCCGGCCCGGCAATATTGGCGATTTTGCCAGCGCGCGGCGATCCAGGGCCGCCGCCGCGGCGATTTGGAACAGCGGTAACCGGTTTTACACTCTTTTGTTGCTTTACATTGCAGTGTTGGTATTATTAATTTTGCTGGCCGTCACGTCGACGGCCGTCAACCTGTGAGCCGGCGATGCAAATCCGTGCCTACCTGTACCTGATGGCCGCGGCAATTCTGGTGCCGGTGATCCTGTTCGCCGGCTTCGTGCTGCGTTTGCTCGACGACGCCGGCACGCAGACGGCGGTGGCGCGCCTGGCGCAGTCGTCGCACCGGGGCGCGCTGCTGGTCGACGACGAGCTGTCGAAGGCGGGCGCGGCGCTGCGCGTGCTGGCCGGCTCGCCCTCGCTGGCCCGCGGTGACTTCGCGGTCTTTCACCGGGAAGCGAAACTGGCCGCGCCGGGGCCTGCGAGCTGGACTGCGTTGCTCGACGAGCAGGGCGTCGAGCTGGTCAACACCCTGGCGCCGCCCGGCACGCTGCTGCCGGCCACCCCGCCGCCGCCGTTTCTCGACGAACTCTTCAAGCAGGACCGTGCCTTCATTGCCGATGTCACGCCCGGCCACCTCGGCGAGCGCCTGAGCACGGCCGTGGCCGTGCCGGCCCAGGCCGGCGGGCGGCGCTATGCGCTGCTGGTCCATTTCAGCACCCATCACTTCCGCCGGGTGCTGGCCGACGCCGGCCTGCCGAGCGACTGGCAGATCGACATCGCCGACCGCGAGGGTCACCTGGTGGCCTCGAGCCATGGATCGGCCGCGCTGGCCGGCCAGGACGCGCCGCCGCAACTGCTGGCGGCCGCGCGCGCGCGCGACAGCGGCGTGCTGGACCTGCCGATGCGCCACGGCGGGCCGTCGACAGTCGTGTTCACCCATGCGCCGCGTTCGGGCTGGCTGGTGTCGATCGCGGTGCCGCCGGGCGCGGTCAGCAGCCGCGCCGGCCCGGCCCAACGCGAGGCGGCGCTGGCACTGCTGGCGGCGCTGGGCGTGGCCTGCCTGGCGGCAGCCTGGTTCGCGCGCGGCTACACCCGCTCGATGGAGCGCGCCGTCGACGCCGCGGGCATGCTGGGCCGCGCCGAAATGCCGCCCAGGCTGCGCTCGCGCATCGTCGAGATCGACCGCCTGCTCGCTGCCTTGCGCAAGGCCGGCTCCGAGTTGCGGCGCGCCCAGGCGTTTCGCGACAGCGCCGGCAACGAGCGCCAGTCGCAGCTGGAGCGCGAAACCCATGCGCGCCAGACGGCCGAAGAGGAGAACCGCGCCAAGGACCAGTTCCTCGCCATGCTCGGCCACGAGCTGCGCAACCCGCTCGCGCCGATCGTCACCGCTGCCCAGCTGTTGAAAATGCCGGACGTCGACGGCCACCGCGCGCGCTACGCCGGCGACGTGATCGGCCGCCAGGTGGAGCACATGAACCGCCTGCTGGGCGACATGCTCGACGTGTCGCGGGTGACGCGCGGCCTGGTCACGTTGAACCCGGAAGACGTCGACCTGCGCGACGTCGTCGAGCGCGCCGTCGAGCAGACCCGCCCGCTGCTCGAGGAGCGCCAGCACCGGCTCGAATTGCGCCTGCCCACGCACCGGGTCGGGGTGCGCGGCGATCCGACCCGGCTGACCCAGGTGGTGGCCAACCTGCTCACCAACTCGGCCAAATATACGCCGATGCACGGCAACATCCAGCTGTCCCTGGCCTGCGCCGGGGATGAGGCGAGCCTCTCCGTGGCCGACGACGGCGAGGGCATCACCGCCGAGCTGCTGCCGCGCGTGTTCGACCTGTTCTCGCAGGGCGAGCGCAAGGCCCACCGCGCCCAGGGCGGCCTCGGGCTGGGCCTGGCGCTGGTGCGCAGCCTGGTGCAGCTGCACGGCGGCACGGTCGACGCCAGCAGCCCGGGACGCGGGGCCGGCAGCATCTTCACGGTGCGCCTGCCGCTCAGGCTCGAGCTGGCGGCGCTCGCTTCGCCGGCGCCGCCGCGCCGCGCCACCGAAGCGGCGGGTCATGCGCTGCGCGTCATGCTGGTCGACGACAACATCGATGCCGCGGTCAGCCTCTCGCTGCTGCTCGAAGCGGCCGGCGACCACCTGGTGTCGACCTATTACGACGCCGCCAGCGCGCTCGAGTGGGCCGCGTTCGAACGCCCGGACGTGTTCATCCTCGACATCGGGCTGCCCGACATGAACGGTTACGAGCTGGCGCGGCGCCTGCGCGCGATGCCCCAGTTCGAGTCGACCCTGCTGATCGCGCTGACCGGCTACGGCCAGATGGCCGACAAGACCCGCGCGCGCGAAGCCGGCTTCGACCTGCACATTGCCAAGCCGGCCGAGCCGGAGGAGATCCTGGCCGCGCTGGCGAACGTGCCCGTGACCCCAGAGGCCGCGCGGGCTGGCTGAAGCGCAGCCGAAACGCGCAGTCCGATCCCCTTGCCATGCGCGCGATGCGCTACCATGTCGGCTCCACCATTGATACGATCGACTATGCCGAAGAACAAGAAGCCCGTGCCGCGCAAGCCGGCCGCCGCCGCCGAACCCGACCTGGAAGCCCAGGCCCAGGCCCTGGCCGACCTCGCGCTCGAGGTAGCCGAGGGCGAGGAAGTCGATCCGGAAGGCGCTGCGGGGCACGCGGAAGAACTGGTCGTCGCCATCCGGCGCGCCCTGCGCCGCAAGCATGACGAGGTGCTGTACGGCGCCATCGAGCTGGCGCGCTTTACCGATCCGGACGCCTGCCGCCTGCTGCGTGCCCACATCGGCGAAGAGGCGGCGACCATGCGCCTGCGCCGCGAAGGGGAGCCGGAATTCGAGATCGACGCCTTCCTGATCCCGCTGTTCGTGCAGAGCACGGGCGGCCTGGCGGCCCAGGAAAACTTCGCCGACGACGAGGCCTACGCGGAACTGGCGGCGAGCTTCGTCGCCCTCGAACTGGATAGCCCGCGGGCAAAAGTGGCCCTGGTGCGCCACGCCTACGACCTGGCCGAGGTCGACCACATCGGCTACAGCACCCTGCAGGAGCTGCTGCGCGAGGCGGCTGCCACCCTGGGCAGCAAGAAGCCTGCGCCGGCGCCGCTGCTGGAAAACAGCATCCGCGGCTGGACCGGCGAGCCGGTCGCGCCGGACGAAGCGGCGATGGAGCTGCGCTTCCTGCTCGGCTTTTCGCTCAAGCGGGCCGACGACCCGTTCTATGCGGTGCCGAAGGACGAGATCGGCGCTGACGTGTATTTCGCCGACCGCATGCGCCGCTACCGCGCCTGGACCGAGCGGGTAGCGCCGCTGGTGCGGCGCTGCCTGACGAGCGAGCCGGACCGGCTGCAGCTCAATTTCCTGTACCAGGACCTGTTCCACGGCGCGAAAGAGCAGGGCGTGGCCGAGCTGGCCATGCTCGGCACCCTGTCCGAGATCAACCGCCTGCTGGCCAGCAAGGAACTGGCGCCGGACGCGGTGCGCGCCGTGGTGGCGCCCCAGGATGCCGGCGAACACATCGAATTGCGCGTGAACCTGTACGCACTCGACGGCGGCCCGCCCTGGGGCGGCGTCGTCAAGCCGACCGACCTGGCGGCCGACCTCGGCGCCGAGATCGACGAATTGTGCGATGCCCTCGGCACCCTCGGCATCGACGACGTCTCGACCGCCGACGGCTTCAGCGCAGACGGGCACCCGGAAGGCGCCCAGCCTTACCCGCCCGCGTAATCCGCTCTTGCTGCAGTGCGGGGGGGGGCGCTTCAGGCCCCCTGCGCGGCTCCCGCCTTTGTTCCCGCTTGATGCCATCCGGGCGGCGCTGCGCCGGTTTCCGGCGCCGTCTGACCCGGCTTCATGTACGCGCCCGCCGACACCCTGCGCGCCTGTGCGCCGGTACTGTCGAGCTCCCGAAACCCGCTCCGGCAGCAGCTTTGCGCCTCGCGCACGGTTGCGCGCGGCCCGTGTATGGATGAGTTTTCGTAGTTGATTTTCTTGTATATATGTAGGACTAACCCTACAAATGATTCCTGGCGACACCGGGCTCTCCTATGAGGAAACGGCTTGTGTTGCCGAAAACACCCTTCTTGTTTTAAATGTTGCAATGCATAAATGAAAATAATAGCAAATTTGCATGTTACGATTCGCTGCTCCGGCGTCGTGGTTCAGCGTGTTCAACTGCCGCTGCAGCCCGTCCAGCACGGACCCAAGATCAACTAAAGCGCCACCAAGGCGAGAGGAAATCAACATGCCGACCCTTATCGTGTTTTGCCACCTGCGTTGGGACTTCGTCTTCCAGCGTCCCCAGCACCTGATGACGCGCCTGGCGGAGCACTACCAAATCCTGCTTGTGGAGGAACCGGTACACAGCGAGGGCGCGGCACACCTGCAGAAGACGGCCGTCGCGCCGAACATCACGGTGTGCCGCCCGCATACCAACATCCACGCCCACGGTTTCCACGACGACCAGATCCCGACCCTGCAAGGCCTGCTGGCCGACCTGGTGCCGGAAGGCGAGCGTCCGGTCGTCTGGTTCTACACCCCGATGGCGCTGCCGCTGCTGCAGGGCCTGAACCCGTCGCTGGTCGTCTACGACTGCATGGACGAACTGGCCGCCTTCAAGAACCCGCCGAAGCAGCTGCTGCAGCGCGAATCGGCCCTGCTCGGCATTGCCGACCTGGTCTTCACCGGCGGCCCGAGCCTGTACGAAGCGAAGAAGAACCGCCACGCGAACGCCCACTGCTTCTCGAGCAGCGTCGACGCCAAGCACTTCCGCCAGGCCCTCGACAGCGCGATTTCGCACCCCGAGCAGACCCAGATCGCCGGCCCGCGCCTCGGTTTCTATGGCGTCATCGACGAGCGTTTCGACACCGAACTGGTCCGCCGCATGGCAGAAGCCCATCCGGAATGGCAGATCGTGCTGGTCGGCCCGGTGGTCAAGATCGACCCGGCCGAACTGCCGCGCGCCGCGAACGTCCACTACATGGGCCAGCGCAACTACGACGAACTGCCGAAGTTCCTGGCCGGCTGGGACGTGTGCTTGCTGCCCTTCGCGATGAACGATTCGACCAAGTTCATCAGCCCGACCAAGGTGCTGGAGTACATGGCCGCCGAAAAGCCGAGCGTCAGCACCCCGATCACCGACGTCAAGGTCCCGTACGGCGACGTGGTTGCCATCGCATCCACGCCGGAAGAGTTCATTGCTGCCTGCGAGCGCATGCTGGCCATGAGCGCCGAAGAGCAGGCAACGATGGTCGGGCGCATGCGCGACATCGTCGCCAACACCTCGTGGGACAAGACCGCTTCGCGTATGCACGAGCTGATCAGCACCACCGCGCCGGGCAGCAAGGCGCGCGCATCGGCCGTGCTGGAAGCGGGCAGCGCGGCCCGCGTCGCCCCGGCGACGCCGGCCGGTGCCCAGACCAAGGCTGCCTGAGCACCCGGCCCGCAAGGCGCTGCGGCGCCTCGACCGAGCCCGCCCGGCCAGTCCCGGCGGGCTTTTTTGCGTGCGTCGGGTGGGCTCCCGAGCCCGCCCGGCGCACGCCCGCAGCGCAAGCCTCTCACCCCGCGCACAATTGACAATCGGAAGCCCCGGGCATACATTGCTATCTTTGCAAGCTTACGCGCATCGCCATGCCGGTGCGCCCGTCGTAACGGCGCCAGAATAGATGAGTCCAGCCGTCCATACCCGCATCCTCCTCGTCGACGACCAGCCCGCCAACCTGGCCGTGCTCGAAGCGATCCTGGCCGGCCTGGCCGACAGCCTGGTGGCGGTCGGATCGGGCGAGGCGGCCCTGCGCGCCTTGCTCGAACACGAGTTCGCGCTGGTGCTGCTGGACGTGCAGATGCCGACGCTCGACGGTTTCCAGACCGCGGAACTGATGCGCCAGCATCCGCGCGCGCGTTCCGTGCCGATCATCTTCCTCACCGCCGGCGACCTCGATGCCGCGCCGCTGGAGCGCGCCTACGCGCTCGGCGCCGTCGACTGCCTCGCCAAGCCGCTGCACGCGCCGGCCTTGCGCGCGAAGGTGGCGGTGTTCGTCGACCTGTTCCGCAAGAACGCCGAACTGGCGCGGCGCGCGCCGGCTCGACCCTCGCACGCCGAGCGCATGGGGCAGGACCGCATCCGCCTGATCCTCGACAACCTGCACGACTACGCCGTCATCGGGACCGACGAGGCGCGCCGCGTCACCTCCTGGGAAGCCGGTGCCCAGGCGATCACCGGCTGGAGCGCGGAGGAGGCCGCCGGCCAGCCGGCCGACATGATCTTCCTGCCCGAAGACCGCGCCGCGGGCCGGCCCGAGGAAGAGGCGGCCGAAGCGCGTGCCAGCGGCCGCGCCCAGGACCGGCGCTGGCACCTGCGGCGCGACGGCAGCCGCTTCTTCGCCGACGGCGTCATGATTCCCCTGTACGAGGAAGGCCAGCTGCGCGGCTATGCCAAGATCATGCGCGACGCCACGCTGGAGTACGAGGCGGCCGAGCGCCTGGCCAGCAGCGAGCGCGCGCTCGACGCCAGCACCGAGCGCTTCGCGCTGCTGCTGGAATCCTCGAGCGAAGGCATCGTCGGCCTCGATGCCGGCGGCCGTTGCAGCTTCGTGAACGCGGCGGCCGCCGGCTTGCTCGGCTACGCGCCGGACGAGCCGGTCGGGATGGCGCTCGAGCGCCTGCTGGCCGATCCCGGCGACCCGCAGGCGGCCGCGCTGCTGGCGGCGGTGCGCACCGGAACGGCGGCGCGCGCCGACGACCTCGAACTGCGCTGCCGCGACGGCGCGCTGCTGCCTGTCTCGTGCTCGGTGTCGCCGCTGGCGCGCGGGGCCGCCGGGGCGGGCGCCGTGCTGAATTTTTCCGACAGCCGCGCGCGGCGCCAGGCCGCGCTCGAGCGCGAGCAGCTGCACGCGCAGCTCGGCGCCGCCAACGAGCGCATGCGCGACATCTTCTACCAGGCGCCGGCTTTCATGGCCGTGATGCGCGGCCCCGAGCTGACCTTCGAGATGGCCAACGAGCGTTTCGCCAACCTGGTCGGCGGGCGCGCCCTGCTGGGCCGCGCGCTGCGCGCCGCGCTGCCCGAGATGGCGGGACAGGGTTTCTTCGAGCTGCTCGAGGGTGTGTACGGCAGCGGCGAAACCTACCATGGCAGCAACGTGCGCCTGCTGCTGCAAACCGGCCCGGCCCTCGACACGTATTACGTCGACTTCGTCTACATGGCCCTGCGCGAGGCCGATGGCAGGATCTCCGGGGTGCTGGTGCACGGCGTCGACGTCACCGAGCGCACCCGCGCGAACCTGCTGACCCTCGGGCAGCGCGGCGCGCTCGAGCTGGCGGTGTCGAACGCGCCGCTGGGCGACGTGCTCGACCTGCTGGCGCGCACGGCCGAGGAGTATGCCGGCGGCGCGGCGCTGGCAGGCATCCAGCTGGCCGAGCCCGGCAACCGCCTGTGCCACGCCGCCGCGCCCAGCCTGCCGGGGCCGCTGCGCGCGGCGCTCGACGCCCTTGGCGTCGCGCCGCTCGGCGCGGCCGGCGGCACGGCGGCCTGGCGCGGCGAGCCGGTCGATTGCCCGGACATCGCCACCGACCCGCTGTGGGAGGCAGCCCGGGCGCCGGCGCTCGAAGCGGGCCTGCACGCCTGCCGCGCGCTGCCGATCCTGGCGCCCAGCGGAGCGGTGCTGGGCGCGTTCGCCTGGTACTACCGGGCCGGTCCGGTCGATGCCGAACGGGCCGCGCGCGACCATGCCGCGATGGCCTTGCTGGCCAATAGCGCCTCGCTGGTGATCGGGCAGCGCGAAGAGGCGTTGGCGCGGCGCGCCGCCGAGGAGCGCTCGGACGTGATCCTCGAGAGCATGACCGACGGCTTCCTGGCCATGGACGGCGCCTGGCGCATCGGCTACGCCAACAGCGCCGCCGAGCGCATCACGGGCCTGGCGCGCCCCGAACTGATGGACCAGGTGTTCTGGGACCTGTTCCCGGAATGGCAGGGCAGCGAACCGGAGCGCGCCTGCCGCCGCTGCGCGCTCGAGCGCATCGGCTCGCGCACCGAGGCCTTCCTGCCCGCCTGGGGCGGCTGGTACGAGATCAGCTGCTTCCCGACGCCGGGCGGTGGGGTGGCGCTCTACCTGCGCGACCAGAGCGAGCGGCGCCAGGCCGAGGAAGGGGTGCGCCGGCTGGCCGCCGTCGCCGAGCAGTCCTCGGACTTCATCGGCATCTTCGCGCCCGGCGGCGCCGGCCTGTACCTCAATCCCGCCGGGCGCGCCATGAGCGGCATCGATGCCGGGGCCGACATCGGCGACGTGCGCCTGCTCGACTTCTTTGCGCGCGACTGCCGTCCGTTCGTGCGCGCCGAGGTGCTGCCGGCGCTGACCGGGCCGCGCCAGAAATGGGAAGGAGAACTGCAGTTCGCGCCGCGTGCCGGGAGCCTCGAGCCGCTGCCCGTGTATTTCAAGGGCTTCGTCGTCCACGCGAGCGACGGCAGCCACCTGGGCCTGGCCACGATCACGCGCGACATCACCGAGCAGAAACGCGCCGAGAACGAACTGCGGCGGGTGGCGGCCGACCTGTCCGAGGCCGACCACCGCAAGAGCGAGTTCCTGGCCACGCTGGCGCACGAACTGCGCAACCCGCTGGCGCCGATCCGCACCGGGCTCGACCTGCTGCGCATGGCGCCGGGCGACGCCGTGGCCGCTGCGCGGGTGCACGGCATGATGCACCGCCAGCTGGGCCAGTTGATCCACCTGGTCGACGACCTGCTCGACATTGCCCGCATCACGCGCGGACGGATCGAGCTGAAAAAGGAGCCGGTCGACCTGCGCCTGGCGGTGCAGATGGCGGTCGAGACCAGCCAGGCCCTGGTCCAGGCCGGCGGCCACCTGCTGTCGGTCGACCTGCCGGACGAGCCGCTGCCCTTGCTGGCGGACCTGACGCGGCTGGTCCAGGTGCTGGCCAACCTGCTCAACAATGCAGCCAAGTACACGCCTGCCGGCGGGCGTATCCACGTGGCGAGCTGGCGCGAGGACGGCCAGGCGCTGGTCGCGGTGACCGACAGCGGGGTCGGCATCGCCCCCGAGGCGATCGGTTCGGTATTCGAGATGTTCACCCAGGTGCGCAGCAGCCTGGACCGGGCGCAGGGCGGCCTCGGGATCGGCCTGTCGCTGGTGCGCCGCCTGGTCGAGCTGCATGGCGGGCGGGTCCAGGCCTTCAGTGCCGGCCGCGGGCATGGCAGCACTTTCACCGTGAGCCTGCCGCTGCGGCGCGCCGACCCGGCCGCGGCGGACGGGGAGGGGCAGGGCGCCGCCGCCGGCGCGGCAGCGGGAGCCAGGCGGCCCTTGCGGGTGCTGGTCGTGGACGACAACGTCGACGCTGCCGAAAGCCTGGTCGCGCTCCTGGCCGTGCTCGGCAACGAGACGCGGATGGCCCACGACGGTCCGACCGGCCTGCAGGCGGCGCGCGAGTTCCGCCCCGACCTGGCCTTCCTCGACATCGGCCTGCCCGGCATGAACGGGCACGAGCTGGCGCGCGCGCTGCGCGCCGATCCGGGCACGCGCGGCACCGTGCTGGTGGCCCTTACCGGCTGGGGCGCGGCCAGCGACATGACGCTCTCGCAGGACGCCGGCTTCGACCAGCACCTGACCAAGCCGGTCGGCCTGGACGCGCTGGCCCAGGCGCTGGCGGCCGCTAACCGGGGCCGGGACCAGGGCCGGGACCAGGGCCGCCTGCAGCCAAGCCGATGAGCAAATACACCGTTTCCTGCGGCACCCTGGTGCTCAATTCGGCCGGCCAGCTGCTGCTCTGCCACGTGACCGGCACCGCCGCCTGGGACATCCCGAAAGGGATGCAGGACCCGGGCGAAACCACGCTCGAGGCGGCAATGCGCGAACTGCACGAGGAGGCCGGGATCGGCTTCGCGCCCGGCCGCTTCCGCGACCTGGGGCAGTTCGACTACCGGCGCGACAAGCGCCTGCACCTGTACCGGGTCGATGCCTTCGACGAGCTGGGCGACCTGTCGCAGCTGGCCTGCACCAGCTATTTTGCGCACCACGTCACCGGCAAGCCGACGCCGGAAGCCGACGGCTTCCGCTGGGCCGGGCGCGAGCAGCTCAGCCGCCTGTGCTGGCCGCGCATGGGGGCCTTGCTGCTGAAGCTGGACTGGTAGGGGGCGGTGCGGAGCGGTGCGGGGCTGCGCGGGCATGCGACCCGTTTCCGGTTTTTCGCAGTAACATGAAACCTCAACCGGTTCGCACCGAAGGAGAGTAATGTGAGCAGCCAGACCAAGTTCGAGCCTTACGACGAAGCCGCCATCATGGGCGGCCTGTACGGCGACGGCATCATCGCCTGCAAGGGCGCATTCGAGGGTGCCTGGGTCGAGCGCCTGGGCCAGGATATCGCCACCCTGTTCGCGGAAGCGAAGCGCCAGCCGGGCGGCGTGCTCGAGCGCGGGCCGAACCGTTACTACGTCGAGATCCACCCGGAACGCATTTCCGGCTTCGCCGACATCGTGTCGCATCCCTGGGTGGTGGCGGTCTGCCGCGCCATCCTCGGCCCCGACTACCGCGTCGTCGAAGCCGGGTTCGACGTGCCCGGCCCCGGCGCGCTGCACCAGCCCTGGCACCGCGACTTTCCGGCTCCGGAGGCGACCCTGGTCGGCCGGCGCCTCAATTCGCTCGCCTTCAACATCACCACCGTCGACGTGAGCGAGGACATGGGGCCGTTCGAGATCGCCCCCGGCACCCAGTGGGACGACCTGGCCGGCGGCGACCCGATGTTCCCGGCCAGGGAGCTGTGGCCGCGCTACGAGGCGCGGCGCCAGCGCAAGCTGCCGCAGATGGGGGATATCTCGGCACGCTCGGCGCTGACGATCCACCGCGGCACGGCCAACCACTCCGATCGCTCGCGCCCGGTGTTCGTGCTCGGGGTCGACGCGCCCGACGCGCGCAACGCGGACAAGCACGACTTGCAATTGACCCGCGCGTATTACGAAACGCTGGCGCCCGAAGTGCGGCGCCACATCACCTGCCGCCTGGTCGACCGGCTGGAGCCGATCGTGCAGGCGCATACGATCGAAGGGCTGCGGATGGGGCTGACGATGTAGGGTGGGCGGCTCGACCGTGGCATTGGCGAGCCGCAGACGTTCGCGCCGCCCACGCGTTCAGCCGGCCTTGTGAAACCTCGCGAAGGCTCACCTGCTGGTTGAACGCGTGGGCGGCGTCAAGGCCGCGTGGCCGCAGTCCGTAGGGTCGAGCCGACCACCCTACGCGGTACCCTTGTTTTCGTCTTCGGGTTCGGTGTCGATGGTGTCGGGCATCGAATCGTGGATATTCCCGGGCAGCTGGCCGACGCGGCGGGTGTCGTCGGACTGCATGTCGAGGTTGACTTCCTCGGCGACCTCGAAGCGGCCGTCCTCGGCCCCTTCCTCGCCCGGCAGGAGGTTTTCCGAGCGGTTGTGCTCGTCGGTCTGGGTTTGCGGCGCCTGCCGCTGCCCGCGCGGGTCGTTCGTGGCCATGATGTCCTCCGGATGGGATGTTGTCATGGCTTCATTATTACTGACGGCCGCCGCCGCGGGCGCACGTTTATCGCCGGCCTACTTGCGCGAGCCTTCGCGCGGCAGGTTCTTCTCCAGGATCGCCCACAGGATCAGGCCATAGGCCAGGAGCCGGATCAGGTAGTGCAGCGGCGAGTCCTCGGCGCCGGCGTCGTTCACGGCCGAGTACAGGCGGTGCAGCCCTTCGATGAAGAAGGAGAGCGCGAAATACAGGAAGAAGCGGTCGCCCGAATTGCGCCAGAAGCGTACGAAGTAGAGGGCGATCACGATCGACCCCATGCAGATTGCGCCAGTGAACAGGTCGGTCATGCTCATTCCTTTTCGTAGATCAGGCCGTACAGCAGCAGCGAGACGGCAACCAGGGCACTGATGAGCCGGGCCGGCAGGAAATCGATGTTCGGGAATACGATCTTGTCGAGCAGCAGGAAGGTGTTATTCAGCGTCATGACTGCGAAGCAGGAGCCGCTCCAGAACAGCAGGCGGTAGCGCGTGCGGCGGTAGCTGGCGAACAGCAGCCAGGCGCAGGCCAGCGAGGTCAGGATGCACAGCAGGTAGATGGTTTCCGCCATTACGAATCCTTTCGCAATTTGAAGGCATCGGCAAATTGCTGCGCCTTGCGGTCCAGGGAAGAATGGATGAGCATGGTGACTTCGACCAGGTGCCGGGAATACAAATCGGCCAGCGCATCGATGCGTTCGCGCAGCTGGTCCGACGATGGGTGGTACTGGAAGCAGTCTTGCGATGGCGTGTCGCAGGGCACGACCATGCCGGCGCGGCACAGGTCTTCCAGCAGGGTTTCGGCGGTGCGCTCGCGCACGTACAGGCGCCCGGCCAGCGTGGCCGAATGCCACTGCTGGGTCGGATTCGCGCGCAGCAGCAACAGCGCTTCGAGGAAGGGCACGGACGGGATGCTGGTAAGCACGAATCGCCGCAAGTCCTCCGGGAACGGAACATTTTCCATCGACGGGTCGGTATTTCCGATATGGAATGTTGACTAAGAGCCCGCAATTCTAGTCGATTCCATCAGACAATGCATCCAATCGTGCACCGTACTGACAACTCATCCTTTCCGAAACAACCCTTCGCCGGGTAAATCTGTGTCGGCTACAATGCCGTTTTGTCACACTTCGATTCCACCATGTTCCAACGATTCATTGCCGGCGCAGCCCTGCTGGCCTCGCTGCTCGTGCCCGCGCTGGCGCCTGCCACGGCCGCCGCCGCGGCCCTGTCCTCGGGCTGCCCCGACCATTACGCGGACGGCCGGCCGCCCGAAATCCGCAATCCGAAACTGGCCGTCGCCACGCGCGAGCTGTGCTACGGCGTCTTCGGCGTCATGCATTCGGGCGTCACGCGTACCCCGCTGTGGTCGGCCGAGCACCTGCGTGCCGACCAGCTCGCCGCCGCCGAGGGCCTCAAGCGCGACAATGCCTTCCACGCCGAGCCGCGCCTGCCGCGCTCGCAGCGCGCCGAACTCGACGATTATGCGCGCAGCGGCTTCGACCGCGGCCACATGGCGCCGAACGGCGACATGCCCGACCGCAGCGCCCAGCGCGAAAGCTTTTCGCTGGCCAACATGGTGCCCCAGGACAGCGAGCACAACCGTCATATCTGGGCGCCGATCGAAGGCGCGGTGCGCAAGATGGCGAAGAAGGAAGGGCAGCTGTACGTGATCACCGGCCCGGCCTTCCTCGGCACCAACCTGCGCAAGGTCGGCAACGTGCTGGTGCCGACCCACCTGTACAAGGTGGTCTACAGCCCGCGCCAGAAGGCGGCGGCGGCCTGGTTCACGGAGAACCGGGCGCACGCCCCGATCCAGGTGATCCCGGTGGCCGAACTCGAGCGCATCGTCGGCATCACCTTCCTGCCGAGCCTGAGCCAGCAGCAGAAGGAGCGCATGCTGCGCCTGCCGGCGATCCGCCAGAAGAAACAGCGCCAACATTCCTGAACCCGATCACTGGAGAACGCCATGCATGCCAAGAAGAAGTCCTTTGTGCCCTACGCGAACGAGGCCGACGTCGTCGAAATCGGCAACCTGATGATCGAGAACCGGCTCGATCGCATTACCTTGTCCGGCGACGTCGACCTGACCCTCGATGCGGCCGGGCTGGCGCATGCGCGCCGCCTGCACGAGATCGTCAAGGCCGTGGTGGAACGGCTCGAGGCGGGGCCGCTGCCGGACAAGCTGCCCGCGCCCGAGGTCAAGACCGTCGGCAACCCCTTCGCCTGAGGCTGCGCTGCCTCCTTGCGGGCGGCGCCGGCGCGCCCGCAAGCCGCACTTCTGTTTTTCCTTCATCTACTTTCGGTTTTTCCTGATCCTTCCGCGCGCGCTGCCCGCAGCCGCGCGTATGTCCCATCGAGCCCGCCTTTTGCGCCGCCGGCGCTTCCTGCATGAGGGCGCCCGGGCGCCTCCGAGCAAGCTCAACATTTACTCCCGTCAATGGTGCGCTATGCCCCGACCGTTTGGAGTAATCTGAATTTGTCTCGCGCCAGCAACCGAAGGGAGCCAAATCGATGGCAGTCAATTCAGCTAATCCAGAAGCGTCAACCGGCCAGGATTGCGTGCGGATCCCGGTCATCGCGGAGCAGCTTGCCGTCGGTACCCGTACGGTAGACACGGGGCGCGGCGTCCGCGTTCACAAGACAGTCGTCGAACAGCCGGTCACCATCGACGAGGCCCTCGGGCACGACGCGGTGGATGTCCGGCACGTCGCGGTCGACCGCATCGTCGCGCCCGACGAGGTACCCGCCACCCGCTACGAGGGCGACACGCTGGTCGTGCCGGTGCTCGAGGAGGTGCTGGTGGTGGAGCGCCGCGTGCGCATCAAGGAAGAGCTTCACATCACTCGGGTTCGTCACGAGCGGCAGCACCAGGAAACGGTCGTCCTGAAGGCCGAGCAGGTGAATGTCGAGCGATTCGACGAATCCGGCACCCCGCCAATGAAGTGACCAACAGTATCTGGAGGAACCATCATGCAACATACACTGATCGCCGTCTTTGACAACCACGCCGATGCAATGAGCGCCAAGAACGAGCTGCTGTCGTCGGGCTTCTCCAGCTCCGACGTGCGCCTGTCGCATGGCGACGAAACCGCCCCGGGCGGTTCGATGGCCAGCACCAGCACGACCAGCAGCGCCGACACCGAACCGGGCATCGGCGCCAGCATCAAGAACTTCTTCAGCGACATCTTCGGCAGCGACGACAACGTACACAGCACCAAGTACTCCACCGCCGTCGAGCGCGGCAACCACGTCCTGACCGTGAACACCGACAGCGAGCCGGAAGTCGAGCGCGCCGCCGACATCGTCGAGCGTTACGGCCCGATCGACATCGACGAGCAGTCCGAGAAGTGGGGCGCCACCACCGGCATGGGCTCGGGCGCCATGATGGGCAGCGCCGGCAGCATGAGCGGCGGCCAGTCGATGTCGCTGCAATCGGACGGCGACCGCCTGCCGCTGAACCAGCAATCGCTGAACGACCCGAACCCGATGGGCACCACCTACCAGGAGCCGATGGGTTCGCGCGACCAGCTGAGCGCGGGCGGCTACGGCGGCGGCACCGGCAGCGGCTCGAGCCTGCAGCAGAACCAGTCCGGCGCTTCGCTGACCGGTTCCTCGCTCGAAGGCTCGGCCGCGTCGACCAGCGGTTCGTCGATGACGGGTTCTGCCCTGACCGGCTCGCAGCAGCGCGATACCACCAAGACCGCCATCCCGGTGGTGCAGGAGCAGCTCAAGATCGGCAAGCGTGAAGTCCAGCGCGGCGGCGTGCGCGTCTACTCGCGTGTCGTCGAAACCCCGGTAGACGAGAGCATCGGCCTGCGCGAAGAGCATGTGAACGTCGAGCGCCGTACGGTCGACCAGCCGATCAGCGGCGCCGACGCCACCGCCTTCAAGGAACAGTCGATCGAAATGCGCGAGACGGCCGAGGAAGCCGTGGTCGAGAAATCGGCCCGCATCGTCGAGGAAGTCACCATCAACAAGGAAGTCTCGCAGCGCGAGCAGCAGATCCACGACACGGTGCGCCACACCGAGGTCGAGGTCGAGCAGCTCGGCGGCAATACGGCCCGCTCGAACATGATGGGCGACGACGACTACTACCGCCAGCACTTCACCAGCACCTACGGCAGCAGCGGCGCGTCCTACGACGAGTACGCGCCGGCCTACAGCTACGGCTCCGAGATGCGCCGCAACCAGAAATACAGCGGGCGCAAGTGGGATGAGGTCGAAAACGACCTGCGTACCGACTGGGAGTCGCGCAGCACCGGCAGCAAGGCCGGATCGACCTGGGAGAAGATGAAGGCGGCCGTGCGCCAGGGCTGGGACCGCATGACCGACGACGATGACGACTACTACCGTAACCACTACACCAGCACCTACGGCAGCAGCGGCAGCTCGTACGACACCTACAAGCCGGCCTACACCTACGGCTCGCAGATGCGCCAGAGCGACCTGTATCGCAACCGCCCATGGGACGAAGCGGAACCGAGCCTGCGTAGCGACTGGGAAACCCGCAACGCCGGCAAGACCGGTTCGACCTGGGAAAACATGAAGGACGCCGTCCGTCACGGCTGGAACAAGATGACCAAGTAGGTGACCAGACAAGTCCGCGAGGGCGGGCCGGTGCAGCTTGCCGGCCTCCCGAACGGCTTGCGTAAACAGGAGCGGGCGCCCGAGGGCGCCCGCTTTTTTTGCATCCGGCCGCCCCGGTGCGCGCACCGGGGCCGGCTTTACTCCGCGAAGGCCTGCGCCACCGGCGTGATCTTCACGTTCTCCGGCTGGATGTTCAGCTTCATGTTGCCGATCACCTGGTCTTCGTCCAGCACCGCCTGCGGCTTGGGCGCGTCATACTTGATCGGCGAGAAGGCGTCCGACACGAGGGCCTGTTTCAGGCCGGCCGCGTCCCTGGTGATGAACACCACCGACAGGTTGCGCGCCGACAGGTGCTTCCTGATCGCCGCGTTGACGTCGGCCACGGTCAGCTTGGCCAGTCCGTCGCGCATCATCTGCGTGAATTCCGGCGTGCCGTACCACTGCGAGTCGAGCGCATAGCCGAGGCGCTGGTCCTGGGTGGCGGTCATCACGAACACGTTCTTCATCAGGTAGCCGCGGGTGGTCTCGAAATCCTGCTCGCTCAGGCCTTCGTCGACCAGCTTGCCGAGTTCGCGCAGCGCCAGGCGCAGCGCGAAATGGGCATTTTGCGGGGCCACAGGGCGGATCCAGACTTCGAACAGCTGCGCCTTGCGGCCCAGGTTCGGGTTCGGGAAGAACTGGTACATCCCACGCGGGAAGGCTTCGATATAGGCGTAGTCGCCGTAGTTCAGGCCGCGCAGTTCGCGGATCTGCTGATACAGGTGGGCGCTCGAGGCGCGGTGTTCGCCGAGCCAGGTCTTGGCCAGCCACAGGGCCGGGAAGTCCGGGTGCGAACGCGTCACCTCGAGCGGCAGGCCGAACGAGATCGCCGTGGCGCGCGTGTTCTTCTCGATGATCTCGACTTCCAGGCCGTTCGGCTTGCGGCCTTGCAGCGCCGTGGTGGCGGGCAGGCCCGGACCGGCCGGCAGGCGCGCCAGGTTGGCCTTCAGGGCATTGGTCATCGGCTCGCTGACGTCACCCGAGATGCCGACGCGCATCGCGCCCAGCGTATAGGCGCGGCGATAGAAGGCCTTGACGTCGTCCAGGGTGATCGATTCGATGCCCTTGAGCGTGCCCAGCACCGGATGCGCGTAATGCGTGCCCGCGTAGACGTTGGCCTGCAGCCGCTCCTTGCCGAACTCTTCCTCGTTATTGTCCTTCAGGTCCAGCAGCAGCGCGTTCTTCTGCGCGTCCTTCAGGCGGCGGAAGTCTTCCTCGCGAAAGCCCGGTTCCAGCAGCAGCGGCATCGCGATCTCGAGGAACTGGTTCCAGTTGTCCTTGTGGATCGAGCCGCTGAAGGTGGTCATCTCCTTGTCGACCTGTTCGTTGAAACTGCCGGCAAGCGGGAACAGGGCCTTGGTCACTTCGTCGATCTTGCGCTGCTGCGAGCCGCTCGAGGCCACCATCGCCGCGGTCAGCGCAGCCAGCCCTTCCTTGCCCTTCGGGTCGTGGGCCGAGCCGGCTGCGAACAGCAGCTTGAAGCGCACCTGGGGCAGCGCCGACTTTTGCACCAGCAGGTCGATCTTGGCGTCGCTTGCGGCCAGGTTCGCGGTGGTCCCGGCCATGCTGGCCAGCTTCGGCAGGGTGGCGATCCCGGCCGGCAGGGCGTCGTGCGACAGGGTGGTGACGACCATGCTGTCGTCGACCAGGTAGTTGCGCGCGGCCGCCTGCAGGTCGGCCGGGGTCAAGCTGTCGACCAGGCGGTAATAGCGGTTCAGGGTGCCGTAGGAACGGTCGAAGTGGACGTAGGAAGCGAGGGTGGCGGCGATCTGCTCGGTGTTGTCGAGCGAGCGGATCAGCCCATACTTCTGGGCCGACTTCGCATCCTGCAGCTCCTTGCTCGTCACCGGGGTGTCGCGCAGGCGCGCCACGGTCTGCAGGATGGCGTCGCGCACGTAGAGGGCGTCGGCCGGTTTTTTCACGCGCGCGCCGATCGTGGCCAGGGTCGGGTCGACCCGGTTCGGCGTGAAGTCGAACAGCTGGTCGACCTTCTGCTCGTCCTGCACCAGGCGCTTGTACAGGGGCGAGGTGCGGCCGAACGAGAGCGAGAGCAGCATCGACAGCGCAGCCTGGTCCTTCCGGGTGTCGGAGAAGGCCGGCGCGCGGAAGGCGACCGTCACCAGCGGCAGGGTCGCCGTCGGCCATGGCACGTGGCGGTACTGGGCGCCCTTGGGTGCCGGTTCGGCCGGCACCGGTGCCTTGTAGTTCCCTTTTTGCCAGCCGGCCCAGTATTTCTCGACCAGGGCGATGGCACGCTTCGGCTCGACGTCGCCGGCGACGATGATGGTGGTCTTTTCGGGGCGATACCAGCGGTCGAAGAAGACCTTCGAATAGTCGTACTGGTTCGGCATGTCCTCGATGTCCTTCAGGAAGCCCATCGTGGTGTGCTTGTAGGTGTGCGTCGTGAAGGCGGCTTCGCGCTGGGTCTCGAACAGCTTTTGCATCGGGTTCGCGCTGTTCTTGTTGTACTCGCCCAGCACGGCGCGCGATTCGGTCTTGAACGCTTCGACCGGGTAGGACAGGTGCTGGAAGCGGTCGGCCTCGACCTTCAGCACGGTTTCCAGGTCTTCCTTGGCGAAGGTCGTGTAGTAATTGGTGAGGTCGTCGCTGGTATAGGCGTTCTGGCGCGCGCCTGCCTTGGTGATGATTTCCTGGTATTTTTCCGGCGGATAGGCTTTCGTGCCGCGGAACATCATGTGCTCGAAGAAGTGGGCAAAGCCCGACTTGCCCGGTTCGATCTCGTTGCGCGAGCCGGTCTGCACCGGAATCGTGACCGACACCAGGTTCGGGAAACCGGTCGGCACGACGATGATCTTCAGGCCGTTGGCGAGGGTCTTTTCGGTTGCCTTGAACGGCAGCACGTCGCTGCCGGCATGGGCGCCGGTCGCCACGCTCGACGCGGCGAAAACGGGTGCGGACAACGCCAGCAGCGCGGTCGGGATGAGTTTGGACACACTGTCTCCTCGGGAAAAATATGTGCGCGAAGCATAATTTAATCCCAGAGAAATGAACAGCTCAGCTTGGTATGCATGTCCAGCCGGGCGGCGGGTCAACCGGGGCTGGCGTCCCCCAGCGGCAGGCTGATGCGGTTGCGGCCGAGGTGCTTGGCGCGGTACAGGGCGGCGTCGGCAATGGCCACCAGGTCGCTCGAACTGTTGTCCGGGCCGGCGATGGCGGTGGCGGCGCCGATCGAGACCGTCACCTGGCGCAACGGGGCCAGGCCGTTGGGCAGCTGCAGGCTCTCGACCCGGCGCCGGATCCGCTCGGCGACGATGGCCGCGCCTTTCAGGGACTGGTTCGGCAGGATCACGGCGAACTCTTCGCCGCCGTAGCGCGCCACCAGGTCGTTGGCCCGCATTTCGCTGGCGACCGCGGTGGCGATGCGCTTGAGGCATTCGTCGCCGCCGAGGTGGCCGTTGGCATCGTTATAGGCCTTGAAATTGTCGACGTCGACCATCAGCAGCGACAGCGGCTGGCGCAGGCGCAGGGCGCGCGTCCATTCGGCGGCGAGGGTGTCGTCGAAGCAGCGCCGGTTGGCCAGGCCCGTCAGGCCGTCGCGGGTGGCGAGCTTCTCCAGCGCCGATTGCGCCATCTTTTCGTCGGTCAGGTCGCGCAGGGTCTCGACCACGGCGCGCAGGCGCCCGTTCTCGTCGAAAATGGGGCTGGCGTCGGCGGCCAGGTAGCGCCGCTTGCCGGCGCGCGGCATGTCGCACCAGGTCTCGATCGACAGCGGAGCCTGGGCCGGCTGCGGCTTGCCGTGGCGCGGATAGATGTTGCGGATCTCGTCGGTACGGTTCTGGATGACGAGGTCGGCCAGGGTCGGGCGGCGGTGGTCGTAGAAGCTGCGCCAGTGGTCTTCGGTGCCGATGACTTCGATGGCCGGCACCCCGGTCAGGCGTTCGCAGGCACGGTTCCAGATCAGCACCTGGGCATTACTGTCGAGAACGAAGACGGGGACTGCCAGCATTTGCAGCAGCTGGTGGGTGAAGCGCAGGTCGGCCTCCGGCGCCAGCGCGCTGCCTGCCGGGCCGGTGCCTGCCGCGGCCGGCGACGCGAACGCGTCGAGCACGGCGCCGGTGGCGGGGTTCGGCATGGGATTGGTCGGCGAGCTCAGGCGTTGCATCGCTGTACTGGTCATCAGGCGGCCTTTTCAACTTTCAGTTGAGCAATCTATTGATTGCTGACAAGGACCGATTCTGCAACCGCCGTCCGGGCAGGCTATTGATGTGAAGCAATATTCACAGGATTGACTTTTCAGGCCGCCAGCATCCCATGCCGGTCGGGTAGGCTGAGGGTGAGCCGCCGGCCGCTGCCAGGGCTGGTCCCCACCACGAGGGTGCCGCCGAGCGCTTCGATGCGCGGGCGCATGCCGGCCAGGCCGCAGTCGCAGGCGAGGGCCGGACGCGGCTGGTCCTGCGGCGCGACGCCGTCGTCGTCGATTCGCAGGAACAGCTGGGGCCCGCCGCGTTGCAGGCTGACCCGGACCTCGGTGGCGGTGGCCTGGTTCGAGACGCCGGACAGGACCTCCTGCAGCACGCGGTAGAGCAGGGTGTCGGTCTCCTGGCCGGAGGCGGCGCCGGCGCAGGCGCCCGGCGTCGCGTCGAACCGGTGGCCAATGCCGGTCAGGCGGGTGAACTCGCCGAGCTGGCGCGCCATCGCCGCGTCCAGCCGCTCGTTCACGCCCAGCGGGCGCAGGCCGTTGACCACGATGCGCAGCGAGCGTAGCGCCAGGTCGAGCGTCCTGACCATGTCCCCGGCCTTCTGGTGCACGGTCGGGTGGATGCCGTTGCTGGCGACCTGGAGCAGCGACAGCTCGATCCGCAGCGCCAGCAGCGTCTGTCCGATGTCGTCCTGGATATCGCGCGCGATGCGGTCGCGCTCGCCGTCGCGCATCGCATCCTGCTGGCGCACCACGCGCGACAGCACGGTCTGGGTCTCCTGCAGCAGGCTGTCGGAAAGCTGGCGCGCAGCGCACTCGCGGGCGAGCTGGGAAGCCAGTTCGCGGCTGCGGTCGTCGGCATCGATGGCCCGGCGCAGCAGCAGGCAGATCGCGCCGCCCAGGCCGAGCAGCCAGAGGATCGTGGTGACGGTCGAGAGCCCCGGGGCGGCGGGCGTCGCCTGGAAGAGCGCGCCCACGACGCAAGCGAACAGAACTGCGAGGGCGGGGATGCAGCCGGCTGTCCTGGCAAGTGCGGTCTTCATGACGCTCCTTCCGACGGGTTATAAGAAATTTCCTCTGGTAAAGTTACCGCTTGTCGCAGCAGGCGATGTTGTCGCGAGTCAATACCTTTGTCGCATGGAAGTGCGCGCGGGCCGCGCCTGCGCTTGCCGTCGAACCGCCGGTCCGCTGGCTGACCGGGCCCGGTTGCCGCTATAATGGAGGGTTGACGAGAGGTTTACCGTGACTTACAGCATCAAAGAAATTTTCTATACCTTGCAGGGCGAGGGCGCCCACGCAGGGCGCCCGGCCGTGTTTTGCCGCTTCTCCGGCTGCAACCTCTGGACCGGCCGCGAGAGCGACCGCGCCAGCGCGGTCTGCCAGTTTTGCGACACCGATTTCGTCGGCACCGATGGCGAGCGCGGCGGCAAGTTCCGCGACGCCGAGGCCCTCGCGCGCGAAATCGACAGCCTGTGGCCGGCCACCCATGCGGCCAGCAAATACGTGGTGTTTACGGGCGGCGAGCCGCTGCTGCAGCTCGATGGCGCGCTGATCGCGGCCATGCATGCGCACGGCTTCACGATCGCGATCGAGACCAACGGCACCTTGCCGGTGCCGCCCGGCGTCGACTGGATCTGTGTCAGTCCGAAGATGGGTTCGCAGCTGGTGGTCGGGAAGGGCAACGAAATCAAGGTCGTGATCCCGCAGGCCAACCAGGACCTGGCCCGGTACGAAGGGCTGGACTTCGAGCATTTCTTCGTGCAGCCAATGGACGGCCCGCTCGCCGCGCACAACACGCGCCTGGCCATCGAGACCTGCCGCAACAATCCAAAGTGGAAGCTCAGCCTCCAGACCCATAAACTCCTCCAGATTCCCTGACTTTTCACTAGGCTGACGCTGACCCATGCTTACTATTACCCGCAAGCTCGAATTCGATGCCGGCCACCGGATTCCCGACCACAAGAGCCAGTGCCGCAACCTGCACGGCCACCGCTATACCCTCGAGATCACCCTGGTCGGCGAGGTCATCCAGGCCGAAGGCAATTCCGACAACGGCATGATCATGGACTTTTCCGACATCAAGGCGCTCGCCAAGGAGCACCTGGTCGACGTCTGGGACCACGCCTTCCTGGTCTACGAAAAGGACGACAAGGTGCGCGAATTCCTCGCCAGCCTGCCCGGCCACAAGACGGTCGTGATCGACCGCATCCCGACGGTCGAGAACCTGGCCCAGGTCGCCTTCGGCATTCTCAAGGCCGCGTATACCGACCGCTTCGGCACCGGCCTGCACCTGCACAAGCTGGTGCTGCACGAAACCCCGAACTGCTGGGCCGAGATCACGGATGCCTGACCTGTCCCCGATCCTGCCGGCGGCCGACGCGGCCACGCCCGAGGCCGCTGCCCGGGACGAACGCTTCATGCGCCTGGCGCTGGCGGCGGCCGAGCAGGCGCGCCTGCAGGGCGAGGTCCCGGTCGGCGCCGTCCTCGTCAAGGATGGCGAAGTCGTCGCGATCGGCCACAACGGCCCGATCGGGCGCCACGACCCCACCGCGCACGCCGAGATCGTGGCCCTGCGCGCGGCGGCCGAAAAGCTGGGCAACTACCGGCTGCCGGGTTGCGAGCTGTATGTGACCCTCGAGCCCTGCGCCATGTGCTCGGGCGCGATGATGCACGCCCGCCTGGCGCGGGTGGTGTACGCGGCGCCCGACCCGAAGACGGGCGTGTGCGGATCCGTGCTCGACCTGTTCGCGCATGAGGGGCTGAATCACCATACCGAGGTGGTCGGCGGCGTGCTCGCCGTCGAGGCCAGCAGCATGCTGAAGAGTTTCTTCGCCGAGCGACGCGCCAGCGCGCGCCGCGGTGTCGCGCCGCCGTAAGGAGGCGCGCCGCGCGCTCGCGCCGCCCTGGCTGCGAAAATGCTATGCTGGTCTCGCGCTGCGATCTGAATGCACCAAGAGGGTCTTGTCAGGTGCCTTCCCTGGGAGACCGCGCAGCGACAGGAGACCAGCCGTGCACCCTTTTATCCGTCCGCTTCCTTCACCGGAGCCGGTCCAGATGCCATGCCGACCCTGAGCGCCAACGGCATCCGCATCGCCTTCGACACGGCGGGGGACGCCAAGTCCACGCCGCTGCTGTTGCTGCATGGCCTGGGCATGCAGCTCACGGCCTGGCCCGACGCATTCGTCGACGGCCTGGTCGAGCTGGGTTTCTACGTCATCCGTTTCGACCACCGCGATTGCGGCCTGTCCACCAAGTTCGACCGTGCCGGCACGCCCAGGCCCGGCTGGAGCTGGTTCAAGTCCCTCCTCAGGCTGCCCCTGCGCCCGGCCTACCGCCTCGACGACATGGCCAGCGATGCGCTCGGCGTGCTGTCGGCGCTCGGGATCGCCAAGGCGCACCTGGTCGGGGTCGCGATGGGCGGCATGGTGGCCCAGATCCTGGCTGCGCGCCATCCGCAGCGCGTGCTGAGCCTGACCTCGATCATGTCGAGCAGCGGCCGGCGCGGCCTGCCCGGGCCGACCGCGGCGGCGCGCGCGGCGCTGGCGCGGCGGCCGGCCAACCCGAACGAGGTCGAGTCCATCGTCGACGCCACCGTCGCGCTGTGGCAGGCGATCGGCAGCCCGGCCTATCCCACGCCCGAAAAGCAGTTGCGGCGCCGCGCGGCGCGCGCCTTGCGCCGCTGCTATTGCCCGGCAGGCGAGGCGCGCCAGACGCGGGCCGTCGCCGCCGCGCCCGACCGCAGCGCGCTGCTGCAATCGATCAGCGTGCCCACCCTGGTCATCCACGGCGCCTGCGATCCCTTGGTACCGCCTGCCTGCGGTGCCGACACCGCGGCCCAGGTGCCGGGCGCCCGCTTCGAACTCATCGAGGGAATGGGGCACGACCTGCCGGCCCAGCTCAACGAGCGGCTGCTGACCTTGATCGACTTCCATGCACGGGGTAAGATGACGCCGGACTCAACACCGCGCCTCTTCGTCAAACAGTGATTAATTCTTCCTTCGGCGATGCCCTCGGCGTCGCCATCGTGGCGCCCGGCGGCTATGCGCCGGACCCGCTCGCGGTCGAGCGCGGCATCGCCCGTCTCGAGGCGCGCGGCTGCCGCGTGCACAACTACTACGACCATCAATCGATCCACCAGCGCTTCGGCGGCACCGACGAGGCGCGCCTGGCGCAGCTGTATGCGGCAGCCGACGACCCCGCCGTCCAGGTGGTGATGACGGTGCGCGGCGGCTACGGCATGACGCGCCTGCTGCCGCACATCGATTTCGAACGGCTGGCCTCCAGCGGCAAGCTGTTCGTCGGCTATTCGGACATCACGGCCCTGCAGATGGGCCTGATGGCGAAGACGGGGGCGCTCAGCTATGCCGGTCCCTTCGTGGCCGGCGACTTCGGCGCGCTCGACCCGGTCGAGTTCACCCTCGAGCACTTCTGGCGCTGCCTGGCCGGCCCGAGCCATACGATCACGGAGACGGCCTGCGGCAACCCCTGCGTGGACCTGGAGGGCACGATCTGGGGCGGCAACCTGGCGATGCTCTGTTCGCTCGTGGGCACCCCATGGTTCCCGCGCATCGATGGCGGCATCCTGTTCGTGGAAGACATCAGCGAACATCCCTACCGGGTCGAACGCATGCTGCTGCAGCTGCACCAGGCCGGGGTGCTGGAGCGGCAGCAGGCGCTGGTGCTGGGCGACTTCTCCGGTTACCGGCTCGGCCCGCTGGACAATGGCTACGATTTCGAGGCCATGCTGGCCTACCTGCGCGCCACGCTGCCGATCCCGGTGGTCGAAGGACTCTCCTTCGGCCACATCGCGCGCCGGGTGACGATTCCCTTCGGCGCCCAGGCGCGCCTGGCGAGCACGGCCGAAGGCTTCAGCCTGCGCCTGTCGGACTACCCGACGCTGCGCTGCCAGCCAGCCGCCTGAGGCCGCGGCGCCCGGGCGCCGCCCGGGCGAATCCCTTCGGGGCATGTTAAAATACGCGGTTAATCGCAAACTCCGCTAGAGGTCCTACCAGTGCTAAGTACAGCCAACATCACGATGCAATTCGGCGCCAAGCCGCTGTTCGAAAACATTTCCGTCAAGTTTGGCGACGGCAATCGTTATGGCCTGATCGGCGCGAACGGCTGCGGGAAGTCGACTTTCATGAAAATCCTTGGCGGCGACCTGGATCCATCGGCCGGCAACGTCAGCCTCGATCCGGGCGAGCGCCTCGGTAAACTCCGCCAGGACCAGTTCGCGTACGAAGACGTGCGCGTGCTCGACGTCGTCATGATGGGCCACACCGAACTGTGGGACGCGATCGCCCAGCGCGACGCCATCTACGCCAACCCGGAAGCGACCGACGACGACTACATGCGCGCGGCCGAGCTCGAGGGCAAGGTCGCCGAGTACGACGGCTATTCGGCCGAAGCGCGTGCCGGCGAACTGCTGCTGGGCCTGGAAATCGCCAGCGAACTGCACCATGGCCCGATGAGCGCGGTGGCGCCCGGCTGGAAACTGCGCGTGCTGCTGGCCCAGGCCCTGTTCTCGAACCCGGACATCCTGCTGCTCGACGAGCCGACCAACAACCTGGACATCAACACGATCCGCTGGCTGGAAGACGTGCTGAACCAGCGTAACTCGACGATGATCATCATCTCGCACGATCGTCACTTCCTGAACCAGGTCTGCACCCACATCGCCGACATGGACTACGGCACGCTGAAGGTCTACCCGGGCAGCTACGACGACTACATGCTGGCCTCGACCCAGGCCAGGAACCAGCAGCTGGCGAACAACGCCAAGGCCAAGGAAAAGGTCGCCGAGCTGCAGGACTTCGTGCGCCGCTTCTCGGCCAACAAGTCCAAGGCGCGCCAGGCGACCTCGCGCGCCAAGCAGATCGACAAGATCAAGATCGAGGAATTCAAGCCATCCTCGCGCGCCTATCCGTTCGTGCGCTTCGAGGGCGAGAAGAAGCTGCACCGCCTGGCCGTCGAGACCGAAGGCCTGACCAAGGCCTACGACCGCACCCTGTTCAGGAACTTCTCGATCATGGTCGAAGCGGGCGAGCGCATCGCGATCATCGGCGCCAACGGCGCGGGTAAAACCACGCTGCTGCGCTGCATCGGCGGCGAGGACATCACCGGCCTGGCGGCCGACCAGGGCCGCGTGAAGTGGGCCGAGAACGCGAACGTCGGCTACATGCCGCAGGATCCGACCGAGGAATTCGCCACCGACGCCATCCTGACCGACTGGATGGGGCGCTGGACGAAAGAGGGCGACGACGACCTGGCGGTGCGCTCGATCCTGGGCCGCCTGCTGTTCGGCGGCGACGAGGTCAAGAAGTCCGTGCGCGTGCTGTCCGGCGGCGAGAAGGGCCGCATGATGTACGGCAAGCTGATGCTGGGCCGTCACAACGTGCTGCTGCTCGACGAGCCGACCAACCACATGGACATGGAATCGATCGAGTCGCTCAACATCGCACTGGATAAATACGAGGGCACGCTGATCTTCGTCTCGCACGACCGCGAATTCGTCTCCTCGCTGGCGACCCGCGTGCTGGAAGTGAAGGAAAACGAAGTCGTCGACTTCCGCGGCACCTACGAAGAGTACCTGACGAGCCAGGGCATCGACTAAGTGCCGGGCCGTTGTAGGGTGGACGGCTCTGCCGTCCACGCGTTCGACCGGCTGCCGCGCGACAGCACCGGTATTCCGCCATCAATGTGAGATCAACATCGCATGAACATCCTGCCCATCAAGACCTACGAGTACGACCACCCGCAAGGCGGCAATGCCTGCACCGCCCAGGCATGGGCGCGCACCCCGGCGACCCCGACGCTTGAAGAAAAGCGCGAGCTGAAAGAACGCATCCGGCGCCTCCTGAAGGAAAAGGAGGCGGTCCTGGTCGCCCACTACTACGTCGACCCCGAGCTGCAGGACCTGGCCGAGGAAACCGGCGGCTGCGTCTCCGATTCGCTCGAGATGGCCCGCTTCGGCCGCGACCATCCTGCCAAGACCCTGGTCGTGGCCGGCGTGCGTTTCATGGGCGAGACCGCCAAGATCCTCAGCCCCGAAAAAACCATCCTGATGCCGGACCTCGAAGCGACCTGTTCGCTCGACCTGGGCTGCCCGGCCGACGAGTTCGCGGCCTTCTGCGACCAGCACCCGGACCGCACCGTCGTCGTCTACGCCAACACCAGCGCCGCCGTGAAAGCGCGCGCCGACTGGATGGTGACCTCGTCGATCGGCCTGGACATCGTCAAGCACCTGCACGAGCAGGGCAAGAAGATCCTGTGGGCGCCTGACCGCCACCTCGGTTCCTACATCCAGAAGCAGACCGGCGCCGACATGCTGCTGTGGCAGGGTTCATGCATCGTGCATGACGAATTCAAGGGCATTGAACTCGACCTGCTGAAAGCCGAGCATCCGGATGCGAAAGTGCTGGTGCACCCGGAGTCGCCAGCGAACGTGGTGGCCCAGGCCGACGTGGTCGGTTCCACCACCCAGCTGATCAACGCCGCGCAGACGCTGGACGCGACCACCTTCATCGTCGCCACCGACAACGGCATCCTGCACAAGATGCGCATGGCCGCGCCCGGCAAGCACTTCATCGAAGCGCCGACGGCCGGCAACAGCGCCACCTGCAAGAGCTGCGCGCACTGCCCGTGGATGGCGATGAATGGCCTCAAGAACCTGGCCGAGGTGCTGGAAACCGGCGCCAACGAAGTCTTCGTCGACCCGGCCATCGGCCGCGAAGCCGTGCGCGCGATCGACCGCATGCTCGATTTCGCCGCCGCCAAGAAGGCGAAAGCGCTGCCGACCGGCGCGCTCGAGCAGAACACCCAGCTGTTTTCGAATGTGGGGCCGGCATGACGACCGCATCTACTACGCTCAGTAACCCCCACGACGCCTTCGACGAGAAGCTGCAGGCGAGCTTCGAGCAGAACATCCTGGCCGCGCTGCTGGAAGATGTCGGCACCGGCGACCTGACCGGCATGCTGGTGCCGAGCGAGCCGCGCGCCAAGGCCCGCGTCATCGTGCGCGAGGCGGCCGTGCTGTGCGGCGCGCCCTGGTTCGAAGGCGTGATGCTGGCGGTCGACCAGGACATCGACATCGACTGGCACTATGCCGAAGGCGACATGATGACGCCCGACAGCGTCGTCTGCACCATCGAAGGCTCGCCGCGTTCGCTGCTGACGGCCGAACGCGCCGCGCTGAACTTCATGCAGCTGCTCTCGGGCGTGGCCAGCGCCACGCGCAAGTATGTCGACGTAATCCAGGGCACGAACGCAGCGATCCTCGATACCCGCAAGACGCTGCCGGGCCTGCGCCAGGCGCAGAAGTACGCGGTGCGCGTCGGCGGCGGCAAGAACCAGCGCATGGCTTTGTACGACGGCATCCTGATCAAGGAAAACCACATCGCGGCGGCCGGCGGCGTGACCCGCGCGCTGGAGAATGCGGCTGCCCTGAACGCAGGCGTGACGGTACAGATCGAAGTCGAGACCATCGCCCAGCTCGAGGAAGCGCTGGCGGCCGGCGTCAAGTCGGTGCTGCTCGATAACTTCAACCTCGACATGATGCGCGAGGCCGTGCAGGTCAACGGCGGCCGCGCGCTGCTCGAGGCCTCGGGTGGGATCAACATGGAGACGGTGCGGGCGATTGCCGAAACCGGGGTCGACCGGATTTCGATCGGCAGCCTGACCAAGGATGTGCGCGCGACGGATTATTCCTTGCGGATCGTGGGGTAAGGCTGGCGGTTTGGTGTGAGAGAGACGGGCGGATTGATCCGCCCGTTTTTTTTGCGGTGCTGCGGGGGAAAAGCAAGCTAACGCGACGCGGCTTTCACGCGTGGAGTCGGGGACTCCACCCTACGCCTTACACGCCGCTTTCGCTCGCCCGCGCCAGGGCTTCGGCCTGCGGACTGCGCAGGGCGACCGGCTCGCCGACCTGGGCGGCAATGGCATCGACCGCCGCCGCCACCTGGTCGGGATGGGCGTAATGCACCATGTGGCCGGCGCCCGGCATCAGGTGCAGTTCGCTCGAGCCGTCCTGCGCCTGCACGTCCTCGTGCAGCCGCTCGGAAGCGGCGGACGGCTTGATCACCTTGTCCTGGCTGCCGACCACGATCTGGACCGGCACTTGCAGGCGCTCGATGCGTTTCGACAGCGAACGGGCGGCCGGCACCATCAGCGCCGCCTCGGCCGCGCTGGCGCGCACCTGACCGGGGCGCAGCGCCATCCAGGGCGACAACTGGCGGAAGCGCTCGGGCACCGGCTGCGGGGCGAACATGTGCTTCGTCGTGAGCGGCCACAGCAGGCGTGCCAGCAGCGGCGTGACCGTGTGGCGCAGCAGGTCGCCGATCAGCGGGATGGCCGGCTGGGCCGCGACCGGCACGTCCAGGCGCAGCGTCGGATAGTAATAACCCGACAGCAGCACCAGGCCGCGCACCGCGTCCGGCACCTGCAGGCCCATCGCCAGCGCCACCATCGTGCCCCAGGAATGCCCGAGCACGATCGCCGAGTCGATCTTGAGCTCCTGCAGGGCGTGGTGCAACAGGCGGGCCTGGGCGTCCGGCGTCCAGAGCGTGGTGCGCGGCCGTTCGCTGTAGCCGAAGCCGGGGCGGTCGAAGGCGATCACGCGGTAGCGCTCGCTCAGCTTGTCGACCAGGCCGCTGTACTCGAAATCGTTGGCGTACACCCCATTGCCGTGCAGGAGCACGAGCGCGGGGCCGCTGCCGCGCTCGAGGTAGTGCAGGCGCACGCCGTCGACCTCGATGAATTTCCCGCGTGGCGGGTTGTCGCGTTCCGCCTGGGCGGTTTTGCTGCGTACAAACAGGTAGGAGGCGGCCAGGCCGAGGCCGGCCAGGAGGGCGCCCTTGCGCCAGCGGGTATCGGTACTGCCGGTGATGTCGGTGAACGATGTCGTCAAAGTACTCCCCTTTATTGGATGAGGCCGGCCGGAGCCGGCGCGGAATAGGCATGCAGCAAATCGGCTACCTGCGGCAGCAGGCGTTCGGCCGATTCCTCGATTTTCAGAGCGATGAGCTCGTCGGCGCGGGTGCGGCCCAGGTTGACGGCGGCAATCGGCTTGCCGGCCTGCGCGGCGAGCCGGCAAAAGCGGAATCCCGAATACACCATCAGGGAGGAGCCGACCACCAGCAGCGCCTCGGCCGCCTCCATCTGCGCCAGCGCCAGCGCAGTACGCGCAGGCGGCAAGGTATCTCCGAAGAAAATAACGTCAGGCATCAAGGTCCCGCCGCAACGGGTGCAGGCCGGCACGCGGAAATGGTCGAGCGCGGCCGGTTCGACCTGGGCATCGCCGTCCGGCAGCGGCGTCGCCATGGCGCCCGCGAACTGCGGGTTGGCCTCGACCAGCTGCTCCTGCACGAAGGCACGCGTCACGCGCGCGCCGCAGTCGAGGCAGCACACCGCGTGTATGTTGCCGTGCAACTCCAGCACGGCCTTGCTGCCGGCCTGCTGGTGCAGGCCGTCGACATTCTGGGTCAGCAGCGGCCCGATGCGCCCGCCGCCTTCGAGCGCGGCCAATGCGCGGTGGCCGGCGTTCGGGCTGGCCTGGGCCAGCACCGGCCAGCCGACCATGCTGCGCGCCCAGTAGCGGCGCTGCACGGCTGGCGAGCGCCGGAACTCCGGGCCCTGGATCGGTTCCCGGCCGCGGCGCACGCCATCGCGGTCGCGGTAATCGGGAATGCCGGAGGCGGTCGACAGTCCGGCCCCGGTCAGCACCAGCGTTCGTGGATACTGCACGAGGAAGTCGGCGAGCGCGCCGGCGCCCTGGGCGGCCACGTTCGCGGCCGCCAGTTGCATCAAACCTTCAGCCATCTTCTGCGATCCTCCCGTCGGATGGGATCGTAGCATCCTTGCCGGATCAGCCGGAACACGATACCGCGGAGGATGTTTGGCGAAGCCTACTCAGCGTGCCGAGACCGCGATGCCGCCGACGATCAGGACAAAGGCGAGGACGTGATACAGGTGCGGCGCCTCGCCGAGAAAGGCCGACGACAACAGGGCCGTGAACAGCGGCGTCAGGTTCACGAAGAAGGCGCCGACGGTCGGCCCGGCGCGCTGGACGCCGGCACCCCAGGCGCGCATCGCGAGGATGGCCGGCCCGATCGCGACATACAGCAGGGCGGCGGCGACCGGCCAGCTCCACGCGATGCGGACGCCCTGGAGCGCCCATTCGGCGCCGCTCAGGCCTGCCGACCACAGCACGCCGAAGCCGACCTGGGCCAGCAGGAAGGCGGCCCAGTCGCTGCGCAGGCCGGGAACGTCGCGCTGCTGCATCAGCAGCCAGCTGTAGAAGGACCAGGCGATGGTCGCCAGGATCATGTAGAGGTCGCCCGTCACGAGGCGCAGCGCCGCCAGCTGGGCCAGGTCGCCGCGGCACAGCACGACCAGTACCCCGGCGATCGACAGCACGGCGCCGGCAATCTGCTTGCGCCTGACCGGCGCCCCGAAGAACAGGCGCCCGACCAGCAGCATCCAGACCGGCAGGCCGGAGGCAACCAGGGTCACGTTGATCGGCGTCGAGGTTTGCAGGGCCAGGTATTGCAGCGAGTTGTACAGGCCGACGCCGAGCAGGCCGAGCATGCTGTAGCGGCGCCAGTTGGCCAGCACCCCGTTCTCCGGGCGCAGGGCGGCGCGCCCGAGCGGCAGCAGGATCAGGAACGCGATGCTCCATCGCATCAGGTTGAGCGTCATCGGCGGCACCGCCTCGCGCACGAGGCGGCCGACGATGGTGTTGCCGGCCCAGAGCGCGGGCGCGGCGCACAGCAGCAGGGCGGTCGAGGCGGTGAGTCTGTTTTTCATGGGACAAAGGGCAAGCGCATGACGGACCGGCCGGCCACGTGCGACGTGGCCGGCGCGGGATCAACGCCTTGCCGGAGTGAGCACGCTGGGCAGGGCCTTCGGCAGCGTGTCCGGATAATCGCGCGAAAAATGCAGGCCGCGGCTTTCGTGGCGCGACAGCGCGCTGTTGACGATCAGCGAGGCGACGTCGACCAGGTTGCGCAATTCAAGCAAGTCGTGCGTGATCCGGAAGTTGCGGTAGTACTCGTCGATTTCTTCCTTGAGCAGCGCAATCCGGTGCTGGGCGCGCTCGAGGCGCTTGGTGGTGCGCACGATGCCGACGTAATTCCACATGAAGCGGCGCAGTTCGTCCCAGTTGTGGGCAATGACCACTTCCTCGTCCGCGTTCGTCACCCGGCTCTCGTCCCAGGGCGGGAGCGCCGGGTTGTCGATGCGTGGGGCGGCCGCGATCTGGCTGGCGCAGGCGCGCCCGACGACGACGCATTCGAGCAGCGAGTTGCTCGCCAGGCGGTTGGCGCCGTGCAGGCCGGTGCAGGCGGTCTCGCCGACCGCGTACAGGCCGGCGATGTCGGTGCGCCCGGCCAGGTCGGTCACCACGCCGCCGCAGGTGAAGTGCACCGCGGGCACGACAGGAATCGGTTCCTTGGTGATGTCGATGCCCAGTTCCAGGCAGCGCGCGTAGATGGTCGGGAAGTGCTCTTTCAGGAACTCGGGGCTCTGGTGGCTGATATCGAGGTGCACGTAATCGAGGCCGCGTTTTTTCATCTCGAAGTCGATCGCCCGGGCGACCACGTCGCGTGGGGCCAGCTCGCCCCGCTCGTCGTGGGCCGGCATGAAGCGCGTGCCTCCCGCCTGCGCCGAATCGGGCGGCAGTTTCAGCAGGCCGCCTTCGCCGCGGATCGCTTCGGTGATCAGGAAGGATTTCGCGTACGGGTGGTACAGGCAGGTCGGGTGGAACTGCATGAACTCCATGTTCGAGATGCGGCAGCCGGCGCGCCAGGCCATGGCGATGCCGTCGCCGGTGGCGGTGTCGGGATTGGTCGTGTACAGGTAAACCTTGCCGGCGCCGCCGGTGGCCAGCACGGTGTGCTCGGCCTCGAAGGTCAGCACCTCGCCGCTCTGCTCGTCCTGCACGTACAGGCCGTAGCAGCGCGGCTGGCCGGCCAGGTGGGGAACGCCGCCGTGCACCGCGCCGTGCTCGCCCTTGGCGGCCAGCTTGTCGGACGTGATGACGTCGATTGCGCAGTGGTGTTCGAACAGGGTGATGTTCGGGTGGGCCCGCACTTTCTGCTCGAGCGTGACCTGGACCGCGTGGCCGGTGGCGTCGGCGGCATGGATGATGCGCCGCTGGCTGTGGCCGCCCTCGCGGGTCAGGTGGAAGCCCAGCTCGGCGCTGGCGTCGCGGGTGAACGGCACGCCCTGTTCGATCAGCCATTCGATCGCGGAGCGCCCGTTCTCGACGATGTAGCGGGTGGCCCCCTCGTCGCACAGGCCGGCGCCCGCCACCAGCGTGTCGGCGATGTGCTGGTCGTGGCTGTCGCCCGAGTCGAGCACGGCGGCGATGCCGCCCTGGGCCCAGTTGCTGGCGCCATCGAGCAGGGCACGTTTGGAAATGATGGCAACCGAGCGCGTCTGCGCAAGATGCAGGGCCACCGACAGGCCGGCAAGGCCGCTGCCGACGATTGCAACGTCAAATTTCATGGAAAGGATAATATTTGTACAGAAGCATCACTATAGACGATTTGCCGCCGATGCGTCCTGCGAGGCCCTGCTGGCCGCTGCTGCCCGATTTTGCGGCCCGATTTTGCGGCCTGATGCTACCAGGAGGTGAGCCAGCTGGCGCAGGCGAAGGCGACCGCCTCGCGCCAGGCGCTGCCGCCGGCCTCGCCGCAGCCGGCGAGCTCGATGCGGCGGCTGGGTGCGCCCTGGTGTTCCAGCGCGCAGCTGCTGCCGGCGGCACTGCCGGCGCAGATCAGCAGGACGCTGCCGCCGAAGCCGGCGGGCGCCGGCGCCGCTGCCGGGCCCGTCCCTGGAGCCGCGGCAGCCCCGGCCGCCTCGGCTGCTGCGCGGCCGAGGGCGGCGGCGCGGCGCAACAGCCGCTGCGCCACCGAGAGCGGCGCCGGCTGCGGCAGGCCGCCAGCGGCGAGGGACGGCAATAGCGGATCGAGCAGCGCCAGTCCCGTGACCCGGCTGTCGCCGGCCGCATAGCTGGCGGCGAGCGGGGCCGCGTCGCCCGGGGCGAGGATGACACATTCTGTCATTTCGGGCACGTGGATGAAAAATTCCTTCAATGCCGCTTCGATGTCCTCGGCGGCCGGCATGCTGCCCGGGCTGGCCCGGTCGCCTTCGCTGTCGCCGAAGCCGCGCCGGTCGAAGCGCATGACGGCGATGCCGCGCCCGGCCAGCAGGCGCGAGAGCAAGGTGAAGCGGCGGTGGCTGCCGGCGCGGTACTGGGTACTGTCGGGCAGCACCAGCATGCCGCGCACCAGCGGACGCTCGGGCACGTCGACGATGCCGATCAGGCCGACACCGGCCGCGTGGAAGCGCAGGGCGCGCTGTTCGAGTTTCATGCCGGGTCTCCCGAAAACAGGTCGCAGGTGGCGGCGCGCAGGGCAGGGCAGTCGAACTCGCCCGGCCCGCTCCAGTCCGGGGCACTGTCGAGGCCATGGAAATGCAGCCGGACCCCGGCCGGCGCCCAGCGCTCGGCCAGGCGCGCGGCGCCGGCGGCGGCCTTCGCCGGCGCCGTGCCGACGTGCGCGAACCAGTGGACGCTGCAAGGCGGCAGCGGCAGGCTTGCCGCATCGCAGGCATCGACCGCCCTGGCCAGCGGTACCGCCACTTCGTAGCCGCCGACCTCGATCGCGCCGTGCACCGCCAGCTGGGCGCGCAGTGCCGCCGTGCTGCGCGGGGCGCCCGGCGCCGGATCGCGCAGCTGGGGCGACATGCGCAGGAACTCGTTGATGCAGGCCCGGCCCCGCATGAAGGGTTGCCACAGCAGCAGCCGGCGCGGCAGCAGGTGGCGCGCCGCGTCCAGGGCCAGCAGGCCGCCGAGGCGCGTGCCCCACAGGGTCAGCGGCCCGGTGTCGCGCTCGGCCAGCCAGGCGGCCGCCAGCGCCAGGTCGTCGTGCCAGATCTGCCAGCGGCCGGCGTTGAATTCGCCGCAACTGTCGCCGCAGCCGAACAGGTCGATCTGCAGCACGGCGTAGCCGAGCGCCGCGAATGCCCGCGACTGCTGCGCCGCCATGCGCCGCGTGCGGTTCAGTTCCTCGGCGAAGGGGTGGACGTAGAGGATGGCGCCGCGCGGCGCCACCTGGGGATTGGGCGCGTGGTACAGGCTGAAGCGCGTGCCCGGCCTGGCATCGAAGAAGAAGGGCTCCACGCGGGGCGTGGTCAGCAGCGGCGCATTCATGGACTGGCGTCTCCTGCACTCGTTTGGCTTGTCGCATCAGCGCACGTGCAACAGCGCTCGCGTGGCAAAGCCGGGTTGTCGGTGTAACGAACATGCATTTATGTCAATTAGACACGCGTGCCACAGCCTGGTGTTGCGCGCTGACAGGCGCAGTGACCGGTCATATGTTGAGGGTGATCAATAGGCCACAGGCAGATTTTCTGAATCATTGATTTCTTTTGAGCATGATCGGAGGAAGCCATGGCGCAGTTGTCCCACGAACTGGTCGAGGAAGCGGCGGCGCACACACCGGCCGCCATCGCCTTACGGCACGGCGCCCAGCGCACCTCCTACGCGGCGCTGGCGGCCGCCGGGGCCGCCGCCGCTGCCGCGTTTGCTGCGGCCTTGCGCGCCTGCGGCGCAGGCGGCGGCGAGCGCGTCGCGCTGCGCCTGCCCGATGGCCCGGCCTTCGTCGCGGCGCTGCTCGGCGCTTCCGGCGCCGGGTGCGCCGTCGTGCCGATCGACCCGGCGCTCGGCGGCGAGCGCTGCGGCGCGCTGCTGCGCGACTGCCGCGCGGTGATCCTGGTCGCCGGCGCCGGGGATCTGGCGAGCCTGGCGCCGGTGCTGGCGGACTGTCCGCGGCTGCGCCTGCTGATCGTGCAGGACGGCCCGGCACGGTCCGATATCCCGGGCCCGGGCCTGTTGCGGACCCTCGGCTGGGATGCCTTCCTGGCCGGCGCCGGCGGGGAGAGTGCGACGGCGCCGGCGGCCGGGCTGGCGGCGCTGCTGTATTGCGCCGATTACCGTACCGTTGGCGCGGGAGATCGCGGGCCGGTGGGCGGCATGGCGCTGTCGCACCGCAACCTGGTCGCCGGCGCGCAGTCGACCGTCCGCTGCGCAGGGATGGAAGCGGGCCAGGCGCTGCTGGTGGCGCTGCCCCTGCACAGCGACCACGGCCTGAACGCCTTGCTGGCCGCTTTCGCGGCCGGCGCCACCGTGGTGCTC
The DNA here is from genome assembly GCF_042653325.1 of Massilia sp. GCM10023247. Taxonomy (NCBI): domain Bacteria; kingdom Pseudomonadati; phylum Pseudomonadota; class Betaproteobacteria; order Burkholderiales; family Oxalobacteraceae; genus Massilia; species Massilia sp. GCM10023247. Next base: position 179,003 of record NZ_JBHSIB010000024.1, read on the forward strand.
GAGCCGTCCGCGGCAAGCGCTGGCCAGCCCGGCGCCGCCGCGCTGGCGCGCCGGCTCGGGCGCGGGTCGATCGAGGGCCTGGTGGCCTCGCCCGCGCTCCTGGCGGCGCTCGCCGGCCAGGACCTGCGCCATGCCGCCGGCGGATTGCGCTACCTCGTCTGTGCCGGCGGCGCGCCGGAACGCAGCGCGCTCGATGCCTTGCGCCGCGCGCTGCCGCGTACCCGGATCCACCTGCTGTACGACATCGGCGACGCCTGCCGCTCGACCAGCCTGATGCCGGCCATGCTGGACGAACGTCCGGGCAGCATGGGGCGCGCGCTGCCGTATTCCGAGTGGCGGGTGCTGCGTCCGGACGGGCGCGATTGCCTGCCCGGCGAGACCGGGGAACTGGCGCGCTGCGGCGCGCTCGTCACCCTCGGCTACTGGAACGACCCGCAACGCACGGCCGCGCATTTCCGCGCGCTGCCGCCCACGCCAGGACTGGCGCGCCGCGAGACCGGCTACTTTCCCGGCCTGGCGGCGCGCAAGGACGGCGACGGCTTTCTCTACCTGCTCGATGCGCGCAGCGACATCATCGTCACCCAGGGCTATCGCGTCAGTCCGCGCGAGGTCGAGAAAATCGTGGTCGGCACCGGCCTGGTGACCGAGGCGGCGGCGGTCGGAGTCGCCCATCCTGTGCTGGGGCAGGTGATCGCGGTGCTGGCCACGCCGCGCCCGGGCGCCCGGCTCGATTCCACAATCCTGTTCGGAGCCTGCCAGGCGCGCCTGCCGCGCTACATGCTGCCGGCCATGGTCGACGTGCGGCGCACGCCGCTGCCGCGTTGCGGCGACGGCCAGATCGACCGCGCGCTGCTGGCCGGCGAACTGGCGCCGCTGTTTGCCGAGGTGACGCCATGAATCAAGTAACGAATCAAGCGACGAATCAGGCAATGAATCCATCCATGACCGGGTTGTGCGGCTGGTTCTCGGGCGAGCCCGCGGCATTGCCGCTGGCGGACATGGCCGCGCCCTTCGGCAATGGGGCGCTGCTCCGCAGCGGCGCCCATGGCCTCGGCGCGGCCGCGCTCTCCGGCGGCGCCGACGAAGCCTTCCTTTATCATGAAGACGGCCTCCTGATCGTGCACTGGGGCGAGCGCGTCGAGGAGCTGGCGCGGCTCTGGCGCAGCCACGGCCCCACGGCCTGTGCGGCGCTGTCCGGACATTTTGCCTTCGCCATCCTCGACGAGCGGCGCGCCGAAGCGCTGCTGGCGGTCGACCGCTGCGGCACCCGGCCGCTGTTCTACCGGATGGCCGGGCGGACGCTGCTGTTCGCCAGCAGCATGGAGGCGCTGGCGCGCCACCCCGGCGCCGGCGCCGAGCCCGATCCGCAGGCGCTGTTCGACTATCTCTACCTGGATGCGACCCACGGCCCGCGCACCATGCACGCGGGCGGGCTCCGGCTGGCGCCGGGCGAATGCCTGCACCTGCGCGAGGGCCGCGTCGAGCGCCTGCATTACTGGCGCATGCGCTATACCGAGCATGCGGAGGACCCGGCGCCAGAGGTCGCGCTGGTCGATGCGCTGTCCTGCGCGGTCGCGGCGGCAGCAGGCCAGCACCAGGGCGGGGTGATGCTCGCGGGCGGCGCCGGCGGCGCGCTGCTGGCGGCGCTGCTGGCGCGCGCCACCGGCGCCGCGCCCGCCACCTACACGATCGGCTTCGGTGCCCAGGCGAGCGCCACGCTCAAGCGGGGGCGGGCGCTGGGGGCGCGCCTGGGAAGCCGGCACCGCGACACCGTGATCGGCGCCGACGACGTGGCCGACGCAATGGCGGCGTTGGCGCGCGCCGCCGATGCCCCGTGCGGCGACCCGGCCGCGGTGGCGATGCTGTTTGCCGCGCGCATGGCGCGCGAGGACGGGGTGCGCCGCCTGGCCGGCGCCTTCGGCGGTGCCCAACTGTTCGGCTGCAGCCGGCGCTACGCCGCCCTGGCGCGCGCCGGCCGCTACGAACGCCTGCCGGGCGCGCTGCGCCAGTTGCTGATCGAGCCGCTGCTGTTCGGCGCCGCGGCCGGGCTTCCCGGCGCCTGCGCGCGCCTGCGCGCCCGCATCGAGCTGTCGCTGGCGCCGGCCCCGCTGCGGTTGCGTCGCGCGAACCCGCTGCTGGCGCATGGCGCGGCCGCCGTCTTCGAGCCCGGCTTCCTCGAACTGGTCGACCCGGACGCCCCGGCCGCGGCCCAGGAGCAGGCCTGGTGGCTGGCGCAGGCGCGCTGCGGCGTCAACCGCGCGGTCGACCTCGAACTGCAGGGCGACCTGCCGTGCCGGCTGCTGCCGGCGTTTCGCGCCGCCTGCGCAGCGAGCGGCGTCGCCCCGGCCTATCCCTACCTGCACGACGCGGTGGTGGCGATGTCGGCGCGCCTGGCGTCCCGGCACAAGCGTGCCGGGGCAGCGCACGCGCTGTTCGCGCGCGCCTTGGGCGAACTCGGCTGCAAGGCGCCGCCGCCCGCGGCGGCGCCATCTCTGCCCTTCGGCGCCTGGCTGCAGAGCGACGCGCGCCTGCGCGCGCTGGCCTACGACAGCCTGGCCGCTTTCGCCCGGCGCGGCATCGTGCGCCGCTCGTTCGTCGACCTGCTGCTGGCGCGCCGCCTGCCGGAAGACCCGGCACTGCACGGGCGCATGGTCTGGCAGCTGATGATGCTCGAGGCCTGGCTTGCGCGGAGCCGCGACGGGGTCGGGGCCGCAGCGCCTGGCGCCGCCCTGGCGCAGCTGGCCTGAGCCGGGCGCTGCGGACTGCGCGTCCGCTCAGCGCGGCAGCCGGCAGCCGGCGGTGAGCGCGTCGTAGACCGCCAGGTAGCTGTGCGCCATCGCCGGCAGGCTGTGGTGCGCGATCACCTGGCCACGGGCGCGCGCCCCGTGGCGCGCGCCCATCTCGGGAATGCGGCAATAGTCGGCGATGGCGGCCGCCATGACGTCCGGCGACATGGGCGGCACCAGGATGCCGGTGAGCCCAGGCTGCACCAGTTCCTTGTGCACCCCGGCCGCGGTGGCCACCACCGGCAGCCCGCTGGCCATGGCTTCGAGCAGCACCTTGCCGCTGGCCTGTGCCAGGGCCGGCAGCACCATCAGGTCCATCGCGCGCAGCAACTGCGCGGTGTCGGCGCGTTCGCCGGGGAGCCAGGCGCGGTGCGCGGCGCCGGCGCGCTCGAGCATGGCCTGGCATTCGGCGCGCAGCGGCCCGTCGCCGACAATCAGCAGGCGCAGCCGCGCATGAGCCGGGTGCGGCGACGAGATCAGGCGCAGGAAGGCTTCGACCAGGGTGCTGTCCTTGTTGGCCTCGTCCATGCGGCCGACGCTGCCGATGACGAATGCGTCGTCCCGCATGAAGCCGTCGGGCCCGACGGCCGCGTGCGGCCCCAGGCGCGGATGGAATTCGAGGCTGTCGACCGCGTGCGGGATGTGCGACACGCGCGCGGGTTCGGCGCCGATCTGCTCGATCAGCCAGCGTTCCTGTTCGGCGCTGGCGGCGATGTAGTGGGTCGCCAGCGGATACAGCAGGCGGTGAACAAGCGGACGCAGGAGCGGCCGCACGAGCGGGTGCAGCAGGGCAGGAGGGCGCCGCTGGAGCGATTCGAAGGGCTCGCGCCCGTATTCGCCGTGCACGCGCAGCCGCACGCCGGCCAGCGCCGCGGCCAGCTGGCCCTCGAGCCCGCCGAGGTTGCGGGTGTGGACCAGGTCCGGCCGCAGGCTGCGCAGCGCGCGCACCATGCCCAGGAATTGGCCGGGAGCGGGAACGGGGCTGCCGCCTTCGCGCCGCTGCAGGTCGATGATCTCGACGCCGAGCTCGCGCAGGCGGCCGCCTGCGCCACCTTGCCCGCCCAGGCAGAGCACGGCATGGCGGTAGCGTCCGGGCGGGCTATGGTTGACCAGGTCGAGCAGGGCGGGACCGGCACCGGCCGCGTCGAGCCGGTTCACCACATGGGCAACCAGGCGCGGCGCGGCGAGCGCGCCGGCCATGCCGGCGGGCGCGCGGCTACCCATGGTGCAGAACCAGGCCGCCGCCGTGGCCACGCCCGGCGCCAAGGCTGCCGGCCATCATGTCCGCGCCGCGCACGAAGGTGGCCGCGCGCGCAGCCTGCTGGAGCGATCGAACGGCATGGCAGAGTCTCCGGTAAAGGCCTGCGGCGGGCCTGGTGAAGGTCTGGTGAAGGACAGTTGCAGCTCAGTGGCAGCTCAGTTAAAGCTTATTTGCAACTCAGTTGCAGCACCGTCCGGCGATTATATGGCCGCGCGCCGGCGGCATTCCGCGACACGGTCGCACCCTTGATATCAGTCAAACCCGGCCGTTTTTTGCGCAACGGTCGGCGCCGGAACGGGCGCAAACCGCTCAATGCTTGTGACAAATTTCTCTTGAGCTTGACCTACATTCAGATGATAAACATCCGGATAGAACCACGGGAACCACGCTACTGCTGACCTTGTCTGACTGCCAGCTTGACCGTTTTCGCCAATGACGGCGGGACGCCATCTTCGAAGGAGACAAGTATGCTGGTAGTTGAAATGCCGATCGCAAGCTTCCGTAACCCGTCCGCACCAACGCCGGGACAGGCGCGCCCCGATGCCGCCGGCACGCGCCGCCCGGGCAGCCCTGCCCATGCCGCCCATGCCGGCTCCCAGGTATTCAACGTCCGCCTGGCGATCTCCGCCGAGCGGCACGCGGACGCCGGCGTCCTGTTACAGCGCATGTACGCATGGCGCGGCTATGCGGTCGACGCCGGAGCGGTCGGCGCCGGCAAGACGTTTACGCTGTATGCGGAAACCGGCGGCGAACTGGTCGGTACGGTCAGCCTGTGTCTCGAGCACCAGGGCAGGCTGCCTGCGGACGAGCATTTCGGCGATCGCCTGGAGAGCCTGCGGCGCGAGGGCCGCCGCCTGTGCGAGCCGTCGCGCCTGGCCATCGACAAGGGCATGTCGAAGCGCGTGTTCGCGGCCCTGATGCATACCGCGCACCTGTACGCCTCCAGGCTGCACGCCTGCACCGACTACGTCATCGAAGTCAATCCGCGCCACGTGGCCTTCTACCGGCAGGTGCTCGGTTTCGCCGAGTTCGGCGCGCAACGCCATTGCAGCCGGGTCGGCGCACCGGCGGTGCTGCTGCGGCTGCCGGTCGACCACATGAGCGCGCACATCGCGCGATGGGCCGGAGCGCCCGGCCAGGAGCGGGTCGCGCGCTCCTTCTACCCCTATTTCTTCCCGCTGCATGACGAAGCGGGCATTACCGCGCGCCTGGCCGCGCTGTGCCAGGCGGGAGAACGGCCATGAGCAAACTCAACGACCTGCACCGGCCGGCTTGCCTGGACGAGGCACTGGCCGCCATCGTCGCCGTCGTCGGCCACGAGCACCTCGCGAGCGATCCCGGCACGCGCGAACGCTACGCGCGCAGCACGGCCGCGCTCCCGGTCTTGCCGCTCGCCGTGGCGCGCCCCGGCAGCGCCGACGAGGTGGCGCAAGTGGTGAGAATCGCCGCCCGCTACGCGCTGGCGGTTTACCCGATCAGCACCGGCAAGAACTGGGGCTATGGCGACGCCTGTGCGGTGGGCCCCGGCCAGGTCCTGCTCGACCTGTCGCGCATGAACCGGATCGTCCAGGTCGACGCGGAACTGGCCTACGCCGTGATCGAGCCCGGCGTCACCCAGCACCAGCTGTCGTGCTTCCTGCGCGAAAAGGGACTGCCGCTGTGGGCCGATTGCACCGGGGCCGGCCCCGACACCAGCTATGTCGGCAATATCATGGAGCGCGGCTTCGGCCATTCTCCCTACGGCAACCGGCTCCAGCATGTGGCGGGCATGGAGATCGTGCTGGCCGATGGCGAGCTGCTCAGGACCGGCTTCGGCCACTACCGCAACGCGCGCGCCGCGCACCTGTTCCCGTATGGGGTCGGGCCTTTCCTCGACGGCCTGTTCACCCAATCGAACATGGGCATCGTCACCCAGCTCGGGATCTGGCTCATGCCGCGCGTCGAGTGCGTCCACCATTTCCTGTGCAGCGTCCCCGCGCACGGCGAGATCGCGGCGGTGGTGGACGCCCTGCGCCCGCTGCGGCTGGACGGCACCCTGCGCAGCATCCTGCATATCGGCAATGACATGCGCGCCCTGTCCGGCAGCGGCGTGTTTCCGCGCGCCCAGGTGGAGCAGGGCGCGCGCCTGCCCGAGGAAGTGCGCGGCGCGCTCTGCCGGGCCGCCGGCGTCCAGCCCTGGACCGTCTCGGGCGCCCTGTACGGCACCCGCGCCCAGGTCGCGGCCGCGCGCGCCGCACTGCGCCGGGCCCTGCGCGGCACGCGGGCGCGCACCGTGTTCATTACTCAGCGCAAGCTGCGCATCGGCGGGCTGCTCGCCCGCGTCCTGGGAGAGAGCCCGGCCGGCCGCCGGTTGCGCAGCAGGCTGGCGATTGCGCAATCGCTGTTCGGGATGAACCACGGCACGCCGAGCGGGCGCTTCCTGGCCGGAGCCTATTGGCGCCGGCGCGGCGGCCTTCCGGAACGCTTCCCCGAGTCGGCCGATCCGGCGCGCGACCATTGCGGCCTGCTGTGGGTGTCGCCGGTGCTGCCGATGCGCGGCGCCGACATGCTGGCGGTGCACGACCTGGCGCAGGGCGTATTCTGGAAGCACGGCTTCGACCTGTTCGCCACCTTCAGCATGATCAACGAACGGGCGCTGGGCGGCGTGCTGACGGTCGCCTACGACAAGGAAGACCCGGAGGAAACGGCGCGCGCCCGCGCCTGTCACGACGAGGTCTTCCAGCGCATGATGGATGCCGGCTATATTCCCTACCGTGTCGGGAACCAGGCGATGGGCCGGCTCGATCCGGAGGGCGACACGTATTGGCGTACCGTCGCGCGCATCAAGGCGGCCCTCGACCCGGCCGGCATCCTGGCGCCGGGACGCTACCAGCCGGCATCCTCAACCTGAGCGCAAGGTTCGGCCGCGCACGGAGCGGCGGAGCGGCGCGCCCTAGTATGTGGACTCATTTAACTGAAGGAGATGCCATGTCCACGAACGCTTCCGCGCAGGCGGCCGCGCTGGCCGACAAGATCCGCTCGATGCGCTTCGCGATGTTTACGACGGTCGACGAGCACGGTCACCTGATCAGCCACCCGATGACCAACCAGGAAACGGACGAACAGGGCGGCCTGTGGTTCTACACCTCGATCCACGCCCCGCTGTGGCAGAACATCGCCGTCCAGCCGGAAGTCAACGTCAGCTTCGCCCAGCCCGACGACAGCCTGTACGTGTCGATCAGCGGCACGGCCGAGCGGGTGGTCGACCGCGAGCGCATCCGCGCCCTGTGGAACCCGATGGTGCAGGCCTGGTTCCCGCACGGCCCCGACGACGAGCACGTGGTGCTGGTGCGGGTCGCGCCGCACAGCGCCGAATACTGGGACTCGAACGACAGCAAGATGGTGCGCCTGTTCCAGATGGCCAAGGCCGCCGTGACCGGCTCCACCCCGGACGTCGATCCGGGCGAGCACGGCATGATCAAGATGTGAGCGGCGTCTAGCCGCTCAGCGCGGCGGCAGGTCCTGCGGGGACTGGTTGGCGCCGCTTTCCGGGCTGCCGAGGCCGGTTCCGGTGCCGCCGCCTTGCGCGGGGCGGGTGTCCTGGGCGCCGCGCGCGCCGCTCTGCATCGCGCTGTCGGCAGCTTGCGCCTCGGGCGCGGCTGGCGCCGGCTCTGGTTTGCCATCCGGTGCGGCCTGGATCTCGCCCTGGCTATGCGTCAGCTGCGCGCCGCCGCTGCCGCCGGTCTCCGCCTGGGACTCGTGGGTTGGCGTGGCGCCGGCCTGGCCGCTGGTCGGGCCGCCGACGCCGAGGGTGGCCGAAGCCTCGTCCTGGGTGTGATGGCCTGCCGCCGCATGCGACGGCGTATTCGAAGTTGCTCCCATGCTGTTCTCCTTGATGCAAGTTGGTGACGATGATACGCCTGCTTGCGGCCTGCACGGTTGGGTGCGCGCCTTGACAGCCGCCCGCGACCATGGTCGCATGGCCGCCATGAGCCTTGCGATCGCATCGAGCCTGGTCCTGCTGGCGCACCTGGCCTTCGTCCTGTTCGTCGTCTTCGGCGCCGCCCTGGTGGCGCGCTGGCCGCGCCTGGCGCTGCTGCACCTGCCGGCCGTCGCCTGGGGCGTCTTCGTGGAGCTGACCGGGCGCGCCTGTCCCTTGACCGCGCTCGAGAACGGGCTGCGCCTGCGCGCGGGGCTGGAGGGCTACGCGGAAAGCTTTATCGAGCATTACCTCCTGGCGCTGCTCTACCCGGGCGGCCTGACCCGGGAGGTCCAGCTGGCGCTGGCCGCCGCGGTCGCGCTGGTCAACCTCCTGCTGTACGGATGGGTGCTGGTCCGGTCCCGGCGCCGACGCGCCGGCCTGCGCCCGGCCAGCCTGGCCTGAGGGCCGCATGCCGGACCGGACGCGGTCGCCGAAAGATTGCCTTACGGCGAGCTTGCTCAACCGGGCTTGGCGGAGCAATAATGCGGATGTGCTGGCTTATTGTTATCGTTTTTTTTTGCGGCCGTGTGTAAAGACGCGGGCGCGAAGCGGTTCGATCGGCGCCTGGCGCTTGCGCGGGCGCTCTCCCTTGGATCCCATTTCCGTTCCTGATCCCGGCGGCGTGGCGCTCTGCCTCCATCCACCGGTGGAGGCGGCGTTTGTTGTCTTCGGGCGTGGATGACAGGCAAGGCGGGCAATGCCATGGGCCAGCGATAGGCACAGCGAAGGGCAAAGTAGGGGGAGTCGGCTGGCGAGACCCGGCACCTTCCCTGGAGGAGAAAGATAATGAAAAACAGGAGAACACGCAGTGAGTATTTTTAGGACGAAAAATCTCGATGCCATGGTCGCGGACAGCCGCGCCCCGGGCGGGTTGAAAAAGGTCCTCGGACCGCTGGACCTGGTCCTGATGGGTATCGGGGCAATTGTCGGCACGGGTATCTTCGTGCTGACGGGCACCGGCGCGGTCACGGCCGGCCCGGCGCTGACCCTTTCCTTCATCATCGCTGCCGTGGCCTGCGGGTTTGCCGCGCTGTGCTATGCCGAATTCGCTTCGAGCGTGCCGGTGGCGGGCTCGATCTACACCTATTCCTACCTCACGCTGGGCGAACTCGTCGCCTGGATGATCGGCTGGGACCTGCTGCTCGAATACGGCCTCGCCACCTCGACCGTTGCGGTCGGCTGGTCGGGCTATTTCCAGTCGCTGCTCAAGGGCATCGGCATCGTGCTGCCGGAAGCGCTGCGCGCCGCCCCTGGCGCCATCCCGGGCGTCAACACCGTGTTCAACCTGCCGGCTTTCCTGATCATGATGGTCCTGACCTTCATGCTCTCGCTCGGCGTGCGCGAATCGGCCCGCGTCAACAACGTGATGGTCGCGATCAAGACCGGCGTGGTCCTGCTGTTCATCGTGGTCGGCGTCGGCTACGTCAAGCCCGACAACTGGCAGCCCTTCATGCCCTTCGGCGCGACGAGCGTGATGAGCGCCGCGGCACTGGTGTTCTTTGCCTTTATCGGTTTCGACGCCGTGACCTCGGCTGCCGAAGAAGTCAAGAACCCGACCAAGGACCTGCCGATCGGCATCATCGGCTCGCTGGTGGTCTGCACCATCCTGTACGTGGCGGTGTCGGCGATCATGACCGGCATCGTTCCGTTCATGAAATTCGAAGGCGTCGATCACCCGGTGTCGCTGGCGCTGCAATACGCCGGCCAGGACTGGGTTGCCGGCTTCGTCGACCTGGCGGCGATCCTGGGCATGAGCACCGTGATCCTGGTGATGGCCTACGGCCAGACCCGCATCCTGTACGCGATGTCGCGCGATGGCCTGCTGCCGGCCAAGCTCTCGACCGTGCACCCGAAATACGGCACGCCGTTCTTCGCGACCTGGCTGGTCGGCATCATCTTCGGCCTGATCGCCGCCGTGGTGCCGCTGGGCGTGCTGGCCGAGCTGGTCAACATCGGCACCCTGGCCGCGTTCTCGCTGGTGTCGGTCGCCGTCATCATCCTGCGCAAGACCCGTCCGGACCTGCCGCGTGCCTTCCGTTGCCCTGGCGTGCCGGTGATCCCGGCCCTGGCCATCATCTTCTGCCTGGTGCTGATGTCCTTCCTGAGCGCCCACACCTGGATCGCCTTCATCGCCTGGCTGGCACTCGGCCTGGTGATCTACTTCGCCTATGCGCGCCACCATTCGAAACTGAACGGCAAGCAAGCCTAAGACAGGCACCGAGGGCACCCGGCCGCGGCCGGGTGCCCTTACCCTCGACCTGGCCGGCGGCGCGCGCCGCGGCCGGGTTTTTTTATTCCCCGCATCAAACAGCAGAGGCGCCGCGGCCGGGGACAGGGCGCCGGGTTGACACGATCGCAAGACGCATCTGGATGTGCCCGGAAGGCCATGCTATACTGTACAAACATACAGTAGTCAGCAAGCCAGCCATGACAAAATTCCTTCCGATCGATCTGAGTCCGCCTGCGCCAGGCGATGGCGACGGGGCGCCCAGCGCCCGTATCGACGTCAAGATGTTCCGGGTGGCGGACGATCCGATCACGGAAGCCCAGACCGACGTCGAGATCGCCCGCGAGTTCATCGCCAACGGCGACCTGAGTCCGAAATCGGTCGCCAACAGCCAGAAGGAACTCTACCGCTTCCTGACCTGGTGCCGGGAAGAGGCGAAAAAAAGCCTGGCCCAGCTCAACGTCGCCGACCTGAATGCGTATAAGGATTTCCTGCGCAACCCGCCGCCGGACTGGATCTCGAAGACCAAATGGCCGCGCAGCGACTCGCGCTACCGTCCGTTCTCGGGACCGCTCTCCGACCCCAGCCGGCGCCAGGCGATGATCGCCGTCAAGGGCCTGCTGTCCTTCGCCGAACAGACCGGCTACCTGCGGCGCAACCCGGGTGCGCTGGTGCGCAACGTGCGCGCGCCGCTGGCCAGCCGCATCACGCGCTACCTGACGCCTGAGGCGATCGCGCTGGCGGTCGCGACCGTGGCGCGCCGCGTGCCCGATTCGCCGGCCGCGCTGCGGCGGCGCGAGCGCGACCGTTTCCTGCTGATCGCCTTTGCGCACACCGGCGCGCGCCTGAACGAAATCGTCAGCGCCGACATGGGCGCGATGTACAGCGAAGGCAAGGGGCGCTGGTGGATCGACGTGCTCGGCAAGGGCAGCAAGCCGCGCCGCCTGCCGGTGCCGGAGGAAATGCTGGCCGCCTTCCGCGCCTACCGCGAAGCCTTCGGCTTGCCGCCCCACACCGTCCGTGCCGACCGCATGCCGCTCGTGCTGTCGAGCCGGAGCCGCAGCATCAAGCGGCTGACCGACGAGGCTGCGGCGGAGGCGCTGAAGGGCGTGTTCGCGGAGGCGGCGTCGGCCGCGGCGCAGGCGGGCGAGGCCGACATCGCGGCCAGCCTGCGCCACGCCTCCGTGCACTGGCTGCGCCACAGCATGCTGACCAACCACGCCAACAACGGCGTCCAGCTGAAGACGCTGCAGGACACGGCCGGGCACGCGAACATCGCCACCACCGCGGCCTACCTGCACAAGACCGATCACGAACGGCACGACGAGATCATCGCCTCGGTCGACAAGAAGCGCGAACGCTGAGCATGGCGCCAGACAGGTAGCCCGTCTATGCAGCATGCATGCAAGCGGGCGGACCGCGCTGCGGGATCGGAGTAGCATGGGACGCGCGCAGGCAGGCTGCGCACTGCCGACAGTCGCCGGCATCGTGATCGCCTTTCTACCCGAAGGAGAATCGCATGGCGAAGGTACTGGTTCTGTATTACTCCACCTATGGCCACATCGAACAGGTGGCGAACGCCATGGCCGAGGGCGTGCGCACCGGCGGGGCCGACGTGGTCGTCAAGCGGGTGCCGGAAACGGTGCCCGAGGAAATCGCGCGCAAGGGCCATTTCAAGCTCGACCAGCCGGCCCCGATCGCCACGGTCGACGAGTTGCCGAGCTACGATGCCATCATCATCGGCGCGCCCACGCGCTACGGCCGCATGCCTTCGCAAATGGCGGCCTTCCTCGACCAGACCGGCGGCCTGTGGGCGCGCGGCGCCCTGCACGGCAAGGTCGGGGCCGCCTTCACCTCGACCGCTACCCAGCACGGCGGCCAGGAAACGACGCTGTTCTCCATCATCACCAACCTGCTGCACTTCGGCATGGTCGTCGTCGGCCTGCCGTACAGCTTCGCCGGCCAGATGACGCTGGCGGAAATCACCGGCGCCAGCCCCTACGGCGCCAGCACCATTGCCGGCGGCCAGGGCGAGCGCCAGCCCAGCCAGAACGAACTCGACGGCGCCCGGCACCAGGGAGAACTGGTGGCGAAAACCGCGGTCAAATTGGTCGGGTGAGCGGGGGCGGCGCGCGCGGCGCAAACGCTGTGTGCGCGGCCGGGGCAGTGCCTGGCCGCGGCCGATACCGGTACTGATGGAGTGCTGTCATGAAGGGCGGGGTGGTGGTGGTGACCGGCGCGAACGCCGGTGTCGGGCGCGCCGCAGCGCGCGCCTTTGCCGAGGCCGGCGCGGCCTGCGTCGTACTGCTCGCGCGCGATGGCGCGCGCCTGGCCGATACGGCCGCCGAAATCGAACAGCGGGGCGCGCGCGCGCTGCCGATCGAGGTCGACGTCGCCGATGCGGCGGCCCTCGAGCAGGCGGCAGAGCGCATCGAGAGCGAAGCGGGCCCGATCGCGGTCTGGGTCAACAATGCGATGGCCACCATTTTCGCGCCGATCCAGGAGATCACCCCGGAAGAGTTCGCGCGGGTGACGAATGTGACCTACCTCGGCAGCGTCTACGGCACCATGAGCGCGCTCAAACGCATGCGCCAGCGCAACGCCGGCGCGATCGTGCAGGTCGGCTCGGCGCTGGCCCACCGTTCGATCCCGTTGCAGTCGGCCTATTGCGGCGCCAAGCATGCGCTACGCGGCTTCCTGGCCTCCATCCGCAGTGAGCTGATCCACGACAAGAGCGCCATCCACATCACGATGGTCGAGCTGCCGGGTGTGAATACCCCGCAGTTCGAATGGTGCCGCAGCAAGGTGGCGCGCCATCCTCAACCCGTCGGCACACTCTACCAGCCGGAGGTCGCCGCCCAGGCCATCGTGTGGGCCGCCACGCACCGGCGGCGCGAGCTCTGCGTGGGGCTGCCGACCGTGCTGGCGGTGATGTCCAACAAGCTGGTGCCGGGCCTGCTCGACCGCGTCATGGCACGTCGCGCCTATGGGCAACAGTTCATGGACGAGCCGATTGCGCCCGACCGGCCGGACAACCTGTTTCACCCGGTGCCGTCGCCCTACCGGGCACGCGGACGCTTCGACGCCCGCGCTCACTGCGCCAGCCCGCAATTGTGGCTTTCGCTGCACCGCGGCCTGGTCGGCAGCGCGCTGTTCGCGGCCGGGCTGGCGGCGCTGCTGCGATCACGCCGCTCCCCGCGAGGGGCGCGCGCCCGGGAACGGGACGCTGGCGAGGGGAGATGGCACGGTGGACCCGATTGACGAAGGACGCGCCCACCGCCTGCCGCGGCTGCAGCAATCGATGACGCAGCGCGGCCTGGACGCGCTGGTCTGCACACGCAACCTGAACCTGCTCCTGGTGGGCGGCTGGTGCCCGGTTGCGGGAATCGCGGTGGCGCTCGTCACGCCCGAGCCGCGCGTCGTGCTGGTCGTACCCGAGGAAGCGGCTGCCATGGCTGCATGCGGCTGGGCCGACGAGGTGCGCACGTTTGCGAGCGGCTCGCTCGAACGCATCGAACCGGTGCCGCGCGAACTGACCCTGGTCCTGGAATCGGTGCTGCGTCCCGTGCTGCGGCCGGGAGCGCGGGTCGGCGTCGAAACCGGACCCGGCCACATGCCGGCCACCTATGCGTCGCTGCGCCTGTACGGCGAAGCGCTGTCGCTCTTCCTGCGCGCGGCGTTTCCCGACGCCGGGCTGGTGTCGGCCGATGGCCTGTTGCGCGCGTTGCGCGCCTGCCCGACCCCGTACGAGCGCGCCCGCATCCGTGCGGCCTGCCTGCTGGCCGCCCGGGCCTACGAACACGGGGTGCCGGCCATGGCAGCCGGCGACACGGAGCAGCAGGTGGCGGCGTCGCTGCGCCATGCCTACGGCTTGCAGGCCGGCAGCGCGCCCGGCGTCGCCATGGCCGACGCCTTCTTTTACTGTATGTCCGGCCCGAATGCGGCGCGCGCCTGGGGGGCATTCCAGGCGTCCGGTCGGCGCCGGCTGGAACGGGGCGAACCTGTCGTGCTGCACTGTAACGCCCATGCCGACGGCTACTGGACCGACCTGACCCGTACCTATGCCTTCGGCGAGCCGGACCAGCGCCTCGCCACGCTCTGGCGCCTGCTGGCCGAAGCCCGCGCCGCCGCCCTCGACCTGGTACGGCCGGGCGTGCCCGCGAGCGAAGTCGACCGGGCCGTGCGCTCGGTGCTCGCACGGGCCGGTTACGGCGAGGCCTTCCGGCACCCGGCCGGCCATGGCGTCGGCTTCACCGCCATCGACCATGCCGAGCCGCCTTGCATCCACCCGGCGAACGACGCGCCGCTGGAGGAGGGCATGGTTTTCAATATCGAGCCCGGGGCCTACCTCGACGCCTGGGGTGGTGCGCGCGACTGCAACCTGGTCGCCGTGACCGGCACCGGCTGCGAGTTGCTGTCGCCCTTTCACCTCGAGCCGGCGGACTGGCGCCTGGCCTGACGAGGAAGCGACGCGATGCCCGCACCGTTCTCGCGTCCTGCCGTTCTTGTCGTCAAGCTCGTGCTGCTGGCAGTGCTGGGACTGGGCGTGGCCGCCATCGCGCTCGGACGCTGGAACATGGCGCCGCACCCCGGGATCCGCGAGCCGGTCGCCCAGCCGATCGCCTTCAGCCACAAGCACCATGTCGGCGACGACGGCATCGACTGCCGCTATTGCCATACCTCGGTCGAGAAATCGGCCTTCGCCGGCATGCCGTCGACCTCGATTTGCCTCAGCTGCCACTCGCAGCTGTTCCTCGACTCGCCGGCACTGGCGCCGCTGCACGAGAGCGCGCGCACCGGCAGGCCGATCCGCTGGACCCGTGTGCATGACCTGCCGGATTTCGCCTATTTCGAGCACGACATCCACGTCAACAAGGGCGTCGCCTGTGTCGAGTGCCACGGCAGGGTCGACCAGATGCCCCTGACCTGGCGTACCGCTTCGCTCGAGATGCAGTGGTGCCTGGGCTGCCACCGCAATGCGCCGCGGCATGTCCGGCCGCTGGACAAGGTGCTGGCCATGGAGCCGGTACGGCCGCTGACGCCCGACGAGGTGCGCCAGCTGAGCCGCCTGCTCCGCCTGCGCAGTGCGGCTGCGCTCACCAATTGCTCTACCTGCCACCGATGAGCATCCGACGCCATCCCGTGATTCCCATCGCCGCGCAGGACGAGCCGGCGCGGCGCCGCTTCCTGAAGCTCATGGCGGCATCGGCCGCGCTGGCCGGCGCCGGCTGCAGCGGGCCGCCGGCCGAAAAGATCGTGCCTTATGTGCGCATGCCCGAGCAGGGCGTGCCCGGAACGCCGCTGTTCTACGCGACCGCTTTCCTGCGCCGCGGTTATGCGCACGGCGTGCTGGTCGAGACCAACATGGGCCGGCCGACCAAGGTCGAGGGCAATCCCGAGCACCCGGTCGGCGCCGGGGCCACCGACGTCTTCGCCCAGGCGTCGGTGCTGCAGCTATGGGATCCGGACCGCTCCCAGGCCGTCCAGCAGGGCGCCGAGTTGTCGACCTGGGCGGCCTTCGAGGCGGCGCTCGAGGCGCACCGGCCGCGTTTCGCGCGCGACGGCGGAGCCGGGCTGCACCTGCTCACCGGCGCGCTGACCTCGCCCACGCTCGCGGCCCAGATCGCCGCGCTGCAGGCGCGCTACCCGAACGCGCGCTGGCATGCCTGGGATCCGCTGCACGACGATGGCGCGGCCGAGGCCTCGGTACTGGCCTTCGGGCGCCCGCTCGATACCCTGTACCGGCCCGGGCAAGCGGCGGTGCTGCTGACCCTGGACGCCGACCTGTTCGGCACCATGCCGGGGAGCCTGGCCCATGCGCGAAGCTTCACGGCGCCGCGCCGCCTCGGCGCCCATGTGCACGGCAACCGGCTGTATGCAATGGAAGCGAGCCCGACCATCACCGGCGCCTATGCCGACGAGCGGCTGGCCCGGGCCCCGCACGAGATCGAGGCGGCCCTGTGGCGCATCGCGGGCCTGCTCGGGGCCGCGCCGGCGGCCGGGGCGGCGCCCGACAGCGCCGCGGCGCGCTGGGAAGCGGCAGTGGCGAATGCGCTAGCCGGCGCGCGCGGCCGTCATCTGGTGGTGGCCGGGACCAGCCTGCGCCCGGCCAGCCGGGCCCTGGTCCATCTCCTCAACCAGCGCCTCGGTGCGCAGGACGGCGCGCTCGCCTACATCGAGCCGGTGGCACGCAGCGCGCCCGGCCACGCCGACGCCATTGCCGGGCTGGCCGCCGACATGCATGCAGGGCGGGTCGACATGCTGCTGATGCTCGACACCAACCCGGTCTACACCGCGCCACCCGAACTCGACTTCGCGGCCGCCCTGCGCCGGGTGCCGCTCAGCGCGCACCTGGGCCTGTACCGCGACGAGACGGGACGCCGATCAAGCTGGCACTTGCCGCTGGCGCACTGCTATGAAGCATGGAGCGATGCGCGCGCGCCCGACGGCACGGCCAGTATCGTCCAGCCGGTGATCGCGCCCTTGTATGGCGGCCGTTCCGCGCATGCGCTGCTGGCGTCCGTGCTCGGGGCGGGCAGCCGCGACGGCCATGTGCAGGTCCGTTCGACCTGGCAGGCGGCGCGCGGAGCGGAACCCGGCCTGCAATTCGAAGGCTTCTGGCGCGAAGCCTTGCGCGCCGGCCTGGTGGCGGGAAGCGCCGCGCCCGCGGTGGACGTGCGCCCGGTGCCGCTGCCGGCGCGGCCGGCCCCGGCAGCGCCGCCACTGGTCGCGCTGTTCGCCCCCGACCCGGCGGTCGACGCGGGGGAGTTCAGCAATAACGCCTGGCTGCAGGAGCTGCCGCGCCCCTTGACCTCGCTCACCTGGGACAACGCCGCACTCATCGGACCGGCCAGCGCGGCCCGTGCCGGCCTCGCCGACGGCGACGTCGCGCGCCTGCGCGTCGAGGGGCGCACCTTGCTGGCCCCCGTGCTGGTAGTAGAGGAGCAGGCCGAGGGCGTGGTCACGCTGCCGCTCGGCTACGGCCGCACCGGCGCCGGGGCGGTCGGTAATGGGGTCGGTTTCGATGCGTACCGCTTGCGCACCCGCGCGGCCATGCGCGCCCCGGCGGCGCTCGAACTGGCCGCCGGCGGGCGCCGCCACAGTTTCGCCCTGCGCCAGCGCGAAGTCGACATGCACGGGCGCGATCCGGTCGAGGTGGTCGATGCCGGCGGTCCCGCTGCCGGCCGCCCGCAGCCGAGCGAGCCGCATGCGCCGCGCTCGCTGTATCCGGAGTACCGCTACCCGGACTACAAATGGGGCATGGTGATCGACCTGAACGTCTGCATCGGGTGCGCCGCCTGCACCGTGGCCTGCCAGGCCGAGAACAACATCCCGGTGGTGGGCAAGGAGGAGGTCATGCGCGGGCGCAGCATGCACTGGATCCGGGTCGACCGCTACCGGGAGGGCAGCCGCACCTTGTTCCAGCCGGTCCCCTGCATGCATTGCGAACACGCGCCCTGCGAGGAGGTCTGTCCGGTGGGCGCGGCCGTGCACGACAGCGAAGGCCTGAACGTGCAGGTGTACAACCGCTGCATCGGCACCCGTTTCTGCTCGAACAACTGTCCGTACAAGGTGCGCCGCTTTAATTTCTTGCAGTATTCGAACCAGACGGTAGAAAGCCTCAAGGCGCAGCAGAACCCGGAAGTGACGGTGCGCCGCCGCGGCGTCATGGAAAAGTGCACTTACTGCCTGCAGCGCATCACCCGGGCCCGCATCGACGCCGAAAAGGACAGGCGCCCGATTGCCGACGGCGAGATGGTGACCGCCTGCCAGGCCGCCTGCCCGACGACTGCCATCCATTTCGGCGACCTGAACGACCCGGGCAGCGACGTCGTCGCGGCCAAGGCGGCGCCGCTCGACTACGTCCTGCTCGAAGAGCTCAACACGCGCCCGCGCACCAGTTACACCGCCCGCGTCTTCAATCCCGACCGGGAGCTGGAATGAGCGCGCCATCGCCTGTCACCCGCGCCGACGCCGATGCGCCGCGCTCGCGCGACAGTGCGGTGCTGCGCGCCGGCTGGGGCTATGCCGACGTCAGCGACAAGATCGCAGGCATCGTGCTGTCCGGCCAGTTCGGCTGGAAATGGTGGACCGCCTTTCTTTGCGCCAGTGCCGGCGTGACCATGCTGCTCGGCGCCGTCGTCTGGCTGCTGGTAAAGGGCATCGGGATCTGGGGCGTGGACATCCCGGTTGCATGGGGTTTTGCGATCGGCAACTTTGTCTGGTGGATCGGGATCGGGCACGCCGGGACCTTCATCTCGGCCGTCCTGCTCTTGCTGCGGCAGCGCTGGCGTACCTCGATCAACCGCTTCGCCGAGGCGATGACGCTGTTTGCCGCGAGTATTGCCGGCATTTTTCCGATCCTGCACCTGGGACGCCCCTGGTTCTTCTACTGGCTGGTGCCCTATCCGAACGTGATGAACGTGTGGCCCCAGTGGCGCAGCCCCCTGGTGTGGGATTTCTTTGCGATCGCCACCTACCTGCTGGTGTCGCTGCTGTTCTGGTACGTCGGCCTGATCCCGGATCTCGGCACCTTGCGCGACCGCGCCGGGCGGCGCGGCCAGCGCGCGGCCCAGGTCGCGTACGGATTGCTGGCACTGGGCTGGCGCGGCGAGGCGCGCCACTGGGCGCGCTATCAGAGCGCCTACCTGCTGCTGGCCGGGCTGGCGACGCCGCTGGTGGTGTCGGTGCATACGATCGTCTCGCTCGATTTCGCGGTCGGCAACACGCCGGGCTACCACTCGACGATCTTCCCGCCGTATTTCGTGGCCGGGGCACTGTTTTCGGGCTTTGCCATGGTGCTGACCCTGGCCATCCCGCTGCGCGCGGCCTTCGGGCTGCAGGATTTCATCACCAGGCGCCACCTGGCGAATGCCGCCAAGGTGCTGCTGGCAACGAGCTGGCTGGTTGCCTACGGCTACCTGGCCGAGATCTTCACGGCGTTCTACAGCGGTGACCGCTATGAAATCTACATGACCCTCAACCGCTGGACCGGGCCGTATGCGCCGGTGTACTGGAGCATGCTGACATGTAATATCCTGCTGCCCCAGCTGCTCTGGTGGCGGCGCATGCGCGGCAGCGCGCTGGCCCTGTTCCTGCTCAGCCTGGTGATCAACGCCGGCATGTGGATGGAGCGCTTCCTGATCGTGGTGTCCTCGCTGCACCGCGACTTCCTGCCCTCGAGCTGGGGCATGTTCTACCCGACGCGCTGGGACTGGATCACGCTGTTCGGCTCGATCGCGCTGTTCGTCTGGCTGTTCCTGCTGTTCGTGCGCTTCCTGCCGCTGATCTCGATGGCCGAGATGCGCGAACTGGTGCGCGACAGTGCAAAGGGGCAGGCATGAGCGCGGCCCTGTATGGCCTGCTGGCCGAGTTTCCCAGCGCCGAGAGCCTGTGCGCCGCCGCCCGCCATGTGCGCGCGCACGGCTATACCCGGGCCGAGGCCTATTCGCCCTTCGCCGTCGACGGGCTCGACGAGGTGCTCGGCATGGACCGCAACTGGGTGGCGCCGGCGACGCTGCTGGGCGGGCTGGCCGGCGGCGCCGGCGCGTACTTCCTGCAGTGGTATGCGGCCGTGGTCGACTATCCGATCAACGTCGGCGGGCGGCCCCTGCACAGCTGGCCGGCTTTCATCCCGGCCACCTTCGAACTGACCA
The DNA here is from genome assembly GCF_042653325.1 of Massilia sp. GCM10023247. NCBI lineage: Bacteria > Pseudomonadati > Pseudomonadota > Betaproteobacteria > Burkholderiales > Oxalobacteraceae > Massilia > Massilia sp. GCM10023247. The sequence continues at coordinate 198,894 of NZ_JBHSIB010000024.1, forward strand.
TCCTCGGCGCCGCGCTGGCGGCCGTGCTGGTGATGCTGCTGCAGAACGGGCTGCCGCAGCTGTACCACCCGCTGTTCGAAATCGACGAATTCGAGCTGGCCAGCCGCAACCGCTTCTTCCTGTGCCTGCCCGCGCGCGACCCCGTGTTCGCGCCCGGACCGGCGCGCGCGCTGCTCGAGGAGCTGCAGCCGCTGCTGCTGCGCGAGGTGCCGTCATGATGCGCCGCGCAACATGGATGCTGGCCCTGTGCCTGCTGGGCGGCTGCGAACGCGCCAAGCAGGACATGTACGACCAGCCGCGCTACAAGACCTTCGCCGCGAGCACGCTGTGGGAAGACGGCGCTTCCGCGCGTCCGCCGCCCCAGGGCACCCAGCCGCGCGCGCGCGGCGCCTTCGCCGACAGTTCGGGCGGGCGCACCGGCGCCGCCGCGGTGGCGGCCGACATCGCGGCCGAGGACGCGCCGGCGATCCCGTACCCGGTCGACCTGCGCCTGCTGCAACGCGGCAGGGAGCGCTACATGATCTACTGCCTGCCTTGCCACAGTCCGCTCGGCGACGGCGACGGCCTGGTGGTGCGGCGCGGGTTTCCGGCGCCGCCGACCTTCCACCAGGCGCGCCTGCGCGCCGCGCCGGACCGCCACCTGTACGACGTGATCAGCCGCGGCTACGGGGTGATGGTGCCGTATGGCGATCGCGTCGAACCGCCCGACCGCTGGGCCATCGTCGCCTTCATCCGCGCCCTGCAGCTGAGCCAGAACGTCGAGGCGGCGCGCCTGGCGGCGGACCAGCGCGCCCACCTGGACGGGCAGGGCGGCCGCGCCGGTCCGGGAGGCGCGCCATGAAGATCTACGTGCCGGCACGCGCGAGCGCTGTCCCGCTCTCTGTTCTTCTTCTGGTCCTGGTTTTGGCCGGCGCCGGCTGGCTGCTCGATCCGCGCGCGCTGCTGGCCTGCTACCTGGCCGCCTGGTGGTTCGTGGCGGGCACCCTGCTGGGCGGCCTGGCCAACGTCTGGCTGCACCAATTGACGGGCGGTGCCTGGGGCGACACGATCAGGGCGCCGCTGCTGCGCGCGGCGCGCTGGCTGCCGCTGGCCTGCCTGCTGTTCCTGCCGGTCCTGGCGGGCCTGCACCTGTTGTATCCCTGGAGCGGCGCATCCGGCGTCGAGCCGGCCACCGCCTTTCGCCGCTGGTGGCTGGATCCGGTCTTTTTCACGCTGCGCAGCCTCGCCTACCTGCTGCTCTGGAGCCTGCTCGCATGGATCGAGACCCGCGCTTCCGCCCGCTCGGCGGCGCGCGCCGCCGCCTGCCTGCTGGCGTATGGGTTTTCGGTCGGCCTGGCCTCGGTGGACTGGATCATGTCGCTGCAGCCGTCCTGGTACTCGAGCGTATTCGGCTGGCTGACCGGCACCGGGCAGATGCTGTCCGGGATGGCGCTGGCGCTGCTGCTGATCGACCGTGGCGCGGCGCGCGCCCGGCTGCCGGACCTCGGCAACTTGCTGCTGATGTACGTGATGACCTGGGCCTACCTGGCTTACGTGCAGTTCCTGATCATCTGGGCCGCGGACCTGCCGCGCGAGATCGGCTGGTACCTGCAGCGCAGCGCCCCCGGGTGGCAGGCGGTCGCCTGGACGCTGCTGGCCGTGCACGGCGCCGTGCCGGTCGCGATCCTGCTGTCGCGCCAGGCCAAGCAGGCCCCGCGCCTGCTCGGGGCGTTGGCCGCGGGGCTGCTGGCGGCGCACGTGCTCGACTGCTGGTGGCTGGTCCTGCCCTCGGTGCAGGGCATGACGCGCCATTGGCTGTGGCTGGCACCGCTGGTCGCCTTCGGGCTGGCGGCTCCGGCCTGGATGCTGTTGCGGCCCGCCGGCCTGGCGAGGAGGAAAGCCCATGCCTGAGCCGCAAGACGAGAAGCTCGCCGAGCAGGAGGCGCAGCGCGAAGACCGCGGCATCCACGTGCGCGCCATCCGGCGCGGCGCCCTGGCGATCCTGGCCGGCATCGTGTTTGCGCTGGGCGGCTCGTGGATGCTGGTGCGCGCGCTCGGCCCTGCCGGCAATACGGGGAGGCCGGCAGTCATCCCGGCGCCACGCCTGCAGGGCGCCCCGCAGCCGGAACGGGCCGCCTATTTCGCCGAAAAGGAAAGGCGCCTCGGCAGCTGGGGCTGGGTCGACCGCGACGCCGGCCTGGCCCATATCCCGCTCGAGGAGGCAATGCGGCTGATGGCGGCGCAACCGGGCCGCGCGGCGGCCCAGGGGAGCCGGCGGTGAGGACGGCGCGCCCTGCGATGCTGGCAGCATGGACGCTGCTCTGGCTGGCGTTGTGCCGGTGGCCGGCAGCCGCGCAGCCCCTGCATTTGCCGGCCCCGCCGGCGGCACGTTTTGCGCCCGTGATCGGGACGCGCCTGCCGTTCGAGGCCGTGCTGCGCGACGAACAAGGCGCGGCGCTCCGGCTTGGCAGCCTGTTCGGGCGCGCGCCGGTGGTGCTCGTGCCGGGCTACTACACCTGTCCGAATCTGTGCAGCACCGTGTTCGAAGGCGTGCTGCAGGCCCTGGCCTTGAGCGGCCTGCCCGCCGGCAGTTACCGCCTGGCCGGCATCTCGGTCGACCCGCGCGACGGCGCGGCCGCGGCCAGGGCCAGGCATGGCGCCTATGCGTCCCTGCTGCCGGGCGGCGCCGGCGACCTGCGCCTGCTGACGGCGGACGCCGCCACGCTGGCCCGCGTCGAGGCGGCGCTGGGCTACCGCGCGACGCCCGATCCGGCCGGCGGCGAGCTCGCGCATGCCGCCGGTTTCGTGGTGGCCGGTGCCGACGGACGCATCGCCCGCTTCTTTCCAGGAGTGCGCTTCGAGCCGGCCGCGCTGCGCGCGGCCGTACTGGCCGCCGGCGCCGGCCAGGCGCAGCCGTTCGCGGCCGGCGAGCGACTGCTGTTGCTGTGCGCGCACTATGATCCCGCTGTCGGCGTCCACGGCGCGGCGGCGCTGGCGGCGGTGCGCGCGGGCGCGCTGCTGGCCGCGTTCGGGCTGGGCGGCTGGATATGGCGCCGGCGCGCGCGCAAGGAAGTCGGATGAGCCCTGGCTTTCACCTCCTGCCGGCCGACGGGGCCGCCTCGGCTGCGCGCCTGGACAGCCTGGCATTGTTCATGCTGCTGCTGTGCGGTGCGGTGGCGCTGGCGGTGCTGTTGCTGATGGTCGTTTTTTGCGTGCGCTACCGGGCCGGCTCGAACGCCGACCGCAGCGGCGCCCATGCCACCGACTTCGGCCTCGAACTGGCCTGGACCCTGATCCCGCTGCTGCTGTTCATCGGCGTGTATGCCTGGGGTGCGGTCGACTACCTGGCCCTGTATCGCTCCGGCCCCGCGGACACGACGGTGTTTGTGGTGGCGAAACAATGGATGTGGAAGGCCGAGCACCGCGGCGGGCGGCGCGAGGTCGGCGAGCTGCACTTGCCGCTGGGGCGGCCCGTGCGCCTGGTGCTGACCTCGCAGGACGTCATCCACAGCTTCTTCGTGCCGGCCTTTCGCATCAAGCAGGACGTGGTGCCGGGCCGCTACTCGGCGATCGCGTTTACCCCGAGCCGGGCCGGGGAGTACCACCTGTTCTGCGCCGAATTCTGCGGCACCGCCCACGCCATGATGACCGGCCGCATCGTGGTGCAGTCGCCGGCGCAATTTGCCCGCTGGCTGACTTCGGGGCCGCGCCAGCCGGGGATGGCGGAGCGTGGCTTTGCGCTGTTCCGGCGCTTCGGGTGTGCCGGTTGCCATGCGGCCGGATCGAGCGTGCATGCGCCCGACCTCACCAACCTGCTCGGGCGGCGCGTGCACCTGCAGGACGGGCGCGAGCTGACGGCCGACGAAGCCTACGTGCGCGACTCGATCCTGTTGCCGCGCAAGGATGTCGTGGCCGGCTATGCGCCGATCATGCCTTCGTTCGCGGGCCAGGTCGACGAAGAGGAACTGCTGGCGATCATCGAATACATCAGGGAGAGCGGACATGACGAGCCCACAGAGCGACCTTAGCCTGGCAGAGGAGGGCGTGGCGGCCCCGACCAGCTACCTGGGCGCGGGCCACAGCCTGCGCTCCTGGCTCGGCACGCGCGACCACAAGCGCATTGCCCTGCTGTACGCGGTGTCGATCACCCTGTTCTTCTTCCTCGGCGGCCTGGCCGCGGCCCTGATCCGCCTGGAACTGGCGACCCCCCAGGGCGACCTGGTCAGCGCCGACACCTACAACAAGCTGTTCACGGCCCACGGCGTGATCATGGTGTGGCTGTTCCTGATCCCGTCGATTCCTTCGGTGCTCGGCAACTTCCTGATGCCGATGATGATCGGGGCGCGCGACCTGGCCTTCCCGCGCCTGAACCTGGCCAGCTGGTATCTCTACTTGCTGGGCGGCGCCATCGTCCTGTGGGCGCTGCTGGCCGGCGGGGTCGACACCGGCTGGACCTTCTATACCCCGTTCTCGACCATGTTCTCGAACTCGCACGTGGTGCTGGCACTGGCCGGGGTGCTGGTGCTCGGCTTTTCGTCGATCCTGACCGGACTGAATTTCATCGTCACCGTGCACACCATGCGCGCTCCAGGCATGGGCTGGTTCCGGCTGCCGCTGTTCGTGTGGGCGAACTACGCCACCGCGCTGATCCTGGTGCTGGCCACGCCGGTGCTGGCCATGACCCTGGTGCTGGTCGCCGTCGAGCGCCTGTTCCAGGTCGGCATTTTCGACCCCGCCCTCGGCGGCGACCCCTTGTTGTTCCAGCACCTGTTCTGGTTCTATTCGCACCCGGCGGTGTATATCATGGTGTTGCCGGCGATGGGCGTGGCCAGCGAGATCATCCCCTGTTTCGCGCGCCGGCCCGTGTTCGGCTACCGTTTCATGGCCTATGCGATCCTGGCGATTGCAGTGATCGGCTTCCTGGTGTGGGGCCACCACATGTTCGTCAGCGGCCAGTCGGTGTATGCCGGGCTGGTGTTTTCGCTGCTGTCCTTCATGGTCGCGGTGCCGTCGGCGATCAAGGTGTTCAACTGGACCGCGACGCTCTACAAGGGGCGCATTACCTTCGAAGCGCCCATGCTCTACACGCTGGGCTTCGTCGGCCTGTTCACGATCGGCGGGCTGACCGGGCTGTTCCTGGCGGCGCTGGCGCTGGACGTGCACCTGTCGGACACCTATTTCGTCGTCGCCCACTTTCACTACATCATGGTCGGCGGGTCGGTGATGGCCTACCTGGGCGGCATCCATTTCTGGTGGCCGAAGATCAGCGGGCGGATGTATTCCGAGGCCTGGGGCCGGCTGGCCGCGGTGGTGATCTTCGCCGGCTTCAACCTGACCTTCTTCCCGCAATACCTGCTCGGCTATGCCGGCATGCCGCGCCGCTACCACAGCTATCCGGAAGAATTCCAGCTGCTGCACGTGCTGTCGTCGGCGGGAGCGGTGACGCTGGCGGTGGGCTACCTGCTGCCGCTCGGCTACCTGGCCTGGTCGCTGCGCTACGGCCGCCGGGCCCCGCCCAACCCCTGGCAGGCCACCGGGCTGGAATGGCAGACCTCCTCGCCGCCGCCGCCCGACAACTTCACGCAGCCGCCGGTCGTCACGCGCGGCCCCTACGCCTACACCCCATGAGCCAGTCCGTTCACAGGGTGGCGGCGCTGCCGGCGCCGCAGTTTTCGACCCGGGAACAGCAGCAGTTCGCCGGCGCCTTCGGCATGTGGGTCTTCATCGCCAGCGAGTTGCTGTTCTTCGGCCCGCTGCTGTTCGCCTACCTCTACCTGCGCCTGCGTTACCCGCAGGCCTGCGCGGCGGGCAGCCGCCATACCGACTTCCTGCTCGGGACCGTCAACACGGCCGTGCTGCTCACCAGCAGCCTCCTGATGGCGCTGGCGGGCCAGGCGGCGACCGATGGCCGGCGCCGGCGCGCAGCCCTGCTGCTGGCGGCGACCACCGCGCTTGGACTGGCCTTCCTCGCCATCAAGGGATGGGAATACCATGCCGAGTTCGGCGAACACCTGTTCCCCGGCGCCGGATTCCGGCCCGAGCACGGCGGCCTGGTCCAGCATGCGACCGGCATCGAACTGTTCTTCGTCCTCTACTTCATGACGACCGCGCTGCACGCCTTGCACCTGACGGCCGGCATCCTGGCCTGCCTCTGGCTCGCGTTCGGGTTGCGCCACCCGGGGCCGCCCGCGCCGGACCCGGCGTCGGTCGAGCTGGTCGGGCTGTATTGGCATTTCGTCGACATCGTCTGGATCTTCCTGTACCCGCTGCTGTACCTGGTCGGGCGCGCGGGAGCCTAGCATGCAGCGCCGCGCCCGTCCCCTGATCCTCACCTGGCTGGCCTTGCTGCTCCTGCTGGCGGCCAGCGCCGCCAGCGCCTGGCTCGCGCTGGGCTGGATCAACAGCGCCCTCAACCTCGGCATCGCGCTGGTCAAGGCCCTGCTGGTGGCACTGGTGTTCATGCGCCTGCGCCGGGCCCATGCCTTGCAGAGGCTGGCGGCGCTCGCCGGGGTGATCACGCTGGCCTTGCTGTTCGGCCTGGCCGGCGCCGATTACGCGAGCCGCACCGAGCAGCGCGCGCCCTGGCAGCAGCCGGCCACGCTGGCCCCGCGCCTGGGCGGGCGCTGACGCCGGCTCAGCCGGGTGGCGCCTGTGCGCCGCCCGCGGCGGGGTCGGGGCCGGACCCGGCCCAGCCCGTCCAGCTCGCGATCAGGCGCGCATATTCGTGGCCGACAGGACGGATCGTGCGTTCCAGGTCGAACAGCCCGCGCGGATTGACCACGCCGCGCAGTTCGCGCAACTCGATGTCCCAGTCGACCTGGTCGCTCAATGAATACCAGGTGAAGCCCACGGCGCGCACCCCGCTTTCCATCAGGCTGCGCAGGAGCGACCATTGCCGGCGCAGCCAGACGCAGGCTTCGTCGCCCGCCGCACCCTGGTCGCGGTTGGTTTCGGTGTGCATCAGGGGCAGGCCGTAGCGCTCCACGTACTGGCGCGCGATCACGGCAAAGCCCAGCAGTTCGTCGGCCGGTTGCAGGCTGCCGTCGGCATCGACGTGGTGCTCGTTGGAGCGGTAGTAGTCGCTGCCCATGATGCAATGTTCCAGGACGGCGTGCTCCTCGAAGAAGCGGCGTTCGTCCTCCGTCATGCCGTTGTCGAGGGCATAGGCGCGCAGCGCGGGCTCGAGCGGCCGGCCGTAGTTCAGGTCGAGCGAGAGGAAACGGCGCAGGTTGCGGGCCTCAGCGTCCGCCACCGTGCCCGGCGTGCTGGCATGGAAGTATTCGCTCGATTCGCTCTGAACGAACAGAGCGCCGGGACGCAGCGCCAGGATCGCGTGCATGGCCAGCACGTTTGCCTTGACCAGGTTGACCAGGGCGCGGACGTAGCCGCGATCGCTCGCCTGCTGCTCGTTCCACAGGCCGTACAGGGCGGAGAAGCGGGCACAGACGTACATTTCGTTGACCGGCGTGTACAGCCGGATCCAGGGATAGCGCTGCGCAAAAGCACCCGCATATCCGGCGAACAGGGAAGGAAAGTCCGGGTTCTGGAAGCTGCCGATCCAGTCCGGCACTGCGAAATGGCAGAGGTCGGCGATCGGCTCGATGCCGAGGCGGCGCAGTTCGCCGAAGGCCAGGTCGGCGAAGTCCCAGTCGTAGCGCCCCGGGCCGGGCCAGCAGCGGTACAGCGGCACGCCATAGCGCAGGGTGCGGATGCCCAGGCGCAGGGCCAGGTCGAAGTCGGTGCGGAAGTAGCGGTAGTGGCCGCATTCCTCCATCTGGTCGCGCCGAATGCGGCCGTGGCCGATGGTGGGCGCGCTGTTCTCGACGCCGCTGGCGAACATGAACGGGATCATTGCGCGCGTCCCAGCGGCGGCTGGGCGGTGACGACGCCGGGGGGAATGCCGTCCAGGCTGTCCAGGCCCGCCAGCATCATGCAGTCGTGCAGCTCCTGCTCGAACAGCTCGAGTGCGCACAGCACGCCGTCGAATCCCCTCGCAGCCAGCCCGTACAGGCAGGCGCGCCCGCTCAGGCAGGCCGAAGCGCCCAGTCCGATGGCCTTGACGATGTCGCCCCCGGTGCGGATGCCGCCGTCGAACAGCACTTCGGTGCGCCCGCCGACGGCGTCGGCGATGGCCGGCAGCACCGAGATCGAGGATGGTGCACTGTCGAGCTGGCGCCCGCCATGGTTGGAGACGATGATGGCGTCGGCCCCGACCTCGACGGCGGTGCGCGCATCGTCCGGATGCATCACGCCCTTGAGGATCAGCTTGCGGGGCCATTGCGCGCGCACACGGCGCACCGTATCGGCATCGAAGGTCGGATCGAACTGCTGCGCGATCCATTTCGACAGCGAGCCGACCGATTTGCCGGCCGCGATCTCGTGTTCGAGGTTGCCGAAGTTGTGGCGCTTGCTGCCCGCCATGCTGGCCAGCCAGCGCGGGTGGCCCAGCATGTCGAGCACGTTCCTGGGAGTGAGGCGGGGCGGCACTGCCAGCCCGTCCTTTTCGTCGGCCCAGCGTTTTCCCTGCACGTGCAGGTCGATCGTCAGCACCAGCGCCGAACAGCCGGCGTCGTCAGCGCGCCGTATCAGGCTTTCGTTGACTTTCCTGTCCTTCATCAGGTAGAGCTGGAACCAGAACGGCTTGCCGGTTGCCGCGTGCACGTCTTCGATCGAATTGATGGAGCAGGTCGACAGGCAGTAGGGAACGCCGAAAGCGGCCGCGGCGCGCGCCGCCTCGCATTCGCCGTTGGGCCAGGCCAGGCCGGCCAGGCCAGTCGGCCCGATGGCCAGCGGAATGCGCGCCGCGTCGCCCGCCATGGTCGCCGCGGTGTGACGGCTGGCCACGTTGCGCAGGCTGTGCTGGCGCAGCGCCAGCGCCCGCATGTCGTCCAGGTTGCGCTGCACGGTCAGCTGCTGTTCGCTGCCGCCGTGGATGTAGTCGAAGAGCACCGCGGGCAGGCGCTTGCGGGCCAGCGTTTCCAGGTCGAAGATGCTGGCGATCTTGGTCATGCCGTCCTCCCGCTCGGTCGAGTTCCGCGTTACAGCTCTGCGCGCGCGGCCAGCGCGCGGATGCGTGCCCCCATCCGGCACGCCAGCGCCTGGATCGTGAGCGAGGGGTTGACGCCGCCGCAGGTCGGAAACAGCGAGCCATCGCAGATCCAGAGGTTGCGCACGTCCCAGCTGCGGCCGTCGGCATTCACTACACTAGCCTCCGGGCTGGCGCCCATCCGGCAGGTGCCGAGGATGTGGCTGGTGTCGTCGCTGGTCCACACGCCGTGCCCGCCGGCCGCTTCCAGCATCCGGCCCATGAAGCGGGTCGCATGGGCCTGCATGCGGCGGTCGTTGTCGGAATACGAGAACTCGACGTGGGCCACCGGTAGGCCGTGGCGGTCGCGTTCCTGGGCCAGCGTCACCCGGTTGCATGGGCGCGGTTCGGTTTCGGCTACGGCGACCAGGCCGCTCATGTGGTTGTAGTCGAGCATTTCCCGGCGCAAGGCCATCCCCCACAGGCCGCGCGAGGTCGTCACCAGCTGGGCCCAGGCGCGCGGCAGCGGGCCCTGGCTCATGAAGGCGTAGCCGCCGCTGAAATCCTTGCCTTCGTCGGCATAATTCCAGTGCTCGCAAACGGCCATGTTGGGCGGCCCCTTGTTCCAGCGGATGGCTTCGTCGAAGCGGGCCCAGACCCCGGGACCGGCGTGGGTGGTGAGATGGGTGCCGACCAGCCCGGAGCTGTTGGCCAGGCCCTGCGGGAAGGCGGGGCAGGCCGAATTGAGCAGCAAGCGCGGGGTCTCGATCGCGTAGCCGGCCACCACCACGTTGCGGGCCTGCTGGAAGCGCCAGTGGCCGACGCGCCGGTAATGCACGCCGCGCGCCAGGCCGCGCGCGTCGAGTTCGATGCGCCCGGCCATGGCCAGGTCGCGTACCTCGGCGCCGGCACGCAGCGCGCGCGGGATCCAGACCACCAGGGCGCTCTGCTTGGCATTGGTCGAACAGCCGAAGTTGCAGAAGCCCCGGTACACGCAAGGCGGGGACGGCCCGCGCGGCGCGGACACCGTCGCCAGCGGCACGGCCGACCAGGCGACGCCCATGCGCTCGGCGCCGCGCGCCAGCACCAGCCCGGCAGCGTTCATTTCGTGTTCGCGGTAGGGGTAGCGCCGATGCGGCGGACCCCAGGGATAGCGCAGCGGCCCCGCGATCGCCAAGGCGCGCTCGGCTTCCTCGTAATAGGGCGCCAGTTCGGCATAGTCGATCGGCCAGTCGAAGCCGTAGCCGAGCTGGCTGCGCGCGCGGAACCACGCGGGCCGGAAACGCAGCGAGATCATGCTGAAGTGCACCGTCGAGCCGCCGACGCCCCAGCCGGAGTTGTTGCCGCCGAGGGCGAGCGGGTCGGCGCCGCTGCTCAGGCGCTCCTCCAGCCAATACAGGTCGTGCTGGGCTTCCTCGTCGGAGGCGAAGTCCTCGAGCGGCCGCCAGAATGGCCCCGCCTCGAGTACGACCACGGAAAAGCCGGCCTCGGCCAGCTTGCAGGCCAGCGTGGCGCCGCCCGCGCCGGCGCCGACGACGGCGAAGTCGACCGCCTCGTGGTCGGGGTACTCGCGCATCGGCACCCAGCCGCCGCGCCGGAACACGTCGGGTGCGCGCCCGCCGCCGGTGCGCGGGATACGTTGCTCCTGCCCGCTCATGGCGCCTCGCTCGCCTCCCAGGGATCGCGGCCATCGAAGCCGAGGCGGACGTAGCCGCGCGGACTGGCCGGGCCGCCGAAGCCGATCTCGCTCCAGGCCGCCGGGTGGGCATAATAAATGCCGGCCGCCGTCTTGAGCAGCAGGTGGACGAAGAAGTGCTGCGCGCGCAGCGCCTGCCACTGCCCGGACTGGCCATGGTCTTCGGCCAGCGCTTGCAGGACCTGATCCTGGGCGGCAGCGGGCAGCGCGACGAAATCCTGGCCATGGCGGCAGCGCGCCTCGTCCGCGAGCGCGGCCAGGCCCAGGCGCCAGGCCTGGCGCAGCGGCGGCCGGTCCGGGTGGCGATAGCCTTCGCCGCGGTCCTCGTGCAGCATGGCGTCGATCCAGGGCGTGATCGGGACCGGCTCGGCCCGTTCCGGCTGCGGCAGCAGGCGCCGGTTGACCGCTTCGAGCAGCGCCCACTCGGCCTCGTCGAGGAAGCGGCGCGGCGGCAGCGCGGCAAGGCGCCGCGCCAGCACCGCGCGCGTGGTATCGTCGTAGGACGGGCTGTTCCATTTGGCCAGCACGTCGTAGCCGGGGTAGCGCGGCGGCTCCGGCTTCATGCCGCGGCCTCCAGCGGCGCATCGCGGGCGCGTAGTGCCAGCGCCGCGCGCCCGGCCAGCGCCAGCGCGGAAAAGCTGGGCGGGGCCGGCAGCGGCGGACCGCTCAGCAGGTTCTGGCTCCAGTTGTGCCAGCCGCCCATCTGGCGCGCCACGCCGCGCGCATGCAGCGCGACTCCGGCGACGCCCAGCCAGGCGCAGGCCGACAGCCAGCTCCGGGCCAGGCCTTGCGGCCGCGATGGCGCGCGCACGGCGCTGGCCGCCAGCAGGGCCGCGCCCAGCGGTGGCAGCGTCACCGGCAGCCACATTGCCGGATTGTGGTACGCACCGCGAAAATGCAGCAGGGCGGCCTCCATGCTGGTGCCGGCCGGGCCGGCCGCCGCCAGCGCGCACAGGGCCTGGCCGCTGGGCAGGCGCGCCAGCGTCGGCGCCCCGCGTGCGGCCGCGCGCGCCCCGAGCCCGAACAGGCCGGCCAGCGCCAGCGCCGCCGGCGCGCCCAGCGGCGCGGCATAGAACAGGTTGGCCCAGGACAGCCCGCCGGGACGGCGCAGGACGTTATAAGTGTGGAAGCCCAGGCCCGCCGCTCCGGTCGCGCAGGCCGCCGCGAACGGCAGCGCCGGCGCCGGACGCCCGGGCCGGCCGGCGCCGCGCAGCGCCCAGGTCAGCGCCAGCGCAGCGCTGGCCAGCGGCGCGAACATGCCCGGATTGGAAAACCCGCCGCGGTAGTGCTCGAGCGCGCTGTCGCTCAATACCGAGGCGGCCAGCATTGCCGAGGACAGGTAGAGCTGTCCGGCCGGTTGCCGATTGGCTACCTGAGTGCCGACCCGAGCGCCCACCTGAGCGGCGTGCGCCGTGCCAGGCGCCGGCCTGCAGCGGGCCGGTGGGCGCAAACTGCCGTTGCCGGCTGGCCGGACGGCCAGCAACCCCGCCAGCGGCAGCGCCAGCGAGGCCGCGCCGAGCAGGCGCGCCGCCGGGCGCGAGCCTGCCTGCGCCGCCGGGTTCACCGCTTTTCCCCGGGCAGGATGTTGCTGAGGATCTGGCGCGCCGCACCGGCCAGCATCGAGCCCTCCTGCGGGTCGCCCTTGATGATGGTGCTCATGAAGCTCCTGGCCTGCTCGAAGGTGATATGCGAGGGCAGGGGCGGCACCTCGGGGTCGGTCTTGAACTCGATGACCACCGGACGGTCCGCGGCCAGCGCTTCGCGCCAGGTATCGCGCACCATGTCCGGGTTGTCGCAATACAAGCCCTTCAAGCCGATCAGGCCGGCAAACAGGTGGTAGGGGACGTCGGGGATTTGCTGGGTCGCCTCGAACTTCGGGTTTCCCTCCATCACGCGCTGCTCCCAGGTCACCTGGTTCAGGTCGCCGTTGTTGAACACGCAGACGATCCAGCGCGGGTCCTCCCAGCGCTCCCAGTATTTCGACACGGTGATCAGCTCGGCCATGTTATTCATCTGCATGGCGCCGTCGCCCACCATGGCGATCACGGGCCGGCCGGGGTGCGCCACCTTGGCGGCGATCGCGTACGGCACTGCCGCGCCCATCGAGGCCAGGCCGCCGGAGAGCGAGTACATCTGGCCGCGCTGGACCCGCAGGTCGCGCGCGTACCAGTTGGCGCAGGAGCCGGAATCGCTGGTGACGATGGCGTCGGGCGGCAGCAGCGGCGACAGTTCCCAGGCCACGCGCTGGGGATTGAGCGGGTGCGCCGGCTGCAGCGCCCGGTGTTCCAGGGTGCTCCAGGAATCGGCGACTTCCTTCTCCACCTGGGCGCGCCAGCTGGTGTCGGACTTTTGCCGCAGCAGCGGCAGCAGCATGCGCAGCGTCTCGGCACTGTCGCCATGCAGGTTGACTTCGGCCGGGTAGCGGATGCTCAGCATCGAGGGGTCGATATCGATCTGCACCGCGCGCGCCTTGCCCTCCGCGGGCAGGAATTCGGCGTAAGGGAAGCCGCTGCCGATCATCAGCAGCGTGTCGCAGTGGCTCATCAGCTCCCAGCTGGCCTTGGTGCCGAGGATGCCGATCGAACCGGTGACCCAGGGCAGGTTGTCGGGCAGGGCAGCCTTGCCGAGCAGGGCCTTGGCAGCCCCGGCCTGCAGCCGGTCGGCCACGGCGATCACCTCGTCGGTAGCATGGAGGGCGCCGGCGCCGACCAGGATCGCCACCTTGCTGCCGGCGTCGAGCACTTCGGCTGCCTGCCGCAAAGTGGCTTCATGGGGCACCACGCTTGGCCTGGTGTAGCCGATGCCGGACATGACCGAACCGTGCTTGTGGGGCGGGTCCTCGTAAGGCAGGTCTTGCAGGTCGCCCGGCAGGATCAGCACGCTGACGCCGTTGCGTCCCAGGGCCGTGCGTATCCCGCGGTCGACCAGGTGGCGTACCTGGGACGGGGCGGAGGCCTCGTAGACGTAGTCGGCCACATCCTGGAAGATGCGCTCCAGGTTCAGTTCCTGGGTATAGTGGGCACCGCGCGCGGTGCGGGGCGCCTGGCCGGTAATGGCCAGCACGGGAACGTGGTCGCACCTGGCGTCGTAGAGCCCGGTGACCAGGTGGGAGGCGCCGGGTCCGCCCGTCGACAGGCAGACCCCGAGCCCTCCCGTGAACTTGGCGTAGGCCGAGGCCATGAAGGCCGCCATTTCCTCGTGGCGCGCCTGGATGAAGTCGATCTTGCGCTTCGAGCGCTGGAGAGAGCCGAGCACCCCGTTGATGCCGTCGCCGGGGTAGCCGAAAATCGTGCGGACGCCCCAATCGTAGAGGCGTTCGACAAAGAAATCACCTACGGTCTGGTTCATGTCGATGTGCGCCCCTGGGGCGTCTGGAGGTTGGGGAATCGGTCCCGGGAGCCGCGCAGGAAGCGCCTTGCGCGGTCAAGCTCGAGTTGGGTACGCGACCGGCTCTGCATGCGCGAAACGCGCCGATGGAAACTGCGAGGGCTGGCATCGCCAGGGCCGCGCCTTGGGCTCGATCGCCGCAGTCCGGGCGTCGAGGTATGCCAGGCAGGTCGAGCCGCGCTGTGGCCCCGGCGCGTGCGAGCGACGCCGACGACGGCCAGTTTCCAACCATGAACAGGCATGCCTTCCTCCCGGCGCTTGGGTGTCAAAAGCTTAGCACCGGCGTCTCCGGGAGGCGACACGATAGCGGTGTGCAAAATTCCTGCAAACGGTCCCTGAGCCCGATGTCGCGCAGCGCCTTTCCAGCACGCCAACGGGCACGGGCGCCCGCATTCCCGGCGCGGCATGCACTGCACTCCGCTTTGACCCGCGTTGCCAATGTTGGCCGGGGGGTGAACTCGGGAGCGCACCGAATGTCCATTCTTGACCGCTAACCAATCGATCGAGGAGACCAGCATGCATGCCATCAGTTCGTCCCTGTGCAGAAGCATTGGCATCTGCACCCTTGCGTTCGCCCTGTTGCCAGGGATGGCGAACGCCCAGAGCACAGCGGGTTCCGCAGCGGGGCAGGGCGGCCACCAGAGCGCGACCGGCGCCTCCGCCAAAGGCACCAGCACGGCGTCCGGGGCCGCCGGCCAGTCCGCGGCCGGCGGAAAATCCTCTACCGGACAGGCGGTCACTTTCCTGCTCATTCCCCTCGTTTCCCCGGCGCAGGAACAGTGGATGAAGAGCGGCTGCTGGGCCAAGCTGCACGACGACCCGAACTTCACCGGGGACACCTTGACCTTGTCGGGGCCGATCGACATGCCGAACATGGTCGGCCCATTCGGCATCGACTGGAAGGGCAAGATCAGCAGCATCGAAACCGGGCCCAAGACGACGCTCACGATCTACGACAACGAAAACTTCCGCGACCCGGTGTCGACCTTCAAGCCCGGCCAGCGCGTTGCCGATGTCAGCAAAAAGATGGGATTTTTCGACGAAATGTCCTCGTTAAAAATCCACTGCACCGGCACTAGCTCGGGTTCGGGCGGCACCTCGGGCAAGTAAGGGAGGAGGGCGCGAGCGCGCCCGGCTCGAGTGGACGGCGTTCCGGGCGCGCTCGCCGGAGGCCGCGGGGCGCTACCGGATGTGCGCACGGCACCGATCCGGCATGCAGGTTGTCCGACGGGGCAGCGCGAGGCGCGTCACAGGTTTGCCTACCGTTCGGGAGCCCCGTCCGAATGACCTCGGCCGACGGATCGGCAGAGCGGTGCAGGCGGTGCGCCGGACCAGGGTTCTTGGTCCTTGCAGCGGGGCGCTTCTGCCGGTGAGGAGCAGATCGGTCAGCGCATCGGGATAGCGCGAACGTTTGCCACCCGTACACAGGCGCTACGTGGATGCGTGAACGTGTTCCGACGCCCGCGAACGACGAGTTCGAGGTGCGCGCCAACACAGATGTCGACGACAGCGGTAGTGATTCCGGGATCTTGGCCGACGATCGTGGCCGGCGCGCTGCGAGCCAGACGGACATCGAACTCGACATTAGCATATATATTGTCGAGTTCATGTTCATTGCAGGGCACTGCGCAGGGCGGGAGCGCTCTTGCCCCGGCACGGCCGGCAGAGGCTGCGCCGCACGCTCATGGTTCGCGCGCGTCCAATGTGCGGGCCGTAGGATCGACCAGGGCCGGCCGTGCTATCGCAGCCGGCGTAACCGGCGGTGCCGAGTGCATCGCCGGCGCGGCACTGTCCGCGATCGGCCTGGCTGGCGGCGCGCGGACCGGAGAAGCCCGCAACATCGGGCCTTCAGGGACGGCGGTACCGAACCCGAGCCCACAGCGGCCGCCGAGCCGGATAATGCGGCAGCCCAGCTGTCCGCTGCGGTGCAGATGGCGATCGAGGTGCCGACGGCGAAACCTCATCGCAGCTCCATGCCGCCGCACTCGCGCCGGTCGCGCTGGCGCGTACGACACGGTGACACGGGAGCGCCGCCGGCGCGCCGGCATGGGCGCTATTGCGCGGGAGGCGCAAGGCGCGGCACCGCACGCAGCGCCGCCCGCCGCTTGGTTGGACGATGGTCGACGAACAGCAATTGCGCTTCGGTGCTGCGTCGAGCGTGCTGGCTGCCGCCAGCGGGCAGCTGGGTGGTTCGAGGGCGCGCGGCCCGGCGCCGGATCGGCGCGCTCCATAGCAGCTGCCGACTTCCGGCCGCGACGATTTTCTGTTCGCGCACGACGCCACCGGCGTTCAGCCCGAACGGACACGAACAGGGCGAGAGCACGAACGGCAGTGCTTGCCGCGCAGGGATTAACCCGTAAGTCATGCGGCACGCCTGAATGGCCGCGTCACCACGAGGGTAGACCAGCGGGCCGCCGCCGGATGAGCAACAGTGGCGCGGCTTACCGCCAGCTTGGCAATCTTCCGGATCTGCATCGACGCGTGTACGGAGAACGGATTTAACATAATATAGATTATGCGAAAACGGGGACAGGCACGCACATCGAACAAAAACGCTCTAGCCCGGCCCGCACAGACCGGAACTCAACAGCCTGCGACTATCACACCGCAGGCTTTTTTTCGACTCGACCACAGGAGGCTCACCAGTGCGATATCCGAATCTGCGATACGGCAACCCTACCGAAATGGCCTACTACGCGATGGGCGTCCCGCTGCCCGTGCTGGCCAAGCGCCTACGCCGCGACGAGCGCACCGTGCGCGACTGGCTCAACGCCAAGCGGCGCGTGCCCTGGTGGGTTCCCGAGATTCTCAGGTTAAAGCACATGGAAGCCGACCTTCGACATCGGCAGATGGGATTCGGCGCCCTGGCGCCGAGGCTTGGCCTGGTGAGCGGCACAGTGATCGCGCTCACCCAGCCTGCAAAATCACTCGATGACGCTATCCCCGTACTCGACGCCGACACACCGCTCGAGCAGCTTGACCTTGGGATCGAACCCGGAAACGACCTTGGACGCCGTCTCGCCGGGCTGTAGCTGCCCGGTACACATCTGCGCGTAGTGGTTTCCCTCTTTGCAGACCTTGACCACATCGACGCATATCCCGGCCGGGCGCTTGCCAGTGTTCTTCACGACGCATTGCATGCTGTCCCGGCTAGTACCTTCGCACTTCCATTGCAGTGTGCCCCTGGCGCCCGTTTGCGCTTGCGCCCCGACGCAAACGAGAACCGCCAGCGCGGCCAGTACCTTCTTCATCGCAATCCCTGTTTCGTTGTAAAACGCGATCCTAGCCGTTCACGTTCCCCACTGCAACAAATCGATTACGCGATTTTGGCTTTCACTTCCAACCGCATGATCCGGCGCTCGGTGCGCAGCACCCAGGCGCCGGCCGCCAGCCCGCCCGTAAAGATGCCGGAACTGGTCAGAAGCTGGAACAGTTCCAGCGCACTCATTATTGACCCGCCGCCGGCACTACCGCACCGTCAGGGATGATGACGGCCGCCGCCGCCGCCAGCCCGGCCATCGCTTCGGCCACCATATTCGCCTTGACGGCATCGACGCCGAACAGCACGGCCAGCGCGGCCAGGCCCGCCCAGGTAGAGCGCTCGTTCAGGCGCTTGAGAATCGTTTTTTTCATGCTCTTTCCCCTTGTTTTGGTTGTACTACCAGATGTTGTTGCCCTGCGAATCGTTCACGGTGACGCTGTTCTCCACGACGAAGCTTTTCAGCTTGGGGAACCGGCTAATCACATAGGCCGCGATGAGGATGCCGCCCAGGACAATCAAGCCCTCGCGAAGCACCGACACCGGCGGCGGAATGATGTCCTTGATCTTCATTACTCAAACCACCCTTTCACGTTGTTATAGGCATCGGTGGCGGCGCCGCCGATGAATGTCCCGGCTGGACACGAAAAGCTCGCGTCCCAATAGCGCCCCTCACGCATCGCCTTTTCGCACTCGGTTTCGTTGGTGCGCGGGATGCCGAGCACATCGCCCACGCCCTGCGCGGCGCCGGCCACGACGCCGCCGGCCATATCAACAGCCGCGCCCCCCAGTTCCGCACCCACAGCCGCAATCCCGTTTTTTTTTACCAGCAGGAGCACCACGGCCAGGCCGGCCACGGCGCCCACGATGACATATCGATTCAGCATCACAGCACCCCCTCAAAAAGTTTGTCCATGTCGAAGAAGTAATTGCCGTTGGCGTCTTGCTGAATTTCCGGTGCCGCCGGGATGCCTTGCAATGGCGGGTTCTCCGGCGTCTGGCTCACCTTGTACATTTTGTAGAGGTGCCAGCCAATCGCCACCGTCGCCAGGCCCAGCACCAAATCCATCATGTCTTCGGTCTTCATGCGACGCTCCCGCCCGCGTTGACGTAGGCGGCGAACAGGGCGCCCACGCTCTTTTCCGGCTGGCCGTAGCCGGCGCCTGGCAGGCTGGCCCACTCTTTGCGGCACTTCGTCAGCGCATCGCCGAAGCGCCCTGCCCTCACATCGGCGAGCGCGCCGCGCTGTCGGATCAGTTCGACGGCGGCCCGGTCCTGCGAGGCCGGCGTGAAGTCGGTCAGCATCAACTTGCCCTTCACGCCCGCCCAGGTGCGCGTCAGGATCTGATAGGCACCGGCCGCGCTCGACGTAATCGGGCGCCCGTTGCTGAGGATCGTCACCAGCTTGCGCGGATGATCGGCGAAGCTGTTGAACAGGCTCCCACCTACCAATGTCCGGTATCCATCCGGCCCGGCCGTACCCTCGGCCGTGCGGATCATTTTCAAGAATGCCGCCACGTTTTTTTGCTCAGTCAAACTCATTACACCCCCTGAAATATCTGTTATGTCGTCCCACAAGGCGGCGGCCTGGTCGATCAGATCAGGCGCCTCGTATGCTGGGTTGTCGATTTCGTCGCTCTCACCAGCCAGCAGCAGCACAGCCACCGCCGCCAGCCCGACAACGATCAGTTTCTTATTCATTCCACAGCCAACTCACCAGTGAGCACGCCGGCATCGGTTACGCGGATGCGGTATTTCGTGCCATTCGGCGACTTGAGGACGAAAGCGCCGTTCACCTGAATATCGTTCGACAGGTACAGCCCCTCAATGATTGGTTTGCGCGTCGTACCGGAAAACCCGAACAACCCCCAGCGCGGCGCGGAATCGTCCCAGGCCTCCAGGGAAACCCCGTATCCGTTCGCCCCCGCGACGCGGAAGCCCGCCGTGCCAGTTGCACCACCAGCACCGGACCCGGCCGAAAAGCCCGACGCAAAAGCGCCCTGGTTCTCACTCGGCAGCAGACCGCGCGCCAGGTTGGGACCGTCAATAAATGTCAGTACAGACGCATCGTTGTAAGCTCCCTGCGCAAATGGCTGAATCGACGGCGAAAACACTGTTACGCCCTTGGTTGTGCCGCTCGTGCGCAGCCCGTAGCCGGTCCCGGCGCCGCCCCACTCGACGACAGGCGAAAGCAATGTGATGTTCTTGGAATCGGCAAGCCAAATGCCCCCGGCCGCGCCCACGGCTCCCACCACATAGACGCGCACGGCCGATGCCTCGCTGTTTGTCAGCTGGACACCGAACGAAGCGTTACCCTCAGCCGACCCCGCCAGGCTGGAACTCATCAGGCGCAGTTGAAAGCCCGTTCCATTGCGGTCAGCAGCCACACCAGCCAGCGTCGAGCCGATCAGCGTGCCGGAGAAGCCGGCGCCACCACTCCCGGCCGCATACGACGCCACGATGTTGGCGGCGCTGTTGTGGAACACGCCCCCCGGCCCCGTACTTCCGAACACGTAGGCATCGAGCGCCGCATTGATCGAATAGGTACGATTCATCGACAGATTGATGGTCAGTTCGAAGTAAAACGCGGTCGGCGCATTGAACACGGTCACATCTTCAAAGACGGGAGCAATCGCCGTACTGGAGGCGATCTTGAAAGCGTAGACGCCGGCATTCGCCGCCCGCGTCACATACTTGACATTCACCCGCTTGATCGTCAGCGTGTTGTCCACATAGGTGACTTGATCGACGTTTTCGAATGTGTTTTTGGTTGCGTCCTGTTGCTCAAAAATCACCGCCCCGGCCGCCTCGCCGTCAAGAAACGTCCCGTTGTAGAGCTTAATCGGCCCGTTGACCTTGTAGACGCCGCTTGGTGCATACACGCGCCCCGACGAAGACGTATTAAAGCCGTCACCGATCTTGCGCGCGGCGTCGATCGCCTTCTGGATCGCGGCAGTATTGACGGCTGCAGGTGCGGCAGGCGATGCGCCGAAATCCTTGATGCTGATCGGCTGGCCGGTGAACTTGTCGGCATAGGAAACAGGCACAGCGCCAGGTGCCGGCCGCACGTACAGCTTCTCAACGATGCCGGCCGGGCCGGCCGCTTGTGCCGGCGCCGTCGCCGCCATGAACGTGGCAGCAAAGCACAGCGCGCGGAAGAACTTTAATTTCATCATGCAATCACCTGAATGTTGAGGGTAGAACTCGTCCCAGCCGCGCAGACGCCATGCCAGGCGGCGCCCGGCGCTTCGTTCTCATTCCACGTTTCGCCCGGCTGGATCAGCACCACGGCGTTGTCAATCGTGACGCCTGCGCCACCGATGGCAACAGCACCAGCGCCCACGTTTTTGATGCGGAACCCACGACGCGCCGCCCCGACAGCGAGCACCGGCCCACGGATTTCCGTCATATTTACTGGCGCCACATCGGTAACGATCGCGGCCAAATAACCACGCGTCACGAATTCGGCGCCGCCCTTCTGGACGACAGGCATCGCGCTTGCGTCGCTGTTCTTGACCTGGACTGCGAACACATCAGCCGGCCGCTGACGCATCGGCACAGCCGTTTCGTCTGTGTTGTTGATGCCGACATTGGACGCCGTCACCTCGATCAAACCCCCGCCGATATCGACCGGGACACGGTTGTCTGGATCGTTGCCGATAGAAACTTGCCCCATGACGTTGACAAGCGCGCCGCTGGCAAAACCCAGGCTCACATCGGTTTGGCTCAGGAACATGGACACCACGCAATCAACCGCAGCCTCCAGAATGATCGCGTCGTAGTCGGCAAAGCACTTGAACGCCTTTTGTCGCTTCGGCATCTTCGTGAATGTCGCCCCGCCCTTCATCGGCGTAATGTCGACGCCTTCGGCCTCGCCGGTATCGTCGACAAGAATCACTTTCCCCTGGACCGGGATTTGTACCGGCTGGCCGGCTTTCAGCGTAAAGACACGGTAGCTCATCGCGCCCCCATCACTTTCGCCGCCGCGAGGCCGACGATTGCCACCACACCGAACGCCAGCATTTTTTGCTCGCCGGCCTTGCTCGTGCGGTACGCGTCGGCCAGCACATCATTGACCTTGGAATTTGCCGAAGTAATCGCGTTGATCGACGCCAGGGACGTTTTTTGCACCAGTTCGCCGGAATCGGCGTAGGCATCTTTGACGGCGCCCAGCGCGTCGCGGCTCAGGTCTCCCATTTCGCCCACGGACGCCGCCGCCAGGCTGGCCGACCCCTTGGTGACTGCCTCGGCAAAATCGAACGAGCGGCCCACGGCGCCCGCGTCGATGGTCTGATTGATCGTCGTACTTTGGTCGGTCACGCTATTGCCGTTGGACCCCGAAAAGTTGATCGAGCCGGCTTCGGCTACGCCAATGCGGTTATCTTCGGTGTTGTTGGTCTGCGTCTGGTTCGCTTGCGTGCTCGCACTCGATTTGCTGCTCATAATTTTTTCCTCATCACGTAGGAACTCAGTTCCCAGCCCTGGCGCTCGAGCTTTTTCACGAGCCCCCGGCGCCGGGTGTTGATCGTCAGGCAGTCGGCGGTTGCGCATTGCTGCGCGATGTACGGGACGAGCGATGCGACCAGATCGCAGCCGGGCACGCCGCCGGCAGCAGCCACAATGAACACCTCGACGCCGTGCGCCTGGTTGACCTGTTCCAGCGCGTACCTGGCGACGGTTTCGCCGTTCAACTTGACGTCAAACAGCGTCGCCGTGCTCAGGCAGGCCTCCATGTCGCCAAGCCCCCCGGTCGTATCGCGGCGCGCGTCGAATGCTTTCGCATACGCGGCGCGCGCCGCGGCGTCGAGCTGGCCCGGCTCGACTGTCCCTTTCATCGCGTCAGGAACCACACCGCCGCCGCCCCCACGGCCAGCAGCACGACACCCGAACTTTTCGGGACCGGCGTTGCCGTGTTGTCGCCCGTACCAGTGCGCTGGATGATCCAGTCGCCCTGGTTCTGCGCGCCCCAGCCCTGGCCGCTCGCGGAGCCGCCTTGCGCATCGCCCGACTTGGCCGACGAACCCATGTCAAGCTGCATCGGCGGCATGCCGCCACCGGGCGCCATTACTTACCCCCGCGCATAGCGAACGCGATGCCCACACCGATCAGGCCCAGCACCAGCAAGCGCGAGTTCTGCATCTGCGCCTGGACCTGCGGCGTCGGCGTCAGCGGCGTTTGCACCGAGACATAGCCGGTCTGTTGCGCCATCTTTTGCTGGTCACGCAGCAGGGCATAATTCAGCGCCGTTTGCACGGTGCCGCCCAGGGCGTTGAGCCAGCCGTTGTCGACGTGGTAGCCATAGCCGTTGCCGGTTGCCGTGGTCGGCTGCATCGGCGCGTCGCCGCGCGACACATCGGCATTGACGCCGTAGCTCTCGCCGTCGATGTAGCCCTGCGTGAATTGTCCGAAGTCAAACATGTTGACCCCCGATCAGTGCAGCTTGCGCAGATCGTCGACGTAGTCGAGATAGACGGTTGCCTGGCCGGCCGCGCTGGTTTTCAGGCGCAGCAGGGTTTCCTTGACTTGGGTGGTGTTAAGCATGTTCATCAGGTTGCCGTCGCTGATGAAGTCGAGCACAAGGATGCCCGGCTGCGGAACCACACGATCGCGCTTGGCCGAATATTCCAGCGCGGCGACCGATGCGCGGATACGCGGGGTGCCGTTGGTGCGCAGTTCGGCGGCGGTCACGATGTTGGCATGGTGAATCCAGATGCGCTTCAGCAGGCCGCCATCGTTGCCGCTCGGCAGGGTGTAATCGTTGTCGCCCACGACGCCCAGCGGGATCGTGAAACGCTTGCGGCGCAGGATGAACGGGTTCTGGGTCGGATCGCGATATTCGCCGTCGCATTTCAGCGTCATCGTGTTCGGCGCGGCCGGCAGAATCTCGATTTCGAAGGTGAGCGAGTTCAGCAGGTTACGCGGCAACGCGGCCAGGTATTGTGCAGCGGCGCCGCCCCGGGTGTTCGGCTCGGTAAAGTCGATCGTGACGGTATCGGCCTGCGTGAAAATGCCTTGGTAGGCGTCACGCGAGGCAATGTGCGGAATCTGATCCTCGTAGAAGGTCACGCCGTTGGCCTTGCCCTCGATCTTGCCCAGGTGCGCCTTGGTCAGACCGCCGCCCAGGATCAGGTGCAGCTTGTCGAAGGTCGCGTTATACGACAGTTTCAGGATTGCATTGTTGCCGGGGGTGGCGTTCTGCAGGTCGATCATTTGATCGTAGAAGGACATGTTTTTCCCTGTTTCTATGGGTTATGGATTGCGGCGGCGCTTGCGGATGCTCGGCGCGGCCGTTTCGGTACGCCTTGCCGGCTTACGCGCCTGGCAGGTAGTCGCCCACGCCTGGAACTTTCATGGCGTGCTTCTGGACGGCGGCGACGACAGCGAAAGCGACGATGGCGATGAGCGCGGTCTGGATGACTTCTTTGTTCATGGTTTTTCCTAAAATGGGTTTGTCAGGTGGAACAGGGTTCTAAGGTGACACGCCGGTTTCGCCTGCGCTACGGCCTGTAACCGTTACTGTTACTGTTACTGTTACAGGGCCTTATTGATTCCGCGCCTGACTGACAGGTCCGGGTTTTTGTGGAAAAACTCAAAATTCGGCAGTTCGCGCACCAGCTTGAGGCCCTTGACGCGTTGCGCGCGGCCACCTGGCCCGGTCGGGCGCCACTCGTCAGGCAGGCCCAGGGTGTCGGCCATTACCTTGGCGTCGTTGTCGTAGTTGACGCGGTAGCACCGGACCTCGGAACAGTTGCCCAGGAAGTCCTTGTCGATCTGCGCCGGCCGCTGGCTCACGCCGATGATGGTCAAGCCCTGGTGGCGGCCGGCGGTCGAGAGGTTCCGCCAGGCTGGCGGCGACCATGACGGCATCGTGACGCGCGACAGTTCCTCAACTAGCACGGTGGCGCCCACCAGTTCCCACACGATCCGGCAGAAGAAATCAAACTGACGTTTTACGGCCTTGTCGTCGCCGCTCGGCACGTACACGATAGCCTTGCGCCCGGCCTGGACCGCCGCCACCAAGTCCGTGATCTTGTGCACGGTGACGCCTTTGCAGAAGCCAGCGTAATTGTCGGTTTTCTCCAGCGGCGACCACACCAGCAGGCGCGAATACCCGCGCAACAGTTCGCCCTTGATGTAGCTCGATTTGCCGGTGCCCGACGCGCCGATGACGGCGTGAATTTTTGCCTTGTTCTTCGTGCCCTGGCTCGCGCCGGCCGCGCGCTTCGGCGCTGCCTTCGCGGGCTCGTCCACCAGTTCCCAGGCCGGCGCCTGGCCGGCGTCGGCGGGCGCGGCGGCCGGCGGCGCGGCGCGGCGTGCTTTCCCGAGGATCGTCACGCGGCCACCTTTGTGGAATCGAACCAGTCAGGAGCTTGCGCCTCGACCACCGGCCCGCCGTCCTTCATCGGCTCGGCGCCCTGCTCGCCTTGCCCGGCTTCGGCCAGCGTCGGCGCGTCACTTGCCGCCGCCTCGCGCCGCGCCTTGATCGCGTGAACCACCGGGACCACCAGCGGAATCGACGCCATCGTGACGGCGATTTCTGGCGCGTATTTCGCCATCGTTGAACCGGCCTCCCAGCCGTACTTATTCGCCAGGAGCGCCATCGCGCCGCCCCAGCGCATGCACGCATCCTCGGTGTAGGCCGGCGCAACCTCGGGCATCGCCATCGCCAGCAGCCCGCCCAGCATCATCGGAATCTGTGCCCAGGCCTGCGCCTCCATGGCGTCGGGCGCGCTCGGCTGCTCGGCCTCTTTCCGGCCGGCCTCGGCCGCCTGTTCTTCGCCCGCCGCCAGGCGCGCGATCTCGTCCAGGGCCGGATTGGCCGGGTCGAGCACTTCGGGTTGGTCTTCGTTCATGCTGCTTGTCTCGCTGATTTGCCGATGATGGGCGCGAACCACGGCGCGGGCGCGGGTTTGCTGGCCGGTGCGGCCGCCGGAGCGGGCGCAGGCGGCGTTTTCGGCTCGGGTTTGATGGATTCCGCAGGCACAGGCGATTTAACGTCGCCTGCGGCCTGCGGCGCGGCCGGCGCTGGGACCGGCTTCGGTTCAGTAACAGGCGCAGGCGCGGTCGGCGCGGTAACAGGACGCATGCGCTGTAACAGGCGCTTCGACTTGAACGGGTTGCGGGTGAACAATTGCTGTGCGCAGTCCTCGCAGAACCCGAAGGCGTGCCCGCCCTTGTCCATCTTCACGGCCATGCCGTCCTTCATCTCGCAAGTCGGGCAGTCGATGTGCCCGAGCGTTACCGGCTTTTCCTTCGCCATGCCTGCCCCCTTATTTCGCCTTGGCGGCCGGCTTCTTGCGAGCTGGCTTCGTGGCGGCCGGCGCGGCCGGCGCCTTCGGTTTTGCCTTGGCCTGGCGCTCGGCGGCGCGTTCCTTCTCGGCCTCGATCAGCAGGTTGGTGACAGGGTGGCCGATACAGCCGTTGTTTTTGATTTCGTTCACAGTGCTTTCTCCAGTTCGTTCCACTTCAAAAGAACCGCCAGACGCCTGAAAAAGACCTTAAGGGCTGGCGGAAAAAACGGGTTTTTCCCGTATTGCTTCATGAGCGCCACGGCCTGGCGCTCCAATTCTTCGCTTTCGTTCATTCTTGGTACTTTCGTTGCAGGTTGTAGAGGTGCCCCCGGTCAAAACGTGGGGAGTGGTCGCGGAACGTCTGGAGGTTTTCGGCGCGGGTTTCCTTCACATGGACGGCCTCACCGTTCCATTGCGGCCCGCCATCGGTGGCGGTCGGCGTACAGTTATTTACACCAGTCCGAGGAGAGTCAAAGGCAACCCCGGACGCGCTATCTTTTGATTCGATCGTCCACCGGTAATGCACGCCCTCGTAAACCTCATTCGGGAAAGCGACGGCGTAAACGCCGACCGGCTTGTCGTCGGTATAGGTGGCGTACCGGCCCTTAATCGTCACTTCGCGCGCCGCGATCTTGATCGCCGCCCTACGGCCCACGGTCGGCCCGCCCTGCGCGAGCATGTACGCGCCGAAGTCGGCTTGCTTGGCGATCGCCGGGTCTTCGGATTCGATCTTCTGGCAGGCCAGATGCGCGGCCTTGACGGCGGCGGGCGCGTTCTGGATCGCCTCGGCCTTCACACGGCGCAGTTCGCGCCACACGCCCACGGGAGCGCCGCCGATCTGCTGAAACTGGCGAATGCCCCACACCTGGCTCCAGTAGGTCACGCGCTGGCTAGGCGTGATGGTTTCATTGCCGAATTCGTCGGTGGTGACGACATAGGTGCGGCCGTCCTCGAAAGACTTGTGATCGCCCACGCCGGTCCCGTCGATGTTCTTCGCCACGTACTTGGCGATATAGCCCGCCGCCGTGCCCTTGCCGGCCTCGATCCGCACCAGCTTGACGCGGTTTTTCGCGGCGCCCTTTTCGTGCGGGTTGTAGTAGCGGGCATACAGCGTGATGACGCGCTTGATGCGGGTCGCGGCCTCTTCCGAGGTGCGCTGAATGAATGGCGTCGCCAATGGCGGGTGCCAGTTGGCCGGCTGCTCGGTCGGAGCGACGAACAGGAGCATGTGCCAGTGGGGGCAGCCGTCCGTGTGCGGTTCGGCGATGCGGAACCCGTACATCTTCAAGCCCTGGCGCGCGAGCGCCGAGCGCATGAGCGCCCAGGTGTGAACGAGGTAGGCTTGCGCGTCGCGCGGCGTGGCGCCGTTGTAGTTCTCGTTCGTGCCGCCGACCGAATGGAATTCGGATGGGCATGTGATCGTCCAGAACATGCCGACATCGCGGCGGGCCTCGGCCACCTCCTCGAAACCCCGGATCCGCGTCATGAGCTCGCCCCGACGCAGGGTCTTGTTTGCCATGCCCTTCTCGGCCAGCTCGGCAACAGTGAATTCCTGGCCGTGCTCATTGGTTGCCGTGCGATTTTTCAGGAGCTCCAGATTGGCGGCGTTCTGCGCGGCCTGCATGAAGGCGGTTTCCCGGCAGACGTACGGGTCGCCTGCGCTTTGATGCGTCAGCCCGAGTTGGATCGACGTATGCTCGAAACGGCGGCGCCATTCGGTGCGCAAGTGGCGGCGCCACCATGCCTTGTCGAGCGCGCGCGTGATCTTTTCCTTGTCGGTGTCGCCCCGCGGTGCGGCGATGCCGCGCCGCGTGCATTCGCCAGCAATCGCCCAGATAATCGCGGGCGCGGTTTTCAACGTGTGACAGAACTGGTGCACGGCGCGCACGGCCATATCGGCGGCGTGCCAGATGGCCGGCTCGCCAGTGATGGCGCCCGTATCGGTTGCGAGCGGGATACGCTCCAAATCCCACATCAGGTCCGCGATTACGTCGAGCTTGCCCGCATGCTTCTTTTCGCCGTCGCGCTTGAACACGGCCTCAACGGCGCGCGCCATGCGCTTTGGGATTCCCCAGGACACAGCCATCAGTGCATGTCCCGATCGGATGGCGACGGCATCGCGCCCCCCTGCATGCACTTCTGTACGATTTGCAGATCGCCGATCAACTTGTTAAGGCACACCCACACGCGGCCACGCTCGAAGGCGTTGAACTTGTTCAAGGTGTCTTCGGCGCGCGCCTTGTGCAGCCCCGCCGACATAATGGCGACGGTACGCACGCCCAGCGGCATGCGCAGCCAGAACGCGGCGCGCACGGCTTCGGCATCAACCGGCCGCACGAGTCCATCCTTTACGGCCTGAACGCGCTCCATGCGCGTCTCGATCGGCGTGGCGTCGATCTCGCGGCAGATAGCCTCGAAGCCGGCCAGGTAGGCGTAGGTTTCGATTTCCTGCGGCGTGGCGCGCGGGCCGGCGACGGCGGCCAGGGCGGCCATTTCGATGCGTTCGGCTTTCATTCTGGCTCCACCAGCTGACCAATGACGACGCGCAGGTGCGCGCACTCCGCGTCCATCTCCGCGCGCACAGCAGGGTTGTTGCACTCTGTGTCGGTCAGGGCGTCAAGGCGGTCCTGAATGACTGTTTGAACAACCGCAGCAGTTGCCGGGCGCAGGATCAGGAACACTTTCGACATGTCGATGGTCATATCAGCCGCCTACGCCCAGGAGCCACAGCGCGAACGGCGCGGCCAGCATCAGAGAGCCGACAACAGCGGCGGCGGCGTTTTGGAGTTGGTCACGCATGGGCGGCTCCTCGCATGCGGACGACCATTTGCGTGAGCATGAGTTGCTCGAAGGCGAGTTGCTCCAGATCGGCGCGGCTAAAGACGCGCTTCGATTGCGGGTCGTTTAAGACTTCGTTGACGGTTTCCAGCCGCTTGACGAACAAGGTCCGGACGATGCCGACGCCCTGCGCGGGAATCGGGAAATCTTGGCCTTTTTTGTAATTTTGTGTTTCAAGCACCACGGCCTCCTCAGGCTGTTTTTCCACTCAGGCGAAAGTGTCGAGGGGGCGGGCAGAGCCGCATGACGCCTGAGGAGGGAGAGATTTCCCCTCGACAATGCGTAATGTACATCAGGATATTTATGTAGGTAAAGGACTATATGCATCAGGGGGTTTATCCTGTTGTGTACAAAAAGCCCTTGAAGTATTCTCCGTCCACCCGCCCCCTATGGCGGGGAGCCCTGAGGAGAGCTAATGAACACCATCGAATTACTTGAGGCCGTCAAGGTCAAACGCGGCATTTCATCCGACTACGCCCTGGCGAAGGCGCTAGGCGTGAGCCAGCCAGCCGTCTCCAGCTATCGCGCGGGCAATAGCAAAATCAGCGATGACGTAGCGTTGACGGTGGCCGAAATTTTGGGCATGCACCCATTGGCCGTGATTGCGGTGGCGAACGCCGAGCGCGCGAGGACGCCCGCCCAAAAGGCGCGCTGGGCCGGCGTGATGGAAAAATTTTCCGGGTCTTTTCGTAACCTCCTATCCAGCTGGGATGGCGTCGATCGCCGGGCTAACGGCCCTCGTTTGGCGCGTGGATAGGTAGTAAATCCCCGTTTTCTTGCATAATTTACACTTTATAGATTATGCGAAGTACCGCTGTAAGCGCTGCATGGCATGACCCGAGACAATCACGATGAGCACGCGCGAGCTGGACCGGTTTAAGACGATCCAGGCATTGGCCGAAGGCCGACTGGCAGCCAGTCTCGCTGCGGCCCGGCTGGAGCCGACGTGGCGCCAGGTGAATCGTCTCTTCCAACGCTTCCTGACTGAAGGCCCACAAGGTCTGGTTTCACGCCAATGTGGCAAACCGGGCAATTATCAGCTCCCAGCGGGCGTCGCGGAATCAGCCGTGGCGATCATCCGCGAACGCTAGCAGGACTTCGGCACTGCCTATTCCTCCCTCGCTCGGTTCCAGCAGTTGCCGCTGGCCATGATCGAGATCGACCGTTCGTCGTTGCTGGACCCCTCGAGCAATCCGAAGCATTGAATTCTGCGTGGCAAGATCCGCGGACTTGAGCTAGATCAAAGTATCATCGACTGTGATCCGTGCGCGATGCCGCCGCTTTTATAGTCAAGGGACATCGTCTGGCCATGCAGGAGGCATAATGAAACGCGTGATCGCAGTCTTGGCAGTGTCAGTAGTCTCCCTCTGGGCTGGCATTGCATCGGCGCAGGCGCCGGCGCAATCGACCGCGCCCGCGACCGCTCCGGTTGCAGGCAGAGCGCCGCTGGGGGTCACCGTGACCCAAATCGAAGAAATCGTCCTTGGGTGGAGCGCCAAGCGCGACCTGTTCGGCAAGGCGGTGGTCAACGACAAAAACGAAAAGATCGGCACCGTGGACGACCTGATCATTTCTCCAGCCAAGGGTGGTCACACGCCCGCAGCTACGTTTGCGATCATCGGCGCGGGTGGTTTCCTCGGCATGGGCAAACATGATGTTGCGATCCCGACCGAACAGCTGAAGCTCCAAAATAAGCAGCTGATCTTGCCTGGGGCGACGAAAGATGCGCTGAAAGCCATGCCGGCGTTCGTGTACCAGCGCAGGTAACTCTGCCCGACGAGTCAGTTGCACGCCATTTTCCATAGCGAGGATGGCGAGCTGAACAGGAGCGGCACTGCACGTGACGCGCCCGTGCCCTCTTGAGGCATTGACGTTCACCACCACGCGGCCACCTACCTTCCCGGCGAACAGCTCTGGCGCATGGACGAGCGCCTGCGCCAGTCCGATTGCCTGCTACCTGCCAACGGGCGGCGAATTTCTTCGCGTTGCGCCCGGAGCCCAGCCTTGGTCGCTGCCACCGAAGCGCACTCTCGCGCGATTGAGCGGCACGCGTCTCTTGGGAATCTGCTCGCGCGTGGCCGAGTACGCGTTCTCTCTTCACGGCCGCCGAGTTTCCAAAGCGCGCTACGCCATGTGTTCCACCGGCCATCGCTCCTTGCCGAACTTGTTGCGCCAGTACTGGCAGGCCAGCCCTGCCCTGAACCGCTTCGGCCTGGCGTCGACCAGCGGCCTGAGATCGGCCATCCACTGCACGTCGATATTCGTGCGAGGCTCCTTTCCGATCCGGACGATGTCGGCTGTTTGCTTCGGTCGCACGCTCGACGCACATGGAAGGCTGGGCAGCACGGTCATTTCGCCCGCCGCTTCACTGCATATCCATATTGCACCGGCCAATCCGGCTCCTCCTCGAACGCATGCTGGGCTTTCAGTGCCCAGTACGGTTCGCGCAGCAGTTCGCGCCCGAGCAGCACCAGGTCGGCATCGCCGCCGGTGATGATTTCGTCGGCCTCCTTCGGATCCGTGATCAGGCCGACCGTGCCGGTCAGGATGCCGGCGTCGTCGCGGATGCGGCGGCTGCATGGCACCTGGTAGCGTTTGGCGACAGGAATCCGCGCGGTCGGCAGATTGCCGCCGGTTGACACGTCGATGAGATCGACGCCCAGGTCCTTGAGGCGCCGCGACAGCTCGACGGACTGCTCGATGTCCCAGCCGCCGGCGACCCAGTCGGTGGCGGAAATGCGCACGAACAGCGGCAGCTCGGCGGGAACCGCGGCGCGCACGCGCTCGGTCACGCGCAGCACGAGGCGCATCCGGTTCTCCAGGCTGCCGCCGTACCGGTCATCGCGCTGGTTACTGTGCGGCGACAGGAACTGGTGCAACAGGTAGCCGTGCGCGGCGTGGATCTCCAGCACCTGGAACCCGGCTGCAAGGGCGCGCCGGGCGGCCGCCTCGAAGGCGTCGACGATTCCGTCGAGGCCGGCTTCGTCGAGCGCGATGGGCGTCGGATCGCCCGGATGAAACGGAATCGGACTGGGCGCGACCACCGGCCAACCGCCCTCCTCGGCCGTTTTCAGCGTCGCGCCCCCCGTCCAGGGGGCAGCGGTGCTTGCCTTGCGCCCCGCATGCGCCAGCTGGATGCCGGCCAACGCACCCTGGCTGTTCACGAAGCGGGCGATGCGCGCCAGGGATTCGACATGATCGTCGCTCCAGATGCCCAAATCGCCCGGGGTGATGCGGCCGTCCCAGGTGACGCCGGTCGCCTCGACGATCACGAGGCCTGTGCCGCCCACGGCGCGGCTGCCCAGGTGCACCAGATGCCAGTCGTTGGCCATCCCTTCGTCGGCCGAATACTGGCACATCGGCGCCATGGCGATGCGGTTGCGTACGGTGAGGCTGCGCAGAGCCAGGGGGCTGAGCAGGTCGAC
The DNA here is from genome assembly GCF_042653325.1 of Massilia sp. GCM10023247. NCBI lineage: Bacteria > Pseudomonadati > Pseudomonadota > Betaproteobacteria > Burkholderiales > Oxalobacteraceae > Massilia > Massilia sp. GCM10023247. The sequence continues at coordinate 230,794 of NZ_JBHSIB010000024.1, forward strand.
TTCCGGCACTTCCTGGTCGTGGGCGGCGCCGGCCACCGCGCCGTGTGCGCTCGGCTGGGACGCCTGGGCAGCGACGCCGGCGGGTTGGACAGTATTCGCATTCATTGCTTGCCTCCGGGTGAAAACAAGAGCGGCGCGCCCGGCTGGCCCGGGCGTTGCAGGATCACTAAGCCCTACGGTCTTTGCGCAGCATGAGGATTGCGCCCACCACCGCAGTGGCGATGAGCGCCTTGCGCGCCAGGCCGGCCGGGTTGTAGCGCAGCTCGGAGCGGATGCCCATTTCCCCAAGCACATTGGGTACGTGGCCGTGCGCCAGGTCTTCGACGATGCCCTCGACCATGTTGACGCGGTCGGCGGCGATCAGCATCAGCCAGTGGCGCAGGTCATTCTCCGGCAGCTTGTAGGCGAGGCGCCGGATCGAGCCCGACAGCCACTTCGGCGGCTGGGCCGTGCCGAAGATCGGCGTGATGCCCGGCCGCTCCGGCGAGCAGAACACTTCGACGGTTTGCGCCTGCTGTACCGGTTGTCCCTCCGGCACGTGAATGAAGCGTGGCGGCGTGCGCTCCATCGGCACGGCCGGGCGGTTCTTCTTGTCGAGATCGGAGCCCCAGCCGGGGATGCCCTGCAGCTCTTCGGGGGACGGGCTATGCCGGTTCAGGTCGTAGTCGATCTGGCGCTCGTAGTTTACATGACCGTGGTGCAGCGGATGGCGCCGCTGCTCGGCAAGGTCGCGCTGGGCGAGTTGGGTGTCCATGGCTGCTCCTTCAGTGGATGAGACTGGTCGCCGTCGCGCGCGCCGAGCCTGCGCGCGGAGGGATCAGCACGGTTTTGATGCAGTCGTCGTACTTGCTCGAGAAGATGTGGTACGCATCCGAAACCTCCTCCAGCGGCACCCGATGGGTGATGATTTCCTTCGGGTTCAGGTGCCCCTGGCGGATGTGCTCGATGATATGCGGCACGTGGCGCTTGACGGCGGCCTGGTTCATGCGCATCGTGATGCCCTTGTTCAGCGCGTTACCGATCGGGACGGCGTTGAAGGTCGGTCCGTAGACGCCGACGATCGACACGTTGCCGCCCTTGCGCACCGAATTGATGGCCCAGAACAGCGCAGTGGCCGACCCCGCCTGCAGCATGGTCCAGCGCCCGGTGATGGTCTGGGCCAGGCTGCCCGACGCCTCGCAGCCGACGGCATCGATGCACACGTCGGCACCCAGCCAGTCCGTCATCTTCTTGATGTGCAGTGCCATGTCGCCCACTTCGCGGAAATTGATGATCTCGCAGCGGGCATAGCGCCGCACGAAGTCGAGCCGGTACTCGACATGGTCGACGACGATGACGCGGCCCGCGCCGAACAGCCAGGCCGACTTGGCGGCAAAGATGCCGACCGGGCCGGCGCCGAACACCACCACCGTGTCGCCTTGCTTGATGTCGCCCATCTCGGCGGCCTGGTAGCCGGTCGGCAGGGCGTCCGTCAGCAGCACGGCATCGTCGTCGACGATATCGTCCGGTATTTTGTACGGCCCCACGTCGGCCATCGGCACGCGCACGTATTCGGCCTGGCCGCCGTCGTAGCCTCCGGTAGTGTGCGAGTAGCCGTAGATGCCACCGACCGCGGTCGCTTCGGGGTTGGTGTTGTGGCAGTTGCTGTACAGCTCGCGCTGGCAGAAGAAGCACGAGCCGCAGAACAGATTGAACGGCACCAGGACCCGGTCGCCCGGCTTGAGTGTCTCGACCGCCGAGCCGACCTCCTCGACGATACCGACGAATTCATGGCCGAAGGTGTGCCCGATGCGGGTGTCGGGCACCAGGCCGTGGTACAGGTGCAGGTCCGAGCCGCAAATGCAGGCGCGAGTCACGCGGACGATGGCGTCGCCCGGGTGCTCGATCACGGGATCCGGTTTTTGCGAAGCCCGAATCCGGTATGGTCCACGATAGTTTGTCGCTAGCATAAAAACCTCCTCACAAGATTGTCCTCATATACCCGCACCCGCCGTCATCGGACGGAAACAGCCGGGCACCAGCGATGGCGCTACCTGCCATCGAGCGCGGGCCTTATACAACATCGAGCGCCCTGCTCCGCTAGGCCCCCGGATGCAGGACCACCTTGGTCCAGCCGTGGTCGCGATTGTCGAAGTGCTTGTAGGCGTTGGGCGCCTCGGCCAGGCTCAGTTCATGAGAGACGATGAACGAGGGCTTGGCGCGGCCCGCGTGGATCAGGTCGCGCAACTGCCGGTTGTAGGCCTTGACGGGGCACTGGCCGGTCGCAACACGCTGGCCCTTGAACCACAGCATGCCCCAATCGAGCGCGATCTTTCCCTGTTTCTCCAACTCGTCGGATGCGCCCGGGTCCTGCGGAACGAACACCCCGACCACGCCGATCCCGCCGGTGAACTTGACCGAGTTGACCAGGTTGTTCATCGTGAGGTCGGGACGCTCCTGGCGGTGATGGTGATGGTCGTGGCACTGGTAGCCGACGCACTCGCAGCCCACGTCCGCGCCCCGCCCATGGGTCAAGTCCATGACCCGCTGCACCGGGTCCTCTTTCGAATAATCGATCGCGATCGCGCCGATCGACTCGGCCAGCTTGAGCCGGTCGGAATGACAGTCGACCACCATCACGCTGCAGGCCCCCTTGATCATCGCCGAGTGCGCGGCCATCAGGCCCACCGGCCCGGCGCCGTAGATGACCACCGCGTCTCCGGGCTTCATGCCGGCCAGTTCGGTCGCGTGCCAGCCGGTCGGGAAGATGTCGGCGCACATCACGTAGTCGACCTGTTTCTCCGCCGCGTCCGGCGGCAGCTTCAAGGCCATAAAGTCGGCCCACGGCACCCGCAGGTACTCGGCTTGACCGCCCGGGTAGGGACCCATGTCGGCAAAGCCGAAGGCGGCGCCGGCCACACCCGGCTGGTTCGCGTTCAGGCAATAGTTGGTCAGGCCGCGCTCGCAGTTCTTACAGTGGCCGCAGCTGATATTGAAGGGCAGGCACACCCAGTCCCCTGGCTTGAGCCGCTCGACCGCCGGCCCCACTTCCTGGACCACGCCGAGGTTCTCGTGCCCGAAGACACGGCCCTGCTCGAAATCGGTCCGGCCTTCGTACATGTGCAGGTCGGAACCGCAGATATTGGTCGTGGTGATTTTGACGATGGCATCCGTCGGACGTTCGATTTTCGGATCCGGAACATCCTCCACGGCGACCTTGTTGGGGCCGCGATAGACAACAGCTTTCATAATCTTCTCCTCTAACTCGCCAGGCCATGACGCGTCCTTCGCGTGACGAAACGCGGCACGATGTCCTGACTGCGGTTCATTGAAACCTGCGGCAATACCTGCGGGACCGCTGCCAGCGCCGAGCCATCAAGCGACACGGCAGCTGGCCAGATATCGATCAGGAATGCCAGCGCTTGTCATTCCAGTGACTCTGCGCCCCGGCCTTCGCGTGTTGCTCGGACGAGCCACCGCGAGCGCTCCCGCTACCACTGTATTCCGCAGACGCTTTGCTTGTTCGCCTCATTTCTATGGCTCATGAAAACGGCCCGGCGCGCTTGTTCCGAGTCGAACTCATGAGCATTTTCCAAGCACGAGCAGCGCGCCCACGTTCCGATGCAATCCGGCGCTGTTTTTGCGGGTCCATCGATGCAAAACAACGCTTGCCTGCATCTTTGGTCTGATTATTACTTTTATTGCTTTTAGCTATTCGACCCCATCATTATTCTCCTCGAGCTGAGCGCATTTAATCTCGCGTCATCTCTTCATTTACCGTAGATCGTAAGGAGCATTCGATCCTAGCTCAAAAACCAATTGACTAAAACTAGGAATAAGTGGGCAGGTCAGGTAGGATAAATCTGGCCATCAAAACAGGGGGCTTTACATTGCAACATGATGAAATCATTGGAGAAAATCACCATGGGGTCTCGCTATTCCGCGGGAAAATGGCTTGAAAACATTATTCAAAGCGAGAAATGATCGATTCTTGGTGAATTTCATTTGGGTGATGAAATATACTGAAGGCCCGTAGTCAAATCCGTTAAATTGGCCCATCAATTAAATCGACCCATCAATTAAATCGGCCCACCAATTAACACAGTCGTACAATTCGATTATTGAATTCGGCGATAAAAGCTATTCTGGAAGGAATGCTTATATGTTTGTGAACCGCAAACGGAAAAATCTTTTAGGATACCCTTTGTGCTTGCGAACAAGTTGCCATGATTGTTTCGTGCCGGTAGGAAGGGGGCGGCCCTGGCGTTCAAGAACTAACGACATTCCAATTTGCGGCAAGTCCAGCAACCGCGCTTTCGAGGTCTGCGATATGAAGAGCAGGCTCACCAGCCTCGACACTCGAGGTATATCAGGGCCCTGTGTTCTGAACGGTCCTGCGCGTCATTTTCCATAGCTCTTCCAATCTCCTTCCGCACCGGCGCGGACGCATGAAACGCCTCACAGAGGCGCCATATTGGAAACGAACGAATATCGTCGTCGACGACGCCGTGCTGTTGACCGACGTCCTCCCGACGGGATGCCGGGCGGCCGAGATGGGCGGCATCACGGATGGAGACAAGGTCGTGGTGTTCGGGGCGGGTGTCGGCCAGGCCCTTCATGGTGAGCTCGGAACGCTCCTGGCCCCACCACGCCGCCCGCTCCCTCCGTCGTCGAGTGCGCGGCCACCAGGCCCACCGGCCCGGCGGCGCAGATGAGCACCGCGTACCCGGGCTTCATGGCGGCCAGTTCGGTCGGGTGCCAGCCGCACAGCCTGCGCCGCAGGAAGCACATGGCCCCGCGCCCGGCGGTATCTCGGCGACACACCCAGGGGCGACCGCGAGACCATCTCCCCTACGAGACGCGGCGCCCCGGCGGGCAACGGGCGCTTGGGGCTTGTCTCCATGCCCGCCGGGGGCGCATGCCCTTACTCACTTACTCAGGCATTGACGTTAACCACCAGCCGGCCACGCACTTTTCCGGCAAGCAGCTCCGGCGCATGCGCGGGCACCTGCGCCAATCCGATGTCCTGCGTGATCGTCTCGAGCTTGTCGGTGTCCAGTTCGTTTGCCAGCCGCTCCCATGCTGCCACGCGTTTCGGCAGGGGTGCCATCACGCTGTCGATGCCGATCAGCTTGACGCGGCGCAGGATGAATGGCGCAACCGAGGCCGGAAAGTCCATGCCCTGGGCCAGTCCGCATGCGGTAACGGTGCCGCCGTACCGGGTCTGTGCGACCGCATTGGCCAGCGTGTGCGAACCGACGGAATCGACGACTCCCGCCCAGCGCTCCTTCTGCAGGGGCTTGCCGGGCGCGGACAGCGTATCGCGATCGACGACCTCGACCGCGCCGAGGGACTTGAGGTAATCGGCCTCGGCCAGCTTGCCGGTGGAGGCGACCACGCGGTAGCCCCGGCCGGCGAGGATCGCAATCGCAATGCTGCCGACGCCGCCCGATGCGCCGGTCACCAGGATGTCGCCGCTGTTCTTGTCGACACCTTGCTCTTCCAAGGCCATCGCGCACAACATCGCGGTATAGCCCGCCGTCCCGATTGCCATCGCGGTTCTGGCAGACATGCGCGGCGGACGCGGGATCAGCCAATCGCCTTTCAGTTTGGCGCGTTGCGACAGGCAACCCCAGTGCGATTCGCCGACACCCCATCCGTTCAGGATGAATGGGTCGCCCTCCTTCCAGTCCGGATGCGCCGACGCGATGACTTCCCCGGCCCCATCGATGCCGGGCACCATCGGCCAGCTGCGTACGACCGGCGACTTGCCGGTGATGGCCAGGCCGTCCTTGTAGTTCACGGTCGAGTAGTCGACGCGCACGGTCACATCGCCATCAGCCGGCAACTGCGCGTCGTCGAGCTGGGCAAGCTGGGCAGTGGTCGTGCCGTCATCGTTTTTGTTGAGCAGGATTGCTTTGAACATGCGGGATCTCCAAAAATGCACAGAAAAAGATGCGATGGGTTTTTTGTCAAGCGCTCCAGAAGGCGCCGGACAGCGCTTGCACTGGCCGCGCGGAGACGATATCTTAAGTCTGATTCAACGCGCGGAGGAAATCATGGCAGACATGATGACACCGAACGGGACGGCCAAGGCCAGCGATTCCAAAGGCTTCCAGCGAATGTTCGCGCCGGATCGGCTGACACTCGGTGTGTTCTTCCCGATCGAGGCGTTCCCGGGCGACCAACCGACGATGCGCGGCCAGGAAGGTCTGGCTCGCCGTGCCGAAGAGCTTGGGTACGCCGCGCTGTGGTGCCGCGACGTCCCGCTGCGCGACCCCAGCTTCGGTGACGTGGGCCAGGTGTACGATCCGTGGGTCTATCTCGGCTGGATCGCGGCGCAGACCAGCGAGATCGCGCTGGCCACCGGCGCCCTGGTACTCACCCTGCGCCACCCCTTGCATAGCGCCAAGGGCGCGGCATCGGTCGACTGGCTCTCGGGCAATCGCCTGGTGCTCGGCATTGCCTCCGGCGACCGGCCGGTCGAGTTCCCGGCCTTCGGCGTCGACTTCGAACAGCGCTCCGCCCTGTTCCGCGACAACCTGCGCGTCATGCGCGCCGCCCTCGCCGAGCAGTTTCCGCAGTTTGCGTCGTCCTACGGGACGCTGACCGGGGCCGCAGACCTCGTGCCCAAGCCGATCACTCCGGTGCCGATGCTCGTCACCGGGCACAGCGGGCAGCCGCTGGAATGGATCGCGAAACATGCGGACGGCTGGATCACCTACCCGCGCGGACTCCCGCGCCAGGCCGAGGTCGCGGCGCGCTGGCGCGCTGCGGTCGGAACGGCGGATCCCGGCGTCGTCTTCAAGCCCTTCGTACAGTCGTTCTATGTCGACCTGAGCGACGACCCCGACGCGGCGCCAACGCCGATCCACCTGGGCTATCGCGGCGGCAGGCATTTCGTCCTGCGCTTTCTCGAGGCGGTACGCTCGATCGGCGTCAATCACGTCATCCTGAACTTCAAGTACGGCGCGCGCAACGCCGGCGACGTGCTCGAAGAGATCGGCAAGGAAATCCTGCCGCAACTGGCGGCATCCCAGCCATGAGTCGGAGCGAGCAAGACCCTGCGCCGCGGCCGTCGAGCGCGCCCCCTCTTCGGAGCGCGTGCATGCAGATCCCCGGGAATGCGGACCGCGTTGAAGTACCTTGATAGAGCGCCGGCTCACGCATGAGTATCGGACTACGGTGGTAAATTCCCTGTGCCGGCGCAACCGGTGCGGATGAGTGAGAGGCAGAGGCAAATATCATGGCTACGGTAAAACTTGATACAGCAACATGGCAGCAAACCTTTGACCAGCTGTCGAAATCGCTGTTGGTCGGTAAGGAAGTCAAAATCGAGGTGGCAGGGCTGCAAATCGGCGACCAGATCGAGCAGGAGTGGACTCAACTGCTGGGCATCAGCTACGATCCCAAGAACGATCTCATCGAAATTCTCGTCGAGGGCCTCGATCACCTGATCCGCAAGCCGCGCGAAGTCTGGGTCGATCGCGGCCCCATCGGACTGGTTGCGATGGAAGTGATCGACGCCGACGACGTGCGCCAGATCATCCGGCTGCGCGAGCCGCTGATGCTGCCCTCTTCCGGCACGCCGTGAGCGCGCAAGGCAGATGATGGTCCGGCCTGGCGCCGCGCAAGCGGTTCACTAAGCCGGTGAGCCCGATGACCCGCAGTACCTGGCCGACGAAGTCGGGCTGGCGGAACTGGCGCGCCCTCACGTTGACCGCCATCGTCAGGTCCGCCACCAGCTCGCCGCGCATTGATCACCGTCTATATGCGCAGGTCGAAGAGGACCTGCAAGCATATCGGACGACGCGCGCCGCCAGAGGCACACCGGCCGGCGGCCAATCGTGCGCCGCTCGGCCGCCGGCTTTTTGCTAGTATCGACCTACTGCATGCCGTGCGAAGGTGAAAGAACCGATACCCGTATCGGTTCGTTTCGCGGCAGTCACGCTGCTCGCCTTGCTGCGCAACCGAGTACAGCTCACCGGCACCAGGAAGGCCCGCAACCGGCCCCCAAGTCCCGGCTGGCAGCCCGTATGTACCCGGGTCTGCAATGAGGCGATATGCAGAATACAAAATATTTCGATCCGAATCGGCATGCCACCTGGCTCGAGCTGTTCTTCGACCTGATTTTCGTGGTGACGATCGGTGACGTCACGCATATCCTGAGCCACACGCACGAGGGTCATCTTGACCCGCTCCAGTTCTGGAAATTCGTCCTGATTTTCATACCCTTGTGGTGGATCTGGACCAGTCACACGATGTATGCCAACCGGTTCGACGCGGATGACCGGAAGCATCGGCTGGCAACCCTGTTCATCATGTTCCTGCTCATTATCATCTCCGGCTTGATCGGCGAACGATTCCTGGCCAGCTTCGAGCTCATCGTCGTCTCCTACGTCGGGGCGAAATACACCATCGGCATGATGTATTTCGTGTCGAAGCGCCGGCACAGGGAGAGCGTGGAACTCACGACGGCGGTCGGTTGGGCGATCCTCGCCGGCGCGACCGTCAGCCTCGCTTCTATCCTGTTTCCGGCGCCGCAGCGCTATGTTGTGTTTTATCTCGGAATATTGTTCGACCTGGTCGCGTTCATCTTTTTCTTGCAGCGTCGGCTCCAGGTGATCCCGGTACATACCGATCACCTGATCGAGCGTGTCGGCCTGCTCACGATCATCATCCTGGGCGAGTCCATCAGCAGCTTGTCCGCCGGGCTGGCCACCATCGACTGGACTGGGGAGAAGCTGCTGACCGCCGCTACCGGCTTCGTGATGATAGCGAGCATCTGGTGGGTCTACTTCGACAGTTTTCACCTGCTGTCCGAACAGAAGCTCAGGACCGGGCATTCGATCCTGTACTCGCATTTGCTCGTTTTCATCGGCCTGTGCATTCTGGCCAGCCTGATCCGACACGCGATCCTGGGCGATATGGTGCTATCCGATTTCCGGGTACTGTCGGTCATCGGCGCGGTCTGCTTTTTCATCGGCAAGCAGTACGCGTATTTCATGGAGCGTCCCGAGTTGCGGCCCCATCTGGTAGTCAACACCATGATCGTCTTCGTGCTGACCGGATTTTCCCTGCTCTTGCCCAGGACCGATGTCATCCTGCTCGCCCTGACCGCGACGGTGATTTGTTATGCTTTCCTCAGTCTGCGCTACCAGCACGTCGCCCCAGCGCGGCAGGACCATCCGCGTAACGAAGCCGTCACCGACGAGCGGCCATGAGCGGCACGAGATCATGGGCACGTCGCAAAGCGGTGCAATGCGCCTGCATGCCTGCCGATCGATGCAAGCACCAGGGCGATCGCTGGGCGCTCCGCTTTTCTTTGCGCTGACGAGCACTCCCGAGGAACAGACTCGAGGGCTGATGGTCTACACTGTAGCTCACCTGATATTACGCGACCGCCATGCCTCAAGACCAGCGTTCAAATATTCAGCCAAGCATCGGCGGTTCCGCAGGCCAATTCGGTTTCTGGGAAATGGATCTGCGCGACATGACGCTTTCGCTGTCGGACACAAGCTGCGCCATCTACGGCCTGGAGTCGGCCGCCTGTCGCCTCGACGAGTTCCTGCAACGCGTGCACCCGGACGAACGCCGGCACGTGAACGAGTCGGTGCTCGCGGCGCCGCACGCCGGGGCCCGTCTCGATGTCGGCTACCGGATCGTCCATCCCTTGGGCGAGGCGCGGCACCTGCGCATGCGCGCCGAGTTGATGCGGGCAGGCGGCGGCGTGCGCTACACAGGCACGGTCGAGGACGTGACCGAACAGGTTCAGCGCCGGCGCGAAGCCGAGCTCAATGCGCGGCTGCTGCAGATGGCAAGCGGTGTCGCCCACATCGGCGGCTGGGCCTATGACACGGCGCAGGACCGCGTGATCTGGTCGGACGAGGTGTGCCGCATCCACGAGGTGCCGGCCGGAACCGCTCCCACGGTCGAGGAAGCGATCGGTTACTTCACGCCGGAATCGCGCGGCAAACTGCGCCACGTGGTCGAGGCCTGCCTGCGCGAGGGGACGCCCTACGACGAAGAACTGCAGCTCGTCACCGCGCGCGGCCGCAGCGTATGGGTGCGCTCGATCGGCGAGCCGGTGCGCGCCGCGGACGGGGCGATCACCGGACTGCAGGGGGCGTTCCAGGACGTCAGCGACAAGCGCCAGGCCGAACAACGGGTGGCGCGCATGGCCGAGCGGCTGTCGGCCACGCTCGAGTCGATCACCGACGCGTTTTATATCCTGGACCGCGAATGGCGCTTCACCTACCTGAACCGGGAAGCCGAGCGGCTGTTCCAGCGCCCGCGCGCGCAACTGCTCGGCAAGGTACTGTGGGAAGAGTTCAGCGCGCTCAAGGGCCAGATCGGCTACTGCGAGTTTCATCGCGCGGTGCGCGAAAACCGCACCGTCGTGTTCGAGGAATACTATGCGCCCTACCGGGCGCTGTCCGAGGTGCGCGCCTATCCTTCCGACGAGGGTCTCTCCGTCTACTTCCGCGACGTCACCGAGGCGCGCAAGACCGAGGAATCGCTGCGCATCAGCGAAGAACGGTTCCGCACCATCGCCCGCGCCACCACGGACGTGGTCTGGGACTGGAACCTGGAAGACGACACCTTGTGGGCCAGCGACAGCATCGAGTCGGTGTTCGGCTACACGACGGCCGATTTCTCCGGGCCGATCCGCGCATGGTCGGAGCACATCCACCGCGACGAGCGCGAACGGGTCGTCGCCCACATCAGGTCCGCCCTCGATGGTGGCGAGGAGCAGTGGATGGACGAGTATCGCTTCCTGCGCAAGGACGGCTCGGTCGCCCTCGTGCTCGACCGCGGCTACATCATCCGCGATGCCGGCGGGCGCGCCACGCGCATGATCGGCGCCATGGTCGACCTGACCGAGCGCCGCCAGGCCGAACGCCGGATCGAATACCTCGCCTATTACGACGTGCTGACCCAGCTGCCGAACCGCCAGCTGCTGATGGAGCGCCTGCAGCGGGCGCTGGACAACTGCGCCCAGCAGCACTGCGCCAACGCGCTGTTCTTCATTGACCTGGACAACTTCAAGTCGCTCAACGATACCCTTGGGCACGCGGTGGGCGACCAGTTGCTCAAGCAGGTGGCGCAGCGCCTGAGCGGATGCCTCAGCCACCGCGACACCGTCGCGCGCTTCGGCGGCGACGAGTACGTGGTCCTGCTCGAGGGCATGAGCGCAGACATCGAAGAGGCAAGCGCCCATGCCCGCACGGTCGGCGAACGCATGCTCCTGACGCTGCGCCAGGCCTACAAGATCGACCAATACGCCCACCACAGTACGGCGAGCATCGGCATCGTACTGTTCGGCGACGCCGCGGACGACACCGGCGAGTTGCTCAAGCGCGCGGACATGGCCATGTACGCGGCCAAGGCGGCGGGGCGCAACACGCTGCGCCTGTTCAACCCGGGCATGCAGGCCGCGCTATCGGCGCGCATGGCGCTCGAGAACGACCTGCGCCAGGCCGTGCGCCAGTGCGAACGCGAGTTCGACCTGCATTACCAGCCGCAGGTCGACCGCCACGGCCAGGTCACCGGCGTCGAAGCACTGGTGCGCTGGCGCCATCCGACGCGCGGCATGGTCCCGCCGGCCGAGTTCATCCCGCTCGCCGAGGAAACCGGGCTGGTGCTGCCACTCGGGCAGTGGGTGCTGCAGAAGGCCTGCGACCAGCTGCTGGCCTGGGCGGCCAACCTGGCGACCGCGCAGATGGAGGTCGCGGTCAATGTCAGCGCGCGCCAGTTCCACCACCCGCAATTTGTTGCCCAGGTGCTCGACCTGGTGGCGGCGACCGGGATCGATGCGCGCCGGCTCAAGCTCGAACTGACCGAAACGTCGGTGCTGGAGAACATCGACGACACGATCGCCAAGATGAAGGTGCTCAAGACGCACGGCGTGAGCTTTGCGCTGGACGACTTCGGCACCGGCTATTCCTCGCTCGCCTATCTCAAGCAGCTGCCGCTGGACATGCTCAAGATCGACCGTTCGTTCGTGCTCGATCTCCTGACCAACCAGAACGACGCGGTAATCGCCCGCACGATCATCGCGCTGGGCCGCAGCCTGGGCTTGCGGGTCCTGGCCGAAGGCGTCGAAACGGTGGCCCAGCGCGACTTCCTGTTCGAGCACGGCTGCGACGCCTATCAAGGCTATCTCTGCGCCCAGGCCTTGCCGGCCGACGCCGTGGCCACGCTCGCCTGCAAGCCGTGACCAGGCCGTGCGAGCGTAGCCGGCGGCTTCAGACCTTGAAGTCGTCGAAGGCGATCATGCCCTCGTCGATACCGAGTTCCTCGAGCATCCGGCGCGTCGCCGCCAGCATGGCCGGCGGGCCGCAAACGTAGAACTCGAGCGCCGCCAGGTCCGGGTGGCCCCATAGCAAGCCATCGCGGACTGCCTCGTGCACAAAGGCCGCCGGTGCGGCACCGCCTTCTTCCGACAGCACCAGCTGCCAGCGGAAGTTTGGATGGCTTGCCGCCAGCGCCGCCATCTCATCGGCGTAAGGCGCGTCGCGCCGGCTGCGCGCGCCGTACCAGAAATGCACAGGCTCGCTTGCCCCTTGCGCAAGCAGCGCGTGGATCATCGCGCGCAGCGGAGCCATGCCCGCCCCGCCGCCGATGAAGACTTTCGCGCGGTTCCCGGGTTTGAGTGCGAAGTCGCCGTACGGACCGCTGAAGCGGACCGTGTCGCCCGGCTTGAGCGTGTACATGTAGGCCGATCCCCTGCCCGGCCGTTCGCCCGCCATGAAGCGGACCAGGAAGACGAGATTGCCGTCGGCCCGCTCCACGGGCACCGCGACCGAATACGAGCGGCGAAGCGGCGCGTCGTTGACCAGGCGGCCGGCCGGTCCTGCCTTGTGCCACTCGTCGCGATGCTGGTCCGGGACCTCGATCTGGCCGGCATCGCATGCATAGGGCGGCACATGCACCTGCGCATAGGCGCCTGGACGGCATTCGACCGGACGTGCCGGCCGTAACGATATCTCGCGCAGGAAAGGTGTCAACGCCTTTACACTGGTGACGACTGCAGTCTGCTCGGTGGCCAGCAGTGCAGGATCGCCGACGTCGAGATCGATGCCGCGGCCCACGGAAAGTCCGCAAGCCAGCCGGTATCCGGCGTCGAGCTTGTCCGGCGGCAGGAGTGCACGGTCGGCGGCCGTTGCGGCGGGCGCCTTGCCGACACACCTGACCGCGCACAGGCCGCAGCTTTGCCCGCCCCCGCAATTGGAAGGCAACTGCAGGCCCGAGCGCGCAAGGGCATGGAATACCGTGTCGCCGGCGGCGGCGTCGACCGAGCGCGTGCTGGCGCCGTCCGGTCCGGCGAGTGTGATACGGCTGCGCCGCCGTAATCGCGCGGGCACGAATTCGGCCATGCGCACGCTCGCGAACAGCAGCCACACGCCGCTCAAGGCCATCCACAGGCCGCCGATCGCGCTGGAGACGAGCAGCGGGTTGTTGAAGTTGGTGCGCTCGCTGTAGTCCATGATGTGCAGCATCCAGAAGAAATCGAACAGGCGCCAGGTGCTGTTGCGATGCTCGAGCACCTGGCCCGAACGGGCCGACACATAGACCGTCGTAGCGTTCGCATCATCGAAGTCGACGCGCCAGACGGGTTCCTTGTGCGCCCGCGTTTCGAGCGAGTAGTCGAGCAGCCTGGCGGTCTGCGCCCGGCCGTTGCCGGAATACGAGGCCCGGGCAATCGCGCCGGCCAGCGCGGCATCGATGGCGGACGGGCGGCCGTCGACGGCGCCGACCAGCCAGCTGCGCTTGTCGCCCTGCAGGACGTAGACCGGCCGGTCGAGCAGCCAGCCCGAAGCGATGGAAGACACCCCTTCCCGGCTTTGCGCCAGCACCACGGACGGGTCGAGCGCGTCGCGCGGCCAGTCCGGCGGGGCGCCCGGCTTGACCCGGAATTCCTGTCCCTGCACCCTGCCCGCGTCGAGCAGGCTCATCACCACCCCGCTGCCCATCCACATCAGGAACTGGATGGCGATGAGCAGGCCCACCCACTTGTGCAGCTTGCGCATCCAATGGCTCATGCCTGCCTCCTGCGACGAAAACTGTAAAAGAGCAGCCAGGCCCCGGACAATGCGAAGGCGAGGCCCGTGATCGAAGCGGCGCGCAGCAGGCTGTTGTTGACGTTCGCGCGCTCTTCGTAATCCATGATGTGGAACATCCACAGGAAGTCGAACCAGCGCCAGAGTTCATGGCGTCGTGCCACCAGTTCGCCGGAAAATGGCGAAAAGTACAGGGTGTCCTTGCCGGCATCGTCGTAATGCACCGCCCACAGCGGGACTGGCCGGCTGCCGACTTCGGACGGCGCCCTGGTGACCCATTCGATGCCGCGCACGCTGCCTTCGCCCGCGTAAGCCGCGTCGGCCAGCGCAAGGACGGTGTCGCGGTCGATGGGGCTGATCGACTTGCCGGTGACGGCGTCGACCAGGCTGACCTTCTTCCCCTGCCTGATTTCGTACACTTCCTTCCCCAGTAACACTTTCAGGCGAACCGAGGTGATGCCAGGATAGGCGTCGTGGAGTCTTTCCTGCGGCATCCGGACGGCCGAGGCCGCCAGGTGCTGCGTGGAGACATGGGCCAGGTGGTCGCCATGGATGACCTCGAGCGGAACTACAACCATGTACAGTCCGCTGATCATCCAGAGCAGGGCCTGGATCCCGATGACCAGCCCTATCCATTTGTGGGTGCGCCGCACCCAAAAAGCGAGTTGCATAATGATGTCGACGTTAGGTGATAGAACCCGGCCTGGGTCGCAGGCCGGGTAGCCGAAGGACTCCGGGGAGCCCGATCAGAACTTGTAAGCCAGGCGCGCGTGCCAACGGCGGCCGAGCAGATCGTAGGTCATCGTGTCGGTGTTCCCGTCGGTCCAGCTCTGGATATACGGCGGCTGCTTGTCGAACAGGTTATCGACGCCGAACGAGATCGCCACGAGCTTGTTGAAGGCATATTTCACGCTGGCGTTGTGGTAGGCGATGCTGGGCGCCCGCGCGCCGATGTCGCCAGGCGACGCATTGATGTCGTCCGCCTTGCCGATGTACTGGACGGTGTACGAGCCCGACCAGGGTCCGTTCCCGGTCGTCAGCGACGCGGTCGAGCGCCACTTGGCGTAACTGCCGCGGCCCCCCGTGATCTTGCCCGCATATTCGATCACCTCCCCGCCCGGGAAGGGAGCGACATCGAACCGGTTCAGGCGCGACACGTCGGCCGACAGCGACGAGTTCCATCCGAGCAGCTTGAAGTCATACAGGGCGCCGAAGTCGATACCGGAGACGCGTTGCTGGGCCGCGTTGGCCGGCTGCGACGACAGGAAGTTGATCTCTCCGGTGCGCGGATCGCGTGTGAAGCTCGACGGGCTGCAGAAGATGTGCGACAAGCCCGGCGAGTTGTAGCACACCGACAGCTTGGTCGAACCGGGTACGGTCTCGATGGCGTTATCGATCTCGATATTGAAGTAGTCGAGCGTCAGGGTCAGCGACTTCGACGGCGTCCAGACGGCGCCGACCGTGAAGGTGTCGGCATCTTCCGGCTCGAGATTCGGATTGCCACCCCCGGTGGTCAGGATCGACGGCCCGAACTGGCGAAAGCCCGCCGGCACGCCCGAGGCCTGGCAGTTCTTGTAGACAGCCGAATTCGGATCCATCGTGTTCCAGTTGTTGCAGGGGTCGGTCGTGGTCAGGTTGCCCTCGGAGACGCCCCCGAAGAGTTCCGGCACGTTCGGTACGCGGAACGCCGTCGACCGGTTGGCCCGCAGCTTGAGCGAGTCGATGACTTGCCAGTCCAGGCCGAGTTTGTAGGTCGCCTGGGAGCCGAACAGGCTGTAATCGGAATACCGCGCCGCCGCGTTCAGGTTCAGTGCCTGCACGAAGGGCAGTTTCGCCAGCACCGGCACCGCCAGTTCCGCGAACACTTCGCGCGCACTGTATTTGCCGGCAATCGGACCCTGGGCATTGGTATTGGCCGCACCCGAGACGATCAGGCTGTCGGGATCGCGCCAGCCCTTCTCCTGGCGGTATTCGAAACCGGAAGCGAAACCGACCGGCCCCGCAGGCAGCGACAACAGCTCACCGCTGACGCCCGCATTGAAACTCTTCTGGTCGTTGCCGCCGTGGTCGCGCGTCGTGAAGTGGATGTAATCGAGAACAGCCTGGCTGAGGTTGCCGTAGCCGAGGTAATTGCCGCATGGCGCGGCGGTCGGACCGGTGCCGCAGGTCGCCGTATTCAGGGTCGCGTCCACACGGTCCAGGTTGATGATGTTGGTCATGCCGTCGACGCCCGTATTGCGGCCCCAGTTCAGCGATGTGGACCAGTCCCAACTGCCCGTTATCGTTCCCTTGAGGCCGGCGAGCACGCGGAAGGTATTGGTCTCCTGGAAGAAGTAGCGCGGCCCGACTTCGGCCACGCGGCGCCGCTCGAGGACCAGGTCCTGGCCTGTCGGATTGGTCGGGTGGCCGGCGCCGATACGGATGGGCCGGTAGACGCCGATCGCGCCGGGCGTGGCAAGCTGCTCGGACTGGCGATTGGTGAACATCAGTTCGGTGAAAAGCTCGACCCGGTCGCTCAGGCGCACGTCGCCAAAGGCGCTGAGACCGATGCGCTTGATGGGGTTGACTGCGTTCAGGAAGGGATTACTGTTGTATGCATGCTTGGCCGCGCTATACGTCTCGAAGCCGCGCGGATTGCCGTTCGGGTCCTGGTTGAAGTTGACGCGCCTGCCGTCCGCGAGGCGGGCCCGGCCACCGATCGTCGACGAGCTGCCGGAGCAAGCCAGCTTGCCGTCCTCTTCGAATAGTGAACAAGGCGCACGCGAGGCGAGATTGACCGCCTCGCTTTCCGAATAGTTCAGCGAGGCGACCAGGGAGCCGCGCTCGCTGCGCGTACCCCAGACCACGTCGGCCGACTTTTCCGCGCCGTCGCCGTGCGCTGTCTTTCCATAGCGGACCGAGGCCTCGACGCCGTCGAAGGCCTTCTTGGTGATGATGTTGACGACGCCGGCGACCGCATCGGCGCCATAGATCGCGGAGGCGCCGTCCTTGAGCACCTCGACGCGCTCGATCATCGCGACCGGGATCATGTTCAGGTCGACCGAGCTGTTGGCACCCGTGCCGCCCGAGACCACGCGCCGGCCGTTGAGGAGAACCAGCGTCCGATCGATGCCCAGTCCGCGCAAATTCACCTGGGTCGTACCATAACCATTACTGGTCCAGTAAGCGCTCGACTGGTTGCCTGCGGTGCCGGCCGACGACGGCAGGCGCTGCAGCAGCGTTTCGACCGAGATCGCGCCCGAGCGCTGGATGCTGTCGGCGTCGATCACCGTGACCGGACCGACCCCGGAAATTTGCTCCTGCCTCAGGTTGATCCGGCTGCCCGTGATCTGGACGCGCTGCATGGCCCCGCCCTCGGCGGGCTCGCCCGTTGTGGCAGGCTGCTGGGCGTGGGCGCCTTGATGCGAGATCGCCAGCACAAGCGCGGCGGTTGCTGCCGGAATTTTCTTGTATTTCATTTTCTCTCCAGGTGCATTGTGTTCAAAACCGATATACGGGCAGACGGCAGATTGCCGCCGATGCCAAAGCGTCGTTCCGCTTGCGGGAGCGGTAGGAAGGGACCAACGATTTGACAGGAAAACCGGACGCAGCGATGCTCCTCATCCGGCCGAGCGAATGCACCGGAAAGACAAGCCGCGAATCCATGATGAAAACCTGCGGAACGCGTCGGCTCGGACGCGCACGCTCAGGTCAGCGAGGGCGGACGCTCGATGCGGGCGGGTATGTGCCCGGTAAAGGAAGAGAGTGAGAAGTGCTGCAGGCTGCTGATGACTTCTTCGACCGCAGTGACGGCCATGGGTGGTGGAGGCGCGCAAGCGCCGACGCAACATTCAGCACAGGTGCCGCAAGCGGGTGCCCCAGGAACGCCGCCCCCAGCGCCGCACTCGTCGCAGGCAAGTTCCGCCTGCGCGGCTGGGGCTGCATGTTCGCCGGCGGCTTCGTGCCCCGCATCATGCGTGCCGGGCTCGGCCATCGCATGCCCGGACATGGCGCCGTGGTCGACGCTGGCGGGGGCAACCGGATGATCCATGTCGCACTCCGCCGTCACCACCCCAGCCATGCTTCGCATGGGCAGGGAGGCGATCAGCAGGCACATGAAGAATAATCGCAACGGCTTACGCATGTGATCAATGTAGCACGGCAACAAACGGTTTTGCACACAATTCGTTACATTTGTTCCATATTGCATACATTCTCACGCGCGCTACGTCCAGCCGTGCCCGGCCATGCACCGGATCGGTGGCGCCCGCCGGGGAGCGGCGGCCTAGAACTGATACTGCGCCTTGAGCATCGGCGTCCTGGCCGTCGCGCCGGGAATCGTGCCGCTGTCGTTGCCGAACTTGTTGCGCCAGTACTGGTAGGCCACTCCTGCCCTGAAGCGCTTCGGCCTGGCGTCGACCAGCGGGCTGAGGTCGGCCATCAGCTGCACGTCGATGTTCGTCTCCGGCTTGGTGGCGCGCCCGAACTCGTTCTTGCCTTTCGCTCCGATGAAGTTGGCATAGCCCTCGAAGGACAACCCGGTCGTGCCGAGCGGGATGGCCCAGGCCGCGCCCAGCATCGGGTGGGTGTCGTAGCGGTAGCGCGGCGTGCTGACCTGGGTGAAGCCGCTGTAGGGGGCGTTGCTCTCCCACAGGCCGTAGAGGCCGACGTTGAGCATGCCCGGGACCTCGAACAGGAAGGTCGGCCCGGCCACCAGCATGCGCTTTTTCGAGTTGTAGCCGGCGTCGCTCCTGGTGTTCAGGTCGAAGCCCGCCGTAAAGGCGGCGTCGCGCAGCGGGCCGATGCGCAGCGCCCTCCCCGTCGCCTTGCCCCATTCGACCGTGTGCCGGTAGACCAGGTAGGCCTCCAGGGCGCCCGAGGTCGCCCCCTTGGCCGACGGGTCGTTCTTGTCCGACTGCAGCAGGTCGAGATTGAAGAAATTGCTGCCGTAAGCGTAGCCGCTGGCATGGTTCAGCTGCAGGATGTGCTTGCGAATGTCCTTGCTATTGAAGGGTTCGGCGAAGCGGCTGCCGGTGCGGTACGCAACCGAGGTATTGCTCCAGTCGGCCGCCTGGCTCGCCGCGGCGGCGACCATCAGGGCCAGGCCCAGGGCGGCGCGCCTCATGCCGGACTCCCCTGGCCAACCGGATGCTCGGCGGCGCAGTGCTCGCTATGGCTTTCGCAGGCGGTACCGCGGCTGCCGTTGAAGAACAGGTTCAGGCCCACTGCCGACAAGGCGGTCAGCAGGATGCCGGACTCGAGCAGCGGATGCAGGCTGTGCGACATCTGCTGGGCCCAGCGCGGCGCCACCAGTGGAATCAGGCCGAAGCCGATCGACAGGGCGACAATGTAGAGGTTGAAGCGGTTGCCGGCGAAGTCGACCCGGGTCAGGATGCGGATACCGGCGGCCGCCACCATGCCGAACATCACCAGGCCGGCGCCGCCCAGCACGAACTGCGGGATCGCTTCGACCATGGCGGCCATCTTGGGCAGCATGCCGAGTACGATCATGATGATGCCGCCCGCGACGCAGACCCAGCGGCTTTTCACGCCGGTGACGGCGACCAGCCCGACGTTTTGCGAAAAGCTCGTATGCGGGAAGGTATTGAAGATGCCGCCCAGCAGGGTGCCCAGGCCGTCCGTGCGCAGCCCCGCCGCCAGTTGCGCCTGGTCGATTTTCTTGCCCGTCATGTCGGACAGGGCCAGGAACATGCCTGCGGACTCGATCATGACGACGATCATGACCACCGTCAGGGTCAGGATCATCACCAGGTCGAAGGTCGGCATGCCGAAAGCGAAGGGCGTGACGAGGTCGAACCAGGCCGCCTTGTCCAGCTTGGCGAAATTCATCTTGCCGGCCGCGTAGGCGATCGCGCAGCCGGCCAGGATCCCGACCAGCACGGAGATGTTCGACAGGAAGCCGCGCACGTATTTCACCAGGCACAGCACGACCAGCAGCACGAAACCGGCGATCGCCATATTATCCAGCGCGCCGTAGGAGGCGTTCGGCGTCATCGGGATCGGGCCGGCCAACTGCATCGGCGGCGCCACGGCGCCCGCAGGCATGCTCGATGCGGCCGCGGCCGCGCTGGCCTTGGCAGCGTCGACCATCGTCACCAGTCTTGCCACGTCGACGCTCTGGGCGGCCGATTCCGGACCGCCCATGGCCCAGCCCACGCCGACCCGCATCAGGCTCACGCCGATGATCAGGATGATGGTGCCGGTGACGACCGGCGGGAAGAAGCGCAGCATCCGGCTCATCATGGGCGCCAGCAGCATGGCCAGGATGCCGGCGCCGATGCCGGCGCCGAAGATCGCGCGGGCGCCGTCGACGCCGGGAACCGCATTCGCGATCGCCACCATCGGGCCGACCGCGGCAAAGGTCACTCCCATCATGACCGGCAGCTTGATGCCGAACCAGGAGGACATGCCGAGCGACTGGATCAGGGTCACCAGGCCACAGCAGAACAGGTCGGCCGAGATCAGCATCGTGACCTGTTCCGGGGACAACTTGAGCGCCCTGCCGACGATCAAGGGTACGGCGATGGCACCGGCATACATGACCAGTACGTGTTGCAGACCGAGTGCGGTCAAGCGGCCGAGGGGTAGCTTTTCGTCGACCGGATGGTGGCTCTGATGATTCATGCTTGTCTCCTGATTATTATTGGCGTACGTCCAAAACCAAAGAATGCATGCTGCGGCGCCGGCACCGTCCGGCCTGGGCTCACTCGACCGGCGCGCCCTCTTCGTACCAACGCTTCAACACGTCCCGCTCTGCGGCGGTGATCTGTGTCGCGTTATTCAAGGGCATGAGTTTCATGACCACGGCCTGCTGGTACACGGCCTGGGCGTGGCGCTTGATGGACGCCGGCGAGTCGAAGGCGATGCCCTTGCTCTGCATCTGGGCCGAATGACACATCACGCAGCGCTGGTCGATCACGCTTTTGGCCTGGGAGAAGCTGGACTGGGCGGCGCCGGACCGTGCCGCCACCTGGTGGAGCGCGCCCTGCTCCACTGCCGGCGGCGCCGACGCCATGGCCGGCACGGAAGCTTCCGGTTGCGGCACCAGCCAGACGATCATCGCCAGCAGGGCGAAGACGCCGGCGCCCGCGTGCTCCCACTGCACCCGCTTGCCCTGCACCAGCGCCTTGTGGCGTGCCACGAAGCTGTGGCGGATCGCGGCGCCGATCAGCATCAACAGCACCAGCACTGCCCAGTTGTGTTCGCCCGAATAGAGCCAGCCGTAGTGGTTCGACAGCATGGCCAGCAGCACCGGCAGCGTGAAATAGGTGTTGTGCACGCTGCGCTGTTTGGCGCGCCAGCCGAGCATCGGGTCGACCGGCTGCCCGGCCTTGAGCTGGGCCACGACCTTGCGCTGGCCGGGGATGATGCAGAAGAAGACGTTCGCGCTCATCGTGGTGGCGAGCATCGCGCCCACCAGCAGGAAGGCGGCGCGCCCGGCGAACAGCTGGCAGGCCAGCCAGGAGGCGACCACCACGAACACGAACACGGTCCCGCCGACGATCAGGTCGCCGTTGCTCCTGCGTCCGAACGTCCGGCAGATGAAGTCGTAGACGAGCCAGAACACGGCCAGGAAGGCGAGCGCACCCGTCACCGCTGCCCCGGCGGACCAGTCGTGGACCGACTTGTCGACCATGAAGGTGCCGGCGTTGAACAGGTAGAGCACCGTGAACAGGCCGAAGCCGGAGAGCCAGGTCGCATAGCTCTCCCAATAGAACCAGTGCAGGTTCTCGGGCATGGCCTTGGGCGCGACCAGGTATTTTTGCGGGTGGTAGAAGCCGCCCCCGTGCACCGCCCACAGCTCGCCGTCCACGCCCTTGGCGACCAGGTCGGGCGCGGTGGGCTTGCTCAGGGAGTTGTCGAGGAAGACGAAGTAGAAGGATGCGCCGATCCAGGCAATCGCGGTGATGACGTGGGTCCAGCGCAGCAGCAGGTTGACCCATTCGAGCAAATAGGAATCCATAAAGCCTCGTGCGAAAGGAAAGCACGGCGTCCATGACGCAGTACTGTCCCATCACCACAGCGGGCTCTGTGAAGGGCGAACATCGCAACCACCGGCAAGGGGCCAGGCCCGCATGCCGACGCGCTCCGCGGCGACGCAAAATAACTGTATACGATTTTTTTATATTTGGATATGAGTTTTTAAATTGTGCACAGCGTGGTGTGCAACGCCTAGGAACCGCGGTAGGTCGAGTAGGTCCACGGACTGACCAGCAGGGGGACGTGATAGTGGCCATCGGCGTCGGCGATGCCGAACTCGATCGGCACCTCGTCGATGAAGGCCGGTTCCGGCAGGCTGACGCCGCGCTCGCGGAAGTAGCGCGCCACGGCGAACACCAATCGATAGCGCCCGGCCGCCATCTGCCCTGCATCGAGCAGCGGGCCGCCGTCGCTGCGGCCGTCGGCATTCAAGGTGAGCGTCTTGAGCGTGCGGGCGCCGCCGGCGTCGATTGCCTGCAGGGTGACCTGCATCCCGGCAGCCGGGCAGCCGTGCATGAGGTCGAGTACGTGGGTGCTGAGGTGGCCCATGGAAGTCTCCTTTGGTGATGGGTGATTGCATACACTATTTGTTTTCTTTTGCGTAAAAAGTGTATACACTTAAGGAACGATGTCAACTATTTATTCCCTTACAGACCATGTCCCGCCCTCGCCCGCCGCTTAAGATCGTCCCTTCCGCCTTCGACATGCCGGCGGCCTTCGAGGCCGACGCGGCCGGCGCCGATGCCGCCGGCGCGGCCGGTTCTGCCAACCTGCCCGCCACCGGCGCCACCCAGCGCATCGTCGATTCGATCACCAACGCGATCGCCGACCGGCGCCTGATCCCCGGCACCAAGCTGTCGGAACAGAAGATCGGCGACATCTTCAAGGTGTCGCGCACGGTGGTGCGCCAGGCCTTCAATCAACTCAGCCGCGACCGGCTGGTGGTGCTCGAGCCGGCCCGCGGCGCCTTCGTCGCCACGCCGACGGCCGAGGAAGCGCGCGACGTGTTCGAGGTCCGGCGCATCCTCGAGACGGCGGTCACCCGGCAGCTGTGCGCCGTGATCACCGACGCCCAGGTCCGCGAACTGCGCGCCCACCTCGAACTGGAGCGGGCCGCCGTCGCGAATGCCGCGGTCCCGGGGCGCACCCGCCTGCTGGGCGACTTCCACGTGGTGCTGGCCGAGATGCTCGGCAACCAGGTGCTGGTGCAGATGCTGGGCGAACTGATGACGCGCTCGTCCCTGATCGCGCTGATGCGCCAGTCGACCCAGTCGGCCGAAGAGTCGCTCGACGAGCACGTCGCCATCGTCGACGCCTTCGAGCGGCGCGATGCGCGGGCCGCGGTGCGGCTGGTCGCGAAGCACCTGGCGAACGTCCAGCAAAACCTCGACCTCGGCCCGCAGCGGATCGACCTGGCCGAGGTCCTCGATCACTGACACCCTTCCTGCAACCCCAGACCTGAATAAAGGCGCATCATGACCCCATCCTATCCGCGCGACCTGCAGGGCTACGGCCGCCAGCCGCCCCAGGCCGAGTGGCCCGGCAAGGCCCGCGTGGCCGTGCAGTTCGTCCTGAACTACGAGGAAGGCGGCGAGAACAGCGTGCTGCACGGCGATGCCGGCAGCGAGCAGTTCCTGTCCGAGATGTTCAATCCGGCCGCCTTCCCGGCCCGCCACCTGAGCATGGAGAGCATCTACGAATACGGTTCGCGGGTCGGGGTCTGGCGCCTGCTGCGCGAATTCGAGCGGCGCGGCATGCCGCTGACCGTGTTCGGCGTCGGCATGGCGCTCGAGCGCTGCCCCGACGTCGCGGCCGCGTTCAAGGAGCTGGGGCACGAGATCGCCTGCCATGGCTGGCGCTGGATCAGCTACCAGAACGTGGACGAGGCGACCGAGCGCGAGCACATGGCGCTCGGCATGCAGGCCATCGAACGGATGACGGGCGAACGCCCGCTCGGCTGGTACACCGGCCGCGACAGCCCGAATACGCGGCGCCTGGTGGCCGACTACGGCGGCTTCGAATACGACAGCGACTACTACGGCGACGACCTGCCGTTCTGGCTGCGCGTGCGCAGGAGCGACGGCACCGAGGTGCCCCAGCTGGTCGTGCCCTACACCCTGGACTGCAACGACATGCGTTTCGCCCTGCCCCAGGGATTCTCGCACGGCGATCCGTTCCTGGCCTACCTGCGCGACGCCTTCGACGTGCTCTACGAGGAAGGCGCCGAGCGCCCGGCCATGATGAGCATCGGCCTGCATTGCCGCCTGCTTGGCCGCCCCGGGCGCTTCCGCGCCCTGCAGCGCTTCCTCGACCACATCGAGCGCCACGACCGGGTCTGGGTGACGCGCCGCATCGACATCGCGCGCCACTGGAAGCGCGTCCATCCTTTCGACCCACACAGCGCTTTCCTCTGGGAGTGACCATGCTGACCCTGGACCGACTCAACGCCGCCGACGAAGCGGCATTCACCGCGCTGCTCGACGGCGTCTACGAACACTCGCCCTGGATCGCCGCCGCCGCCTGGCAGCGCCGGCCCTTCGCCAGCCTGGCCCAGCTCAAGCATGCGCTGGTCGAGGTGCTGCGCGCCGCGCCGCACGAAGCCAAGCTCGGCCTGATTCGCGCCCACCCCGAGCTGGCCGGCAAGGCCATGGTCTCGAAGTCGCTTACCGCCGAATCCACCAACGAGCAGAACAAGGCCGGCCTGACCGACTGCACGCCCGACGAATTCGCGACCATCCAGCGCCTGAACGGCGAGTACAACGCCAAGTTTGGCTTTCCCTTCATCCTGGCCGTGCGCGGCCCGCGCGGAACCGGACTGAGCAAGCGCGAGATCATCGCCACCTTCGCGCGGCGCCTGGCCAACCCGCTCGACGTCGAATGCGCCGAAGCCCTGCGCAACATCCACCGCATCGCCGAGATCCGCCTGAACGACAAGTTCGGCCACGAGCCGGTGCTCGGCAACCTGGTGCTGGACTGGGCCGAGCGCCTGGCCGTGCACAGCGATCCCGGATATGCCGAGCGCGGAGAACTGTGCGTGACCTACCTGACCGCGGCCCACCGCGCCTGCGCGGCGCAGCTGGTGCGCTCGATGCTGGACGACTGCGGCTTCGACGAGGCCCGCATCGATGCGGTCGGCAACGTGGTCGGCGTCTACCACGGCACCGACCCGGATGCGAAGCGCCTGCTGACCGGCTCCCACTACGACACCGTGCGCAACGGCGGCAAATACGATGGCCGTGCCGGCATCCTGGTGCCGATGGCCTGCGTGCGCGAACTGCGCCGAGAGAAGCGGCGCCTGCCCTTCGGCATCGAAGTCGTCGGCTTTTCCGAGGAGGAAGGCCAGCGCTACAAGGCGGTCTTCCTCGGTTCCGGCGCCCTCACCGGCGACTTCGACCAACGCTGGCTCGAGCAGCAGGACGCGGACGGCATCACGATGCGCGCGGCCATCGAGCAGGCGGGCCTGCGCGTGGACGACATCGCCGCCCTGCAGCGCGACCCCGCGCGCTACCTCGGTTTCGTGGAAACCCATATCGAACAGGGCCCGGTCCTGAACCATGCCGACCTGCCGCTGGGCGTGGTCACCTCGATCAACGGCAGCGTGCGCTTCCTGGGCGAGATCGAAGGCATGGCCTGCCACGCCGGCACCACGCCGATGCACATGCGGCGCGATGCCGCGGCCGCGGCCGCCGAACTGGTGCTGTATGTGGAGCAGCGCGGCGCCGCCGTGCCCGACCTGGTGGCAACCGTCGGCATGCTGGAGGTGCCGGCCGGCTCGATCAACGTGGTGCCGGGCCGCTGCCGCTTCAGCCTCGACGTGCGCGCCACCACCGACCTTGTCCGCGACGCCTGCGCCGCCGACATCCGGCAGGAACTGCTGGCGATCTGCGCGCGGCGCGGCCTGAGTTGCACGATCGAGGAAACCATGCGCGCCGCGGCGGCGCCCTGCGATCCGGCCTGGCGCCGGCGCTGGGAAAGCGCCGTCGAGGCGCTCGGGCTGCCGGTGTTCCGGCTGCCCAGCGGCGCCGGACACGACGCCATGAAGCTGCACCAGGTGATGCCGCAGGCGATGCTGTTCCTGCGTGGCCAGAACGACGGCATCAGCCACAACCCGCTGGAAGCCATTACCAACGACGACGCCGAGCTGTGCGTGCGCGCCTTCCAGATCCTTCTTGACCAACTCGCCACGGACCTGCCATGACCACAAGCTCCAACAACGCCTACGATTCCCTCGACGCCTGGATCGACGCCCATTTCGATGAAGAGGTGCGCTTCCTCCAGGAGCTGGTGCGCGTCCCCACCGATACGCCGCCGGGCAACAACGCGCCCCACGCCGAGCGCACGGCCGAACTGCTGAAGGAATTCGGCTTCGAGGCCGAGCAGCATGCGGTGCCGGCGCCGGTGGTGCAGGAGGCGGGACTGCAGAGCATCACGAACCTGGTGGTGCGGCGCCGCTACGGCGCCGGTCCCACCGTCGCCATGAACGCCCACGGCGACGTGGTGCCGCCGGGCGAAGGCTGGAGCCACCCGCCGTATGGCGGCGAGATCGTCGACGGCAAGCTGTACGGCCGCGCGGCCGCGGTCAGCAAATGCGATTTCGCGACGTTTACCTTTGCCACGCGCGCGCTGGAAGCACTGGGCGCCCCGGCCAAGGGCGGCGTCGAGCTGTATTTCACCTACGACGAAGAGTTCGGCGGCGAACTCGGCCCCGGCTGGCTCCTGGAGCAGGGCCTGGTCAAGCCCGACTTGCTCATCGCGGCCGGCTTCAGCTACCAGGTCGTCACCGCCCACAACGGCTGCCTGCAGATGGAAGTCACCGTGAACGGCAAGATGGGACATGCGGCAGTGCCGGAGACCGGCGTCGACGCGCTCCAGGCCGCGAACAAGATCCTCACCGCACTGTACCACCAGAACACCCTGTACAAGCAGGTGCGCAGCCAGGTCAAGGGCATCAACCACCCCTACCTGAACGTGGGACTGATCCAGGGCGGCACGAATACCAACGTGGTACCGGGCAAGGTCGTGCTGAAACTCGACCGGCGCATGATTCCCGAGGAGAACCCGGCCGAGGTCGAGGCGGCGCTGCTGGCGCTGATCCGCGAAGCGGTGGCCGATTGCGCGGGCATCACGGTCGACATCCGGCGCCTGCTGCTGGCCAAGGCGCTCCAGCCCCTGCCGGGCAACCAGCCGCTGGTCGACGCGCTGTCGCGCCACGCCACGGACGTGTTCGGCGAGCCGATCGGGGCCGCCGGCACCCCGCTCTACACCGATGCGCGCCTGTTCGGCGAGCACGGGATTCCGGCCGTGCTGTACGGCTGCGGCCCGCGCACCGTTTCGGAGAGCAACGCCAAGCGCGCCGACGAGCACATCGACCTCGACGACCTGCGCCGCGCCACCAAGGTGATCGCGCGCACCCTGTTCGACCTGCTCGGCTAAGGGGGGCGGGGCTCGTACGGACAAAAAACGGGCGCCTTCCGGCGCCCGTTTTACTTTGCTCTTTAACTTTTACTGCCCCCGCTGGGCCAGCGCATCACGCACCCGGATCACGTGCAGCAGGTTGGTCGCGCCCACCTGACCCGAGGGGAAGCCCGCCACCACCACCACGTTGTCTTCCTCGCGCGCCAGGCCGTGGCGCATGGCCGCGGCGGCGCCGTCGCCGACCATGCCGGCCAGCGTGCGCGCTTCCTCGAAGGCCATCGGATGGACGCCCCAGGCCATCGTCAGGCGCCGCGCGACGGGCAGGTTCGGCGTCAGGGCCAGGATCGGCGTGGCCGGGCGCTCGCGGCTGGCGCGCAGGGAGGTCGCCCCGCTGAAGGTATAGGTCACGGTGGCGGCCGGCGCCAGCAGCTTGGCCACCTGGCGCAGCGAGGAGCAGATCGCGTCCGCCACCGTCGCCTCGGCCGGCGTGTGGCTGGCATCCAGGGCGGCGCGCCAGCCGGGGTCCGCTTCGACTGCGGCGATCACGCTGTCCATCACGGCCACGGCTTCGACCGGATACTGGCCGGAGGCCGATTCGCCCGACAGCATGACCGCGTCGGCGCCCTCGTAGATCGCGTTGGCGACGTCCGACACTTCGGCGCGGGTCGGCACCGGCGCCGCGATCATCGATTCGAGCATATGGGTTGCCACCACGACCGGTTTCCCGGCCGCACGCGAGGCGCGCACGATGCGGTGCTGCAGCACCGGCACCTGCTGGGGCGGCAGTTCGACCCCGAGGTCGCCGCGCGCCACCATCACCCCGTCGACCAGGTCGACGATCGCCTCCAGCTGGTCGATCGCGGCCGGCTTTTCCAGCTTGGCCATGATCCACGCGCGATCGCCCACCAGCTCACGCGCCTCGGTGATGTCCTCCGGACGCTGCACGAAGGACAGGGCCACCCAGTCGACGCCCAGCTCGAGGCCGAAGGCCAGGTCGGCGCGGTCCTTGGCCGTCAGCGGCGAGATCGGCAGCACCACGTCGGGGACGTTCACGCCCTTGCGGTCGGACAGCGTGCCGCCCACGAGCACCGTGGTATGCGCATAGTCCGGACCGCAGCTGTCGACTCGCAGGCGCAGCTTGCCGTCGTCGAGCAGCAGTTCGGCGCCCGGGCGCAGCGCCGCGAAGATTTCCGGATGCGGCAGCTGCGCACGCTCGGCGCTGCCTGCGGTCTCGTCCAGGTCGAGGCGAAACGCGGAACCGGCCTCGAGCGAGGTCTTGCCGCCCTGGATGCGCCCGACCCGCAGCTTGGGGCCCTGCAGGTCGAGCAGCACGCCGATCGGGCGCGCGACGTCGCGCTCGACCTCGCGGATCGTCTGCAGCCGGGCGGCGTGGTCGGCCTGGGTGCCGTGGCTGAAATTGAGGCGGAACACATCGGCGCCGGCGTCGGCCAGCGCGCGGATGCGCTCGTAGGTGGAGCTGGACGGGCCCAGCGTGGCGATGATGCGGGAACGGCGTTGGCGTAGCATCGGATGTCCTGTTATTGACGTGAAAAAAAACAGGTGCGACGGCGCTGCGCCGCACCTGGGGAGGAAAAGCGTGACGAGGCGCTCACCCGATCATGTGATCAGGATCGCCCGGAAGTCGTTTACGTTGGTCAGCGTCGGCCCGGTCACCAGGGCGTCGCCCAGGGCGCCGAAGAAGGTATGGGCATCGTTGTCGTCCAGGCTGCGCCGCGGCGGCATGCCGAGCGCCCAGGCGCGCGCCAGGGTGTCGGGCGTGAGGAAGGCCCCGGCCACCTCTTCCGCGCCGTCGACCCCGTCGGTGTCGGCGGCCAGCGCATGGATGCCGGGCGCGTCGCCCATGGCCAGCGCCAGCGCCAGCAGGAACTCGACGTTGCGTCCGCCGCGCCCGCCGCCGCGCAGCGTGACCGTGGTCTCGCCGCCGGACAGCAGCACGCAGGGGGCAGCGGCCGGCTGGCCGTGGCGCCGCACCTGGAGCGCGATGCCGGCCATGACCTTGGCCACGTCGCGTGCCTCGCCTTCGATGCTGTCGCCGAGGATCAGCGGCGTGAAGCCCGCCTCGCGCGCGACCTGGGCCGCGGCTTCCAGCGCCATCTGGGGCGACGCGACCAGCTGGGTGACGACCCTGGCGATGCGCGGATCGCCAGGCTTGACGGTCTCGCCGCGGCCGCTCTCGAGCAGTTGCCTGGCCGCCGGCGGCAAGGCGATGCCGTAGCGCTGGACGATCTCGAGCGCGTCGGCGCAGGTGGTCGGGTCGGCCACCGTGGGACCGGAGGCGATGTCCATCGGATTGTCGCCGGGGACGTCGGAAATCAAGAGGTTGAGCACGCGCGCCGGGTGGCAGGCGGCGGCCAGCCGGCCGCCCTTGATCGCCGACAGGTGGCGCCGCACGCAGTTCATCTCGGTGATGCTCGCGCCCGACGCCAGCAGCGCGCGGTTGATCGCCTGCTTGTCCTCCAGCGTCACGCCCTCGCCCGGCAGTGGCAGGAGCGAAGAGCCGCCGCCGGAGACCAGGCAGATGACGAGATCGTCCTCGCCCAGGCCCTGCACCAGGTCGAGCACCTGGCGCGCCGCGTCCAGGCCGGCGGCGTCGGGCACCGGGTGCGCCGCTTCGACGATCCGGATCCGTTCGCAGGGCACCGCATAGCCGTAGCGCGTGACGACCATGCCTTCGAGCGGCGCCGGCCAGTGGCGCTCGAGTGCCTGCGCCATCGCGGCCGAGGCCTTGCCGGCGCCGATCACGATGGTGCGGCCCTTGGGCGGCTCCGGCAGCCAGGGAGCGATGCAGTGCGCCGGCTGGGCCGCCTCGACGGCCGCGGCGAACATGCGCCCGAGAAGTTCGCGGGGCCGGGTGTCCATCAGGCGTCCTGGCCGATCTCGAAGTTGGCCATGATCTCGAGCGCGCGCACCATGGCCGAGTGGTCCCAGTTGCCGCCTTCGTGGGCGGCGCAGGTATTGAACAGCTCCTGGGCGGTGGCCGTGTTCGGCAGCGGCACGCCCAGCTGGCGCGCGGTCGTCAAGGCCAGGTTCAGGTCCTTGCGGTGCAGGTCGATCCGGAAGCCCGGGTCGAAGCTGCGCTTGATCATGCGCTCGCCATGCACTTCCAGGATGCGCGAGGAGGCAAAACCGCCCATCAGGGCCGTGCGCACCCGCGCCGGATCGGCGCCGGCCTTGGACGCCAGCAGCAGCGCCTCGCCCACCGCCTCGATGGTCAGCGCGACGATGATCTGGTTGGCGACCTTGGTCACCTGGCCGTCGCCGTTGCCGCCCACCAGGGTCACGTTCTTGCCCATCAGGTCGAACAGAGGCTTGACCCGGCCGAAGGCCGCTTCGCTGCCGCCGACCATGATGGTCAGGCTGGCCGCCTTGGCGCCGACTTCGCCGCCCGACACCGGCGCGTCGAGGTAGTCGCAGCCGAGCTCCTGGATACGGCGTGCGAATTCCTTGGTGGCGACCGGCGAGATCGAGCTCATGTCGACCACGATCTTGCCGCTGCCGGCGGCCAGTCCGGCGGCGACGCCGTTCTCCGCGAACAGGACTTCCTCGACCTGCGGCGTATCGGGCACCATGATGATGATCACATCCGCCTGGGCCGCGACTTCGGCGCTGCTGGCGCAGACCGTCGCGCCGGCCTCGACCAGGGCGGACGGCGTCGGGCCCTGGGTGTGGGTGAACAGGCTATGTCCGTTGTTGATGAGATGTCCCGCCATCGGGGCACCCATGATGCCCAGGCCAATGAAACCAATCTTTGCCATAGTCTTCTCCTTCTGTTTTATCGTTGTTGCCCGGTTCAGCGGGTCAGCGCTTCGATCCAGCCCAGTCCGCCGGCGGTAGTGGCGGCCGGCTTGTATTCGCAGCCGATCCAGCCATCGTAACCGAGCCCGTCGATGTGGCGGAACAGCCACGGGTAGTTCAGCTCGCCCGTGCCCGGCTCGTTGCGCCCCGGATTATCGGCCAGCTGGATGTGGCCGATCCGTGCCAGCTGCTTCGCGATCGTGTTGCCGATCTCCCCTTCCATGCGCTGGGCATGGTAGATGTCGTACTGGAGGAACAGGTTGTTCGATCCGACCTCCTCGATGATACCGATGGCCTGCGCAGTGCGGTTCACATAGAAGCCCGGAATGTCGTAGGTGTTGACCGGCTCGACCAGCAGGCGGATGTCGGCTTCCTTGAGCTTCCTGGCAGCGTAGCGCAGGTTGTCGACCAGGGTCTCGCGCAGCAGTTCGTCGCTGACCCCGGCCGGCGCGATCCCGGCCAGGCAATTGAGCTGCATGCAGCCGAGCATGCGGGCGTACTCGATCGCGCGCCCGACGCCGTCGCGGAACTCGGCCACGCGGTCGGGATGGCAGGCGATGCCGCGCTCGCCCTTCTCCCAGTCGCCGGCCGGCAGGTTGTGCAGCACCTGCGTCAGCCCGAAGCGGTCCAGCCGCTCGGCCAGCTCGCGCGCCTCGAACGCATAAGGAAACAGGTATTCGACGCCCTTGAAACCCGCTTTCGAGGCAGCCTCGAAACGGTCGAGGAAGGGCAGCTCGGTAAACAGCATGCTGAGGTTGGCTGCGAATCTTGGCATTGCGTTCTCCTGTCAGGTGGCGATCGGGGCGGTGACGGCGGTCGGCGCGTCGCCCGGGTGCTCGGCCAGCGCCTCGAACTCGTTGACCGCATCGATCTCGGTACCCATCGAAATGTTGGTGACGCGCTCGAGGATGATCTCGACGATGACCGGCACCCGGTGCTCTTTCATCCAGCTGCGTGCCTGGGCAAAAGCGGGCTGGATGTCGTCCACATGGCGCACCCGGATCGCCTTGCAGCCGAGTCCCTCGGCCACGGCGACGTGGTCGACGCCATAGTTTTCCAGCGCCGGCGCATTGATGTTCTCGAACGCCAGCTGGACGCAATAATCCATGTCGAAGCCGCGCTGCGCCTGGCGAATCAGGCCCAGGTAGGCATTGTTCACGACCACGTGCAGGTAAGGCATCTTGAATTGCGCACCCACCGCCAGTTCCTCGATCATGAACTGGAAGTCGTAGTCGCCGGAGATGGCGACCACTTCGCGCTGCGGATCGGCGGCGCACACGCCCAGCGCGGCGGGGATGGTCCAGCCCAGCGGGCCGGCCTGGCCGCAGTTGATCCAGTGGCGCGGCTTGTAGACGTGCAGGAACTGGGCGGCGGCGATCTGCGACAGGCCGATCGTGCTGACATAGCAGGTGTCGGGGCCGAAGGCGCGGTTCATTTCCTCGTAGACGCGCTGCGGCTTGATCGGCGACTCGTCGAAATGGGTCTTGCGCAGCATGCTGCGCTTGCGCGCCTGGCACTCGGCCACCCAGCTGCTGCGGTCCGGCAAGGCGCCGATCAGGTCCATCCCGCGCGCCACCTCGATCAGCTGCTCGAGCGCCGCGCCGGCGTCCGACACGATGCCGTAGTCCGGTCCGAACACGCGTCCGATCTGGGTCGGTTCGATGTCGATGTGGACGAACTTGCGCCCCTTGGTGTAGACCTCGACCGAGCCGGTATGGCGGTTGGCCCAGCGGTTGCCGATGCCGATCACGAAATCGGAAGCGAGCATGGTGGCGTTGCCATAGCGGTGAGAGGTCTGCAGCCCGACCATGCCGGCCATCAGCGGATGGTCGTCGGCAATCGCGCCCCAGCCCATCAGGGTCGGCACCACCGGCACGCCGACCAGTTCGGCGAACTCCTGCAGCAGCGCCGCCGCGTCGGCATTGATCACGCCGCCGCCGCACACGATCAGGGGCCGCTCGGCGCTATTCAACATGTCGAGGGCTTTTTCGGCCTGGGCACGGGTCGCGGACGGCTTGTAGGCCGGCAGCCTTTCGTAGGTCTCGATGTCGAATTCGATTTCCGCCATCTGCACGTCGAACGGCAGGTCGATCAGCACCGGGCCGGGCCGGCCGGAGCGCATGATGTGGAAGGCTTGCTGGACGACGCGCGGCACCAGGGCCGGCTCGCGCACCGTGACCGCCCACTTGGTAACCGGCTTGGCGATCGATTCGATGTCGACCGCCTGGAAGTCTTCCTTGTAGAGGCGTGCCCGGGGCGCCTGCCCGGTAATGCATAGGATAGGTATCGAATCGGCCCAGGCCGAGTACAGCCCCGTGATCATGTCGGTTCCGGCCGGGCCGGAGGTGCCGATGCAGACGCCGATGTTGCCGGCCTCCGCCCGGGTATAGCCCTCGGCCATGTGCGATGCGCCTTCGACATGTCGCGCCAGTACGTGCTCGAAGCCCCCGTTCTTCTTCATTGCCGAGTAAAACGGGTTGATTGCCGCACCTGGTACACCAAAAACCTTGCTGACGCCTTCTTTGCGCAAGACTGCTGCTGCCGCGTCGATTGCCCTCATACGGGCCATAATTGCCTCCGTGGATGTCGGATGGATCGGATTGATGAACCGAGCATACCGAGTTGTCCGGCAATGTTGAATTGCTGCTACTATTGGCTCTGCAGATACTTTAAGTATCGACTGGAGACGGAATGGACCGACATACGCAGATCCGCAGCTTTGTCCTGATCGCCGAGAAAGGCAGCTTTGCCGCCGCCGCCGTGGTCGAGGGGGTGACCCCGGTGGTGATGGGACGGCGCCTCGATGCGCTCGAACGCCGCCTCGGGGTGCGCCTGATGCACCGCTCGACGCGCGGGTTGCAGCTGACGGCGCTGGGGGAACAGTTCATCGAGTCCTGCCGCCAGCTGCTGCGCGACTTCGACATCACCGAAAACGGCATCAGCGCCGGGCGCAACATGGTGCGCGGCCACCTGGTGGTGTCGGCGCCGGCGGCGTTCGGGCGCTCGCACGTGGCGCCGCACGCGCCCCGCTTCAAGGCGATCCACCCGGAACTCAAGATGTCGTTCAACTTCACCGACAGCGTGGTCGACCTGGTGCGCGAGGGCTACGACATGTCGATCCGCATCGGCGCCGTCCTCGATCCGAACTACGTGGCGGTCCCGCTCTTCCCCAACCGCAGGGTGGTATGCGGCACGCCCGAGTATTTCGAGCGCTATGGCCTGCCCCGCGTCCCCGAGGACCTGGTGCGCCACAACTGCCTGGCCTTCAATCTGCAGGGCGGGCAACAGCGCGGCTGGACCTTCCAGCAGGAGGGGAAACTGATCGCGGTGCGGGTCGACGGCGACCTCGCCTGCAACGACGGCGAACTCCTGTTCGCCTGGGTCAAGCAGGGGCTGGGCATCGGCTGGCGTTCGACCTGGGAAATCCAGGCCGAACTCAAGCGGGGGGAACTGGTGACGGTGCTCGACGAATTCGCCGTCAACGACTATCCGATCCAGGCGGTCTATCCCCAGCAACGCTATCTGCCGGCCAAGGTCCGGCATTTCATCGACTACCTGAAGGACATCTACCGCCAGCCCGGCTACTGGGAAAAGGCGCTAGTGCCCGGAGTGGGATGAGGGCGCGCCCGCGCCGCGCAGCCGCAGCGCGTTGGCGATCACCGATACCGAACTGAGGCTCATTGCGAGCGCCGCGATCATGGGCGACAGCAACTGCCCGGTGACCGGGTACAGCAGGCCCGCCGCCAGCGGGATGCCCATCGCGTTATAGATGAATGCGAACCCGAGGTTCTGGCGCATGTTGCGTACCGTCTGCAGCGACAGCGCGCGCGAGCGGGCAATCGCGCGCAGGTCGCCCTTGACCAGGGTCAGGTGCGCCGAGTTGATGGCGACGTCGGTGCCGGTGCCCATCGCGATGCCGACGTCGGCCTTGGCCAGCGCCGGCGCATCGTTGATGCCGTCGCCGGCCATGGCGACGATGCGCCCTTCGCGCTGGAGGCGCTCGACCAGGGCCAGTTTGTCCTGCGGCTTGACTTCGCCGTGGACTTCGTCGATCCCGAGCCGCGCGGCCACCGCCCGCGCCGTGGTGACGCCGTCGCCGGTCGCCATCACGACCCGGATGCCGGCCTCGCGCAGCGTGGCGAGGGCCTCGAGTGTCGTCTCCTTGATTGGGTCGGACACCGCGACCAGGCCCATCAGGCGATTTTCCGCCGCCAGGTACATGACGCTGGCGCCCGCCTCGCGCAGGGCCTCGGCCTCGGCGCGCAGCAGCGTCCAGGCTATCCCTTCGCTCTCCATCAGTGCCGTATTGCCGAGGGCGATGCGCTGGCCCTGCACCAGGCCGCGCACGCCGATCCCGCTCGAGGACTCGAAGCTGTCCGGCTTCTCAAGCCGCAGCCCGCGCTTGCGCGCCTGCGCCACGATCGCGTGCGCCAGCGGGTGCTCGCTGCCCTGGTCGATGCTGGCGGCGACGCGCAGGACGTCGTCGGCGTCGAAACCCGGGGCGGCGACGGCCCGGTCGAAGGCCGGCTTGCCTTCGGTGAGGGTGCCGGTCTTGTCGACGATCAGGGTATCGACCTTGCGCATGGCCTCGATTGCCGCCGCGTCGCGGAACAGCACGCCCTGGGTGGCGGCGCGGCCGGTGGCGGCCATGATCGACATCGGGGTGGCCAGGCCGAGCGCGCAGGGACAGGCGATGATCAGGACCGCGACGGCGTTCACGAAGCCGTACACCCAGCTCGGCTCCGGCCCGAACAGGCCCCAGGCGAACAGCGTGACCAGGGCGACCAGCACCACGGCCGTGACAAAGTAAGCGGCCACCACGTCCGCCAGGCGCTGCATCGGCGCCCGCGAGCGCTGGGCGTTGGCGACCATCTGCACGATCTGCGACAACATGGTTTGCGAGCCGACCCGCTCGGAGCGGATCACCAGGCTGCCGCTGGTATTCATGGTGGCGCCGATGACCTTGTCGTCGGCGCGCTTGGTGACCGGCAGCGGTTCGCCGGTGAGCATGCTCTCGTCGACCGCGCTTTCTCCTTCGAGCACGACGCCGTCGACCGGCACCTTCTCGCCGGGCCGTACCCGCAACCGGTCGCCGACGTGCACGTGCGACAGTTCCACGTCTTCCTCGCTGCCATCAAGGCGGATGCGGCGCGCCGTCTTCGGCGCCAGGCCGAGCAGCGACTTGATGGCCGCCGAGGTCTGCGAGCGCGCGCGCAGTTCGAGGATCTGGCCCAGCAGGGTCAGGGACACGATGACGGCAGCTGCTTCGAAATAGACGCCGGTGCGGCCGTGCATGTCGAAGGCCGCCGGGAACAGGCCGGGCGCGACGGTGGCCACCACGCTGTAGCCGAAGGCGGCGAGCACGCCGATGCTGATCAGGGTCCACATGTTCGGGCTGCGCTTGCGCACCGACTGCGCGCCGCGCACCAGGAAGGGCCATCCCGCCCACAGCACCACCGGCGTGCTGAGCGCCAACTCGATCCAGCTCTGCGACGCAAGTGCGTCCCCGAACAGGCGGTGCCCGGCCATTGCCAGCACGGCCACCGCCAGGCTCAGCGGCAAGGTCCGCCAGAAGCGGCGCCGGAAGTCGGCCAGCTCCGGGTTGTCGTCTTCTTCCAGGGACGGCATCAGCGGTTCGAGCGCCATGCCGCAGATCGGGCAGCTGCCCGGCCCGTCCTGGCGGATCTCGGGGTGCATCGGGCAGGTGTAGACCGTGCCCGCCGGCGGGGAGCCGGGCTGCGCCGCCTGCCCCGGCGCTTTGAGGTAGGCAGCCGGGTCGGCGCGGAACGTGTCCATGCAGGGCGTGCTGCAGAAATGGTGCACCGTGCCCGCGTGCTCGATCCGGTGCCCGGGGCGGTCGGCCACCTTCATCTTGCAGACCGGATCGGTGAAGGGTTTGTCGGCCACGGCGCTCCCTGCTGCGTGCGGCGCGGCGTGCCCGTGGCGGGTGTGCTCATGCGATTCGTGATTCATGGCGGCTCCGGCGATGTCGGGTGAGCGCCCTGCGCCTGGCCGGCGCGGGCAGCGTATGCATCGAGTGTAAACCTTACGACGATGGCAAGGTCAAGCGGCGGCCGTACAGGCCAGGCAAAGGCCCGGACCTGACCGTATCCACCCTGCATAAGTTCGTGACCTTCGTCAGGGCCCAGACGTTTTTCTGTTCATTTTGTCGTGCTATACTCCGCCCACTTATGACCCGCACCGTCAAGACATTCCTGATCTGGCTGTTGATGGCCCTGCTTCCGCTGCATGCGGTCGCGGCAAGCATCGGCATGTCTTGTGCGCTGGTGGGCCAGCAAGTCCCGCACCATGCGGCCGGCCAGGCGGCGCATCATGCGCCCGCCGCGGATGCCCATGCCCATCACGGTGCCGATGCAGCAAGCAGCCTCGACCAGGCAGCCCCGGACGACGGCGGCGCGCAAGCGCAGTCCGCCAAGCAGCCCCATTCTTCCTGCAGCGCCTGCTCCTCCTTCTGTGCCGGGGCGGTCGCGCCGCCTTCGGCCTTGCAGTCGCTACCCTCCTTCGGCGGCTCGACTGCCGTCCTCGTGACGCCTTCCGCCGTGCTGGCCGGCTTCATCCCGGACGGCCCGCAACGACCTCCCCGGCATCTTTCCTGATCGACACAGGAGCGGGCAGCGGCCATTCGGGCCTGTTGCTCCTGCCTCCTGAGCGTTGGCGCATCGCGCGCCCTGTTCCCGATCCAGAGGAAAGACCATGAAACCGATTTTTTCGGGCGCCCTTGTCGGCGCCCTGCTGGCGGCGCCCTGCATCGCGCTGGCCCAGCACGCATCGCACGCGCCCGCTGTGCCCGCTGCGCCCGGTGTGCCCGACCCGGCCGATCCGCAGGCCGCCGTGCCGCCGCTCGCCTACCGATCCGTTTTCGCAGGTGCCGCGCACCCGCCCGCCGAGGACGCGCCCACGCCGGACAAGCTGTGGCGCCAGGCCAACGACACCGTCGCAGCCGGGCCCGGGCATGCCGGCCATGGCGCCGGCCACGAGCACGGCCAGCCGGTCGCGCCGGCGCAGAGCGCCGCCCCGGCGCCGGCAGCGCCCGCCGCGCACGGCAAACACCATTGAGCGGAGGGTGAAGATGACGAAACAAGCCTATATCCGTCCGCTGCGCGCGACCGCGGCGGCCGCGCTCGCGCTGGCGCTGAGCGCTTGCGCCAGCCTGTCGGGCGACGGCGGCCTCGGCCCGGTCTCGACGCTGACGGCCGAGCGCACCGGCCAGGACCTGCGCCTGGCGCCGGCAGCCGGCGGCGAAGACACGCAAGCCGCGCATGCCGCTCAGGCCGAGCTTGGCCGGCTGCTGCAGGCGCCGCTGACGCCCGACGGCGCCGTGCGCGTTGCCCTGCTCAACAATCGCGGCCTGCGCGCCTCGCTGGCCGACGTCGGCGTGGCCGAGGCCGACCTGGTCCAGGCCGGGCGCATGCGCAACCCCGGCTTCAGCTTCAGCCGCATGTCCGGCGGCGGCGAAACCGAGATCGAGCGCAGCGTCATGTTCGACCTGGTCGGCCTGCTGACGATCCCGATCCGCCGCGATATCGAATCGCGCCGCTTCGAAAGCGCCCAGCTCGCGGCGGCGGCGGAAGCGGTGCGCCTCGCCGCCGACACCCGCAAGGCGTATTTCAGGGCGGTGGCCGCCGCCCAGTCGGCCGAGTACGCCGAACAGGTGCATGACGCAGCCCAGGCCAGCGCCGAGCTGGCCGGGCGCATGGCAGCGGTCGGCAACCTCAGCGCGCTCGACAAGGCGCGCGAACAGGCATTTTCGGCCGAGGCCGGCGCCCAGCTGGCGCGCGCGCGCCACGCCGCCACCGCCGCCCGCGAGCAGCTCGCCCGCCTGCTCGGCGTCTGGGGCGCCCAGGCGAACTTCCAGTTGTCCCAGCGCCTGCCGGACCTCCCCGGCACGGCGCGCGAGGCAGGCAATGTCGAATCGCTCGCGATGGAACAGCGGCTCGACATCCGCTCCGCGAAGCTGCAAACGGCCTCGACCGCGCGCGCACTCGGCCTGACCCGGGCCACCGGGGTCGTCAACGTGCTCGACGCCGGCTATGTCAACTCGAGCAAGTCCGGGGCGCCGCGCGAGAACGGCTACGAGATCGAACTGGCGATCCCCCTGTTCGACTGGGGCGGTGCGCGCGTCGCCAGGGCCAGGACGCTCTACATGCAGTCGGTCGACCGCACCGCGCACACCGCGATCAATGCCCGCTCCCAGGTGCGCGAAGCGTATTCGGCCTACCGCACGGCGCACGACCTCGCCCTCCACTACCGCGATCGCGTCGTCCCGCTGCGCAAGAAGATCTCCGAGGAGACCCTGCTGCGCTACAACGGCATGCTGATGAGCGTCTTCGAGCTGCTCGCCGATGCGCGCGCCCAGGTCACGAGCGTGAACGCCGCAATCGAGGCCCAGCGAGACTTCTGGGTGGCCGAGACCGACCTCCAGGCAGCGATTAATGGCAGCGGCGGAGCCGGCGTGACCCTGTCGCCCGGCGCGGCCGCCGAGGCCGCACCCGAACACTGAACAAGGAACCGAACATGCGTTCTCGCAGAGACTTTTTTACCGGTGCGGCCGCCCTCGTGGGCGCCGGCCTGGTCACCCGCGCCGGCGCCGCCACGCTGCCGGAAGCCCCCATCATGACGTCGGCTGCCACCCAGCCGCCGCCGCCACCGCCCAACGGGCGCCCGTACAACCCGGTCGTGACCCTCAACGGCTGGTCGCTGCCCTGGCGTATGAACAATGGCGTCAAGGAATTCCACCTGATCGCCGAACCGGTCGTGCGCGAGATCGCGCCCGGCATGAAGGCCAACCTGTGGGGCTACAACGGCCAAAGCCCGGGTCCGACCATCGAAGTGGTCGAGGGCGACCGCGTGCGCATCTTCGTCACCAACCGCCTGCCCGAGCACACCAGCATCCACTGGCATGGCCAGCGCCTGCCGAACGGCATGGACGGCGTGACCGGGCTGAACCAGCCGGGCATCCAGCCCGGCAAGACCTTCGTCTATGAATTCGTGGCGCGCCGTCCCGGCACCTTCATGTACCACCCGCATGCGGACGAGATGGTGCAGATGGCGATGGGGCTGATGGGTTTCTGGGTCACGCATCCGAAAAACCCGGCCCATCACGCGGTCGACCGCGATTTCGTGTTCCTGCTCAATGCCTACGACATCGAGCCCGGCAGCTACACGCCGCGCGTCAACGAAATGCTCGACTTCAACCTCTGGACCTTCAACAGCCGTGCCTTCCCCGGCATCGACACCATGAACGTGCGCCAGGGCGACCGGGTGCGCATCCGGGCCGGCAACCTGACCATGACCAACCACCCGATCCACATCCATGGCCACGAGTTCGAGGTCACCGGCACCGACGGCGGCTGGACCCGCCCGGAGTCGCGCTGGCCCGAGGTGACCACCGACATCGGTGTCGGCCAGATGCGCGCCATCGAATTCATCGCCGACGAGCCGGGCGACTGGGCCTTCCACTGCCACAAGTCGCACCACACGATGAATGCGATGGGGCATGACGTGCCGACCCTGATCGGCGTCGACCACCGCGGTGTCGCGGAGAAGATCAGCAAGCTGGTCCCCGACTACATGGTGATGGGCGATAAGGGCGGCTCGATGGAGGGCATGGAAATGCAGATTCCGGCGAACACCCTGCCGATGATGACCGGCCAGGGCCCGTTCGGCGGCGTCGACATGGGCGGCATGTTCACGGTGGTCAAGGTGCGCAAAGACCAGAAACGGGGCGACTACGGCGACCCGGGCTGGTACAAGCATCCGCCCGGCACCGTTGCCTACGAATGGACCGGCGCCCCGCCGCCGGCCCGGCGCAGCGGGCACGCCGGCGGCCACGCGATGGCGCCCGCGCCCGCGGCCAAGGGCAAAGAGGTGGAAGTCACCGTCCGCAAACCCGGCGGCCATCAGGGCCACCACTAATCCTTAGCAGAGAGGAAAACATCATGATCAAGCAACGCATCCTGCGCGCCGCCCTGGCGGCCGCGCTGTCGGTTCCCGTGGTGGCGATGGCCGCCGCCCCGGTCATCGAGGTCTTCAAGAGCGAATCCTGCGGCTGCTGCGCGGCCTGGGTCGAGCACCTGAAGGCCAACGGCTTTACCACCCGCGTGAAGAACGTCGAGAACCCGTCCGACTACCGGGAGCGGGCCGGCATCCCCGAGGAGTTCGGCTCCTGCCATACGGGGATGGTGCAGGGCTATGCGCTCGAAGGCCACGTGCCCGCCAGCGACATCAAGCGCCTGCTGGCGCAAAAGCCGAAGGCGAAGGGCCTGGCCGTGCCGGGCATGCCGCTCGGCTCGCCCGGCATGGAAGGACCGCGCAAGGACCCGTACGACGTGCTGCTGGTGCAGCCGGACGGCAAGACCCGCGTTTTCAAGCATTACAACTAAACCAACATACAATAGGAGCGAACATGAAAGCATTCCCGACCTTGACCCTGAGCCTCGCCTTTGCCGTGGCCGCCGTCCCTGCCGCATTTGCGCAGGACCATTCCCACGCAGGGCATGGCGCGCATGCGGGCCACGCGGCCGCCGCAGCCCCCGCAGCGGCCGAACTGGTCGACGCCGAAGTCAAGAAGGTCGACAAGGACGCCGGCAAGATCACCCTGCGCCACGGCGAGATCAAGAACCTGAACATGGGCGCGATGACCATGGTCTTCCGCGCCAGGGACGTGGCCATGCTCGACCAGGTCAAGAGCGGCGACAAGGTGAAGTTTGCCGCCGAGCGCGTGGACGGTGCGATCACCATCGTGCAGCTGCAGCCCGCCCAGTAAGCTACGGCCCCTACCCGGAAGCACGATCATGAACATGAAAACCCTGGCCGCCGCCGCATGCGCGGCGCTGGCCGTCATTGCCGCCCCGGCGGCGCTGGCCCACACCCGGCTCGAGGCGTCGACGCCGCAGGCGAACAGCGTCGTCACCCCGGCGCCGGCCCAGCTGCGCCTGCAGTTCAGCGAACCGCTCGAACTGCCGTTCAGCAAAATCAAGCTGGTCGACGCCAAGGGCGCCGTGCTCGAACCGGCGAAGATCGCGATCGATCCTGCCGACCCGAAGGCCTTGCTTGCCACCACGCCCGGCCTGCACGCGGGCGCCTACCGCGTGCAGTGGAGCACCGTGACCCGCGACGGCCATAAGGTCAAAGGCGAATTCGCCTTCCGCGTGAAATAAGTGGAGGCGGATTTTTCGTCGCTGCAACGCGCCGTCACGGTCGTCCTGAACCTGTCGCTGGCCCTGCTCGTCGGCGCCAGCGCGGCGCTGCTGTGGCTGCGTACGGCGCCCTCGCCCTGGGCGGCGGCCCTGCGCAGCAGGCTGCGCGCGCTGCTGCTGGGCGCCACGGCCGGCGCCATGCTGGCCTACGGCGGCATCCTCTGGGTCGAGGCGGCGTCGATGGCCGAGGTGCCGCTGCTCGACGCGCTGCCCGCGGTACGCTCCGTGCTGACGGCAACCCACTGGGGCCTGGCCTGGACGATCGGCGCCGCGGCGCTGCTGGCCGCAGGCGCCCTCGCCCTGGCAAGCCCGCATTCCCAGGCGAATCGCGCCCTGATCGCGGCGCGCCTGCTCGCCATCGGCGTGCTGCTCTACAGCCGCAGCATGGTCAGCCACGCCGGCGCCGGCGGCGACTTCAGCTGGGCCGTTGCCGTCGACTGGGTCCACCTGCTGCTGGTGAGCCTGTGGGTGGGCGAAGTGATCGTCGCCGGGCTGATCGTCTTGCGCGCCCTGCCCGGCGATTTGCCAAGGGATCTGCCTGCCGGCAGGGCCGACTGCGCGCGCTATGTCGAAGCGCTCTCGCACAGCGCCACGCTGGCCCTGGCCGGCATTTTCCTCACCGGCGCGCTCGGCGCCTGGCGGGTGCTGGGCAGCCCGCAGGACCTGCTCGGCAACACCTACGGCAGCGCGCTGCTGGTCAAGGTCGCCCTGGTGCTGTGCGCGGCGGCCCTGGGCGGCTTCAACCGTTTCCGCGTCATGCCTGCCCTGCTGGGTTCGCTGCGCCAGCCGCGCGGGCCCGGCCCCGACATCGGCCGGCGCTTCGCCCGCATCCTCCAGCTCGAAGCGCTGCTGCTGCTGGCCGCGATCCTGGCCGCCGCCGTCCTCACCTCGAGCCCGCCTCCCATGGCGTCCTGAACCACCACCACCAACAAGGAGCATCCATGTTCAACAAGTGTATTGCCGCCGCCGCCCTCGCTGCCTCGTCCTTCGCTGTCCACTCCGCCAGCCTTGCCGCCACGCCGACCGACACCGTGAATGCCTTCCATGCGGCGCTCGCCAGAGGCGACCAGGCCGGGGCGCTGGCCTTCCTGTCGCCGCAGGTCGCGATCT
Source organism: Massilia sp. GCM10023247 (assembly GCF_042653325.1). Lineage (NCBI taxonomy): Bacteria > Pseudomonadati > Pseudomonadota > Betaproteobacteria > Burkholderiales > Oxalobacteraceae > Massilia > Massilia sp. GCM10023247. The sequence goes on from NZ_JBHSIB010000024.1 coordinate 274,376, forward strand.
ACGAGGCCGGCCATGTCGAACGCTCGCGCGACGAATATGCAGGACACCACCTGGGCGGCGACATCGCGTTCGCCAAGAGTTCGACCCGCAAGGTGCTCAAGCAGGCCGAACGGATCGAAGGCAACATGGCCTTGGTCATGGAGGAAACCGAAACCACCGGCAGCGCGAACGGCAAGCCGGTACACGCCTTCGGCACCGGCACCACCGTGCTCGAAAAGAAGGGGGACGACTGGTCGATCGTGCACGTGCACTGGTCCTCGCGCAAGGCAAAGTAAGACCGCCTGGCAAAACCTCCATGGCTGCGTTGCAGCGTCTCGCCGTACGAGGGTACTGTCTTCGCGGTCCGCCGCTGCGGCGCGGCGTCGGGTGGCCGCATCCCATGCCCTAAAGGTCGTGCTCGGCGCTCCAAGGCAGGCGGCGCTCGCCCGTCCTGCGCGGCCGGGGCCGTGCTCAGTGCCCGGTGCTCAAGGTTGGGGGCGGGCCGGCCGGCGCCGTGGCGCCGAGCATGCCGCGCTCCTCCGGGCGCAGGGTCAGCACGGCGACGCCCGAGGCGGTGACGGCGACCGTGTGCTCGAACTGGGCGGACAGCGAGCCGTCGCGGGTGACCACGGTCCAGCCGTCGTCTTCGGTGCGCACGCTGCGCCCTCCCCGGTTGAGCATCGGCTCGATCGTGAATACCATGCCTTCGCGCAGCACGAGGCCGGTTCCGCGCTGCCCGAAGTGCAGCACCTGCGGCTCCTCGTGCATGGCGCGCCCGATGCCGTGGCCGCAATATTCGCGGACCACCGAGCAGCCGTTGCGCTTGGCATGGCGCTCGATCGCCCAGCCGATGTCGCCCAGCCTGGCGCCGGGGCGCACCGCGCGGATGCCCTTCCACATGGCCTCGTAGGTGGTCTGCACCAGGCGCCGCGCGGCAAGGTCGACCTCGCCGATGAGATACATCTTGCTGGAGTCGGCGATATAGCCGTTCTTTTCAAGCGTGATGTCGAAGTTGACGATGTCGCCGTCGCGCAGCACAGTCGCTGCGGACGGCACGCCGTGGCACACCACCTGGTTCACCGACGAGTTGAGCACGAAGCCGTAGTCATATTGCCCCTTGCTCGCGGGTCGGGCCTGGAGGTCGTCGACGATATGGCGCTCCACCAGCGTATCGACCTCGAGCGTCGTCATGCCGGCCAGCGCCATGCGGTCGAGCAGGCCGAACACCGAAGCGAGCAGCCGCCCCGATTCGGCCATCAGGGCCAGTTCCTGCGCGGTCTTGGTCATGCCGCCCTCATCGCGAGCGGCGGCGCCGACACACCTGCCTGCTCCAGCTCACGCTGCATGATTTCGCTGAAACTGAGCGTCGGATTGGTTTCGCACAGCATGCCGACCTTGATCCAGAAGGCCGCCTGCGCATTGATGGAACGGCAGGACACCTTGGTTGCCTTGCGGACCTGCTCGTGCAGCTCATCGTCGATATTTACGATACCCATGACCTACTCCTCTATATATAAAACGTATACGGAGTATATAGTGGTCGGGTGCTACGCGCCAGCCGGGTGCTCGCACGATTGAGGCAAATCAAACATTCCCGCCCTTCGAAGAGCAGACTGATCGCGACCGCATGCGAATGCACGGATTGGAGGAACGGCCATGTTCAAACGGATTCTGTTACCCACCGACGGTTCCGAGCTGTCGGCGCGCGCGGTGCTGGCGGGCGTGAACTTCGCAAAGGAGGCCGGCGCCCAGGTCGTCGGGATGACGGCGCTGCCCGATTTCCGGACCATTACCGCCGACGCCGACATGCTCGAGAGCACCGAGGACGAGTACCTGGCCGCCAGCGAAGCACGCGGCAACCGCCTGCTGGCGACCGTCGTGAATGCCGCCAGGGACGCCGGCGTGCCCTGCACGACCGAACTGGTGCGCTCCGACCAGCCCTATGCCGCGATCCTGGAAGCGGCGCGCCGCCACGGATGCGACCTGATCATCATGGCCTCGCACGGCCGGCGCGGCATCAGCGGCATCCTGCTCGGCAGCGAGACGCAGAAGGTGCTCGTGCATAGCGCGATTCCGGTGCTGGTGATGCGCTAGGGCCGATCCGACTGAACGGCGCCAGCCGGATCGGCCGCTAGTCGCCGCCTTGTTTGTCCCGTCCGCGCCGATCGTGGCGTTCATACGCAAGCGTTGCCGGGTCCGTATGCATGAAGCTCAGGAACCACGGTGCAATCAGTCCGCCGCCTGGGGGCACGAAGGTGCGGAACGCTTTTGACTTCACGTTGTAACGGCGCACCTCTCCCTGACCAAGGGTGGGATCGGGGGCGCTCAGCGGAACGAACAAATCCCCTTTCGGTCCGAACAGCACTGCTTGCGCAAACCGCCTGGGTTCGCCGGGGCGGTAGAAGTCGATCCGGTCGAGCGGCAGGCCGATGTTTTTACCCCTGATGGCCTGTTTCGGAACGATCAGCACCTTGTCCGTGTCCGTCTCGTCGCGCTGGAAACTGGTGACGACCAGCTCGCCGGCCGGCGAAAAGACCAGTCCTTCGGGCCGGTGCAAATCGTTGGTGTTGCGCTCGCATTCCTCGGGATTCGATAACAGGACATCGATGAAGGCGCGTGTTTCCGGATCAAAGCGCACGATGCTGCCGCCGCAGGGGGTCAGGTAACGCAAGGACACATACAGGTGCCCGTCCGGCCCAAGCACGATGCCGCGCGGATGGAAGGCCTGGGTCGTGCCGGGCTTGTCCAGGTTCGGATCGAGGTTGCCGATGAAGCTGGCCTGCTCACCCTCGAGGCGATAGGCGAGCAGCTTTCCCGCGCCAAGTTCGCCCTGCGCATCCGGTTCCGCCAGGTCGGCGATGAACAGGGTGCGTGTGCCGTCCTTGTTGGGGACAATAGCGATTCCGCGGGGAATGAAGGGGGCCTCGGGATCCGTGCGTGGCACGAGGGCACCAAGGAAGCCTCCCTCGCGGTCATAGCGCAAGACCTCGCCGTTGAAGTCGGTGTCCACGTTCTGGTTGACGACCAGCCACTCCTTGCGGCGCGCATCGAACAAGATGCCGCGCGGCCCGGCCAATCCGCCGCTTCGCGGCGGTATGGCAGGCTTGGCGAGCAGGCGGCCGGTCCGGGCATCGAAGAAGCGCACGCTATCGTCCCCTGTATCGCCGACGGCGAGCACGTCCTTGTGCACCGCACAGGCTGTCATGCTTGCGGCGACGGCAAGCGACAGCAGTGCGGTCCGAATCACTTTTCCTGTGGGCGTGGATTTGCGTGACAGCGATGTTTTCATGGCAGCCTCACTTGTTGGTCATTGAACATACGGGATCGCGCGAGCCGCCGCAGTCGATTCCCATGCATGCAGCATGGTCCTCAGCGGACTCATGGGTTCAATGTGGAACAAGCTTCTGCCACGGACGCATCAATGCAGCCGGGACCGCCTGTTTCGTCGACAAGTGGAGCAAGCAGCGCGCAGGGCCGACGCTTCCCTGCAGGCCAGCCGGGTTCAGATCCAGTACACGAAGGCGGCCAGCCCCGCGATCAGGCCCAGCTTGGTTGCCTTGTAGACCGTCCCGTTCCAGGCCTTGAAGCGGCGCCGGTACTGTCCCATCACGTAGGAGATGCGGAAGGCCTTGCTCACCAGCCCCGTCTGGTCGCCGGTTTCGTTGGGCGAACTGGCCGCCGTCATCATCGTGCGGCCTAGCCAGCGGTTCACGGCCTGCATCCAGCGGTAGCGCATCGGGCGCTCGACGTCGCAGAACAAAATGATGCGGTCGCTCTCGCTGCCGTTGACGGCCCAGTGGATATAGGTTTCGTCGAAGATCACACCCTGGCCGTCGCGCCAGCTGTAGCGCTGGCCGTCGACCTCGATGAAGCAGCGGTCGTCGTTCGGCGTGGACAGCCCCAGGTGGTAGCGCATCGACCCGGCGAAGGGGTCGCGGTGCGGGTTGAGCTTGGCGCCAGGCGGCAGCTCGGCGAACATCGCCGCTTTTACCGAAGGAATCGCCTGCAGCAGCGCATAGGTCTGCGGACACAGGCGCTGGGCCGAGGGATGGCTGGCGTCGTACCATTTCAGGTAAAAGCGCTTCCAGCCGCTCTTGAAGAAGGAATTGAAGCCGGCGTCGTCGTTCTGTTCGGCGGCCTTGATCTTGTTCATCGCGATCATGGCGAGCGCCTCCGCGCGGATCAGCTGCCAGTTCGACTCGAGCGGCGCCAGGTCGGCAAATTCGCGTACCGGAATGTAGGGTGTGCTCGGCACCCTCGAGAACAGGTGCATGAAGAAGTTGATGGGCGCCATGAACGACGAATGGTCGAACAGTTGCCGCCTGATCGGCAGGCGCACCTTGCCGCGCAGGTGAATGTGCAGGACCGAGAAGAAATAAAAGCCCACTACTGCCCACTTCATCTTTTCCTCCGCCCTGGATGGCCCGGCTTAGTTTGGGGGGAAAAGAATAGCATAATCGCCAGGCGCCCGTCTGGGGGCCCGGCGAAAAGCACACGGCTTGTCGAAACACCAGCTATCGCGCGTCAAACTTGCGTTGCGCGATCGCCGCCGTTCAGTGCAGCGCCGTCATCGCATAGCCTTTTTCGGCAAGTTGTCCGCTCAGGTTGTCGATCTCGTAGTCGGGCAGCCGATCGGCGTTGTCGTCGATCTCGAAGGCGCGTGCCTCCACTTCCCAATCGGTATTCGTGGCTTCCTCAGGGATGTTGCGGGTCTCCGGAACGGCCAAGTAGGAGAACTTGCCGTCGCTTTCGGCTCTGCGGTAAATATCCAGGCGCATAATCGTTTCCTTACAGTGAAAGCACGCTTTCGGATGAAAGCGGACGGCTCCACAGTAGGCGATCGCAGGCGGCGCGTCTGTTAATTGGCCCACACTCTGCCGGGCGCGGCCGCGCCCGCCAGCTTGTCTACCTTGGCTGCCTAGCGCCCCGGCGTATAGCCGAGCACGCGCGCCGGCAGCATCAGGACCGCGCGCAGCAAGGCGAACACGGCGTCGACGCCGATGCCGAGCAGGCGCAGCGGCAGGAGCAGCAGCCATATCACCGGATACAGCACCAGGGCCAGCAGGGCGAGCGGCCAGCACAGGAAGAGCAGGACCAGCCACAGCAGGAAACCGAACATCGTAAGCTCCAGAATGAAGGTTGAAGCTACAGTGTAAGGCTGGCCGCCGCCCCGCTCGCGGCCGATGCGACAAACGGCAGGCCGCGCCGACGAAGCGGCCGAATCGCGGGACGAATGTCCGTCAGGCGAATTCCACGCTGCGCTCGACTGCCGGCTGGCCCAAGGCCTCCTCGTGCGCGAAGCCGGCCCGGATCGAGGCCTGCAGGCTCGGGATCGACGCCCCGGCGCGGTAAGTGAAGGCCACCTCGACCACGTCGCCGGCGACCACGTCGAGCGGACGGGCCAGCGGCAGGCACATGTAGTGGTTGAGCCAGTCGATGGTGGTGGCGCGTGCCTCGTCGATCGACAGGATGTTCTTGGTGACGAAGCGCAGGGCATTCAGGCAGCCGTCCTGCTCGATCGTGAAGTTGCCGCGCCAGGCGATCAGGCTGTCGACCGGTCCGGCAAAGTCGAGCATGCTGTAGACGGCCGGGACCGCCAGTTCCATGGTGCCGGGATAGGCGACGCCGGTATCCTGGAACTGGACGATCGGCGCGTAGTAACCGTTGAACTCGTAGCTCTGCTGCAGCGGCTGGACCGCCATGACGACGGCTTCCGGCATGAACACCGGCAGCGGGCCGCCGAACTTGGCGAGGTAGCGCGCCTTGAACGCCTCGATCACGGCCACCTGCTTTTCGCGCAGCATCGCCACGTGGATCATTTCGCAGATGACGATGTCGACCGGCTCGGGCGGCAGGTAGTCGAAGGCGTCGGCATGGATCACCTCGACCTTGTGGCCGTTCGGATTCATCGCCAGGAAGCGGCGCGCCTCGCGCACCAGGTCGGGATTGAATTCGACGCAGTAGACGCGCTCGGCCTGCTGGGCCGCGAAATACGAGAGCACCCCGGTACCGCCGCCCAGTTCCAGCACCTTCATGCCGGGACGCACCGCGTGCTTGATAGCCGCCTGGAACGCATCCATGCGGTGGTGGTCCATCAGCATATTGTGGTGATAATGGACCGGGATGAATTGCCCGAGGTAGCAGCTCTCGATTTCGCGTTCGTTCAGCATGGGAGTTCCTTTGGTCGGCGCCGGATTTCTATAGCGCAATTATTTGCTCAGTGGGAACATTATGCCGGGGCGGGTGGCGCTGCGAAGCGCCGAGGTGGAGCGGGAATACCAGCCAGTTCGGAAGACGGGCGGGGCGGCAAGGAGGCGCTGGCGCCCTGCCCTAGCGCGCGCCGCGGGCGATGGCGGCCGCCACCATCGGCTTGCCCGCTCGCTCGGCGATCTCGACGGCGGTCAGTCCCTCGCTGTTCTTGCGCCGGCGGTCGGCGCCGTGGGCAATGAGCAGCACCGCCGTGCCGTCGTGGCCCTCGCGCGCGGCCATCATCATCGGCGTGTAGGCGCCGCTTTTCAGGGGCGAGACCGCGTCGACCCTGGCGCCGCGCGCGAGCAGCAGGCGCACGATCGCGTCGTCGCCGGCCGCCGCCGCGTAGTGCAGCGCCGTCCAGCCGGGCTGGTTGACTTTCGCGCCCTTCGCCAGCAAGGCCTCGACCGCGGGCCGGTTGCGCTTGTAGGCCGCCATCATCAGCGCCGTGTTGCCGTTCGCCGCCCGGGTCTCCAGGTTGGTGCCCGGGTGCGCCAGGAACACCTGGAAGACGCGCATCGCGTCTTCGCGGATCGCCTGCACCAGGCCGGGTTCGGCACCGAGCGGATTGAGCTGGTTGGCGTTCACCTTGCTGCCGAGCATGGACTCGACGGTCTTGGCGTCGTCGAGCTGGACTGCCCGGAAGAAGGACGTCAGCTGGGCAGCGGTGGGCGGCGCCGGCCTGGCGGACGCGTCGGGCGCGGCCTGGGCCAGGCCGCCCGCGAGGCAGGCCATGGCGACGATCGTGCGGAAAGTAGTGCGGCGCCGTATCCTCAACTCAGCCTCTCGCGTGCTGGAACAGGTCGAAGAAATTGTCGGTCGTGCGCTGGGCCACTTCGCGCAGCGGCAGGCCCTTCAGGTTGGCGATGAACTCCGCCACGTGCGGGACATAGCCCGGCTCGTTCATCTTGCCGCGGTAAGGCACCGGCGCCAGGTAGGGCGAATCGGTCTCGATCAGGATGCGCTCGATCGGCAGCGCGCGCGCAACCGCCTGCAAGTCCTTCGCGCTCTTGAAGGTGACGATCCCCGAAAACGAGATATAGAACCCCATCTCGATGGCGGCCTCGGCCACTTCGAGCGACTCGGTGAAGCAGTGCATGACGCCGGCCACGCCGCCGTCGGCCACGCCCGCGCCCTCTTCCTTCATGATGCGGATCGTGTCCTCGCTGGCCGAGCGGGTATGGATGATCAGCGGCTTGCGCGATTCGCGCGAAGCCCGGATGTGGGTGCGGAAGCGCTCGCGCTGCCATTCGAGGTCGCCCTCGAGGCGGTAGTAATCCAGCCCGGTCTCGCCGATGGCGACCACCTTCGGATGGCGCGCCAGCTCGACCAGCTGGGCGACGCTCGGTTCCGGCGTGTCCTCGTAGTCGGGATGGACCCCGACCGAAGCGAAAATGTTCGGGTGCTGCTCGGCCAGGGCCAGGATCTGCGGGAAATCCGGCAGGTCGACCGATACGCACAGCGCGTGCGTGACCTTGTTCTCGTCCATCTTGGCGAGGATCTCGGGCATCCGGGCGGCCAGCTCGGGGAAATTGATGTGGCAGTGGGAATCGATGTACATGGCGGTATTGTACGGGCAGGCCAGAATTCGCGTCACCCTGCCCGCCTCCGCCGGGGCCCAGGGTGGTCGGCTCCACCCGGCCCGATGATAGCCCGCGGCCATCGCGCCGCCCACGCGTTCAACGAACGGATGAGACAACGCGAGGTTTCCGGAGCCGGTGGAACGCGTGGGCGGCGCACACGCAGCGTTTATGCGAGCCCCAGGGTGGAGCCAACCACCCTACGCGGTGACCCGCTTGCCGAGGATAATCAAATCGCGTTCGATCCCATCCAGGTTCGCCACGCGCGGAAAATGCGCCCAGGTATCGAAGCCGAACTTGCGGAACAGCGCCAGGCTCGGCGCATTGTGGCCGAAGATAAACCCGAGCAAGGTATGCACCTGGATTTCCGGCGCAAAGGCGATTGCCTGTTCCAGGCAATACTTGCCGATGCCCTTGCCGCGCCAGGCTTCGGCAATGTAGATCGACAGCTCGGCCGTGCCGGAATAGGCGGGGCGGCCATAGAAATTCGAGTAGGACATCCAGCCGATCACGGGCGGCTCGTCCGAGGTGTCGCCTGCATCGTGGATGGTCCACAGCGGGCGGCGCTCCGGCGTGTGGTCGGCGAACCAGGCTTCGCGCGAGGCGACGCTGACCGGTTCGGTATCGGCCGTGACTTCGCGCGAGGCAATGGTGGAGTTGTAGATGTCGACGATGACGGGCAGGTCATCGCGGCGGGCAAGGCGGTGGACGTAGGACGGCATTGAGCAGGAAGCGGGAACTGGGAAGCGGGGTTACAGGGTATGGGTGGCGCGCGAGGAACGCAGCGCGGCGCCGAGGATCTCTTCGATGCGGGCCTTGGCGCGCTGGCCGGTTTCGTCGGCCGGGAAATGCACGCCGATGCCTTGCGCCTTGCTGTTGTTGGCGCCGGCCGGGGTGATCCAGGCAACCTTGCCGGCGATCGGGTATTTGCCGGGATCGTCCATGAACGACAGGATCAGGTAGACCTCGTCGCCGATCTTGTAGGCCTTATTCGTCGGCACGAACATGCCGCCGTGCTTCAGGAAAGGCATGTAGGCCGCATACAGGGCCGCCTTTTCCTTGATGGCAAGCGACAGCACCGACGGCCGCGGCACGAGCGAGGCGTTCGGGTCGGTTGTATTGCCACTCATCAAGATCCTCTTGGGTAAGTCAGGCGGCCCGCATCACGCCGGGCCGCAGCAGGCTGTATAGTCCAGCAACATATCCTCGACGAACAGCTTGGCCGACAAGGGATGGTCGGCCACCGCGCGCCGTTCGTTCGCGGATTTGATTGCACGTAACAGGTTCGCAGTGTGCACGTTGCCGGCCAAGGCCGCAAGTTCCTTCTGATAACGCGGATAGTAGCGCACCGTGCCGGAGAGCTTGCAAGCGAGCAGGTCGTACAGCCAGCGCTGCTGCCAGGCGACCAGCAGGGCCAGTGGCGTCTTGCTCAGCTTGTCGGCCTGGCGCAACGCGCCCTCGACGTTGGGACGCGCCAAAAAGCCGAGCAAGGCGTCGAGTTCTTCCCGGCTGCCGCCAGCGGACTTCTCCAGCGCGGCCAGCGGTGCGCCGCCCTCCTCGCGCAGCCAGCTGTCGGCGTCCTGCACGCCCTGCCCTTGCAGCCAGGCCAGCGCCGCGGCGTGGTCCGGCATCGGTAGCCCGAACTTGCGGCAGCGCGACAGGATCGTCGGCAACAGGCGGTCGAGGCCGTTCGAGGCGAGCAGGAACACGGTGCCCGGCGGCGGCTCTTCGAGGGTTTTCAGGAGCGCGTTCGAGGCCGGCATGTTCAGCGCCTCGGCCGGATACAGCACGACCACGCGCAATCCCTGGCGGTGGGTCGACACGTTCATGAAGTCGGCCAGGGCCCGGATCTGCTCGATCTTGATCTCTTTCGAGGGGGCCTTGGTGGACTTCGACTTCTTGTCGCCCTCGCCTTCCTCGCCCTCGCCGGCCGGCTCGTCTTCGAGCGCTTCCGGGCGCACGCGGCGATAGTCGGGATGGTTGTGCTGGGCAAACCAGCCGCAGGAGGCGCAGGCCTCGCAGGCACGGCCGTCGGGGCGCACGTTCTCGCAAAGCAACGCCTGGGCGAAGCTTTCGATGAAATCGGCCTTGCCGATGCCGGCCGGACCATAAAACAGGAGCGCGTGCGGCAGGCGCTCGCGCATTGCCTGCAAGGCCTCCCAGGAGGCCTGCTGCCAGGGGTAGATCGTCACAACAGCTTCTCCAGCGCCTCGCTGATCTTCTGCCGGGTTGCCGCTATGCTCTGGGTCGAGTCGATCACGGCGAAGCGCTGCGGAAACTGCGCGGCGCGGCGCAGGTATTCCGCGCGGCAGCGGGCAAAAAAGGTTTCCTGCTCGCGCTCGAACTTGTCGAGCGTGCGGGTCGCGTCCAGGCGTTCGCGCGCCACCTCGAGCGGCACGTCGAACAGCAGGGTCAGGTCCGGCTGCAAATGCGGGTGGACCCAGGCTTCCAGCGCTTCCATCTTGGCCCGGTCCAGGCCGCGCCCGCCGCTCTGGTAGGCGAAGCTGGCGTCGCTGAAGCGGTCCGACAGCACCCAGCTGCCGACCGCCAGGGCCGGCTCGATGACCTGCGCGATGTGCTCGCGCCGGCTGGCGAACATCAAGAGCGCTTCCGTTTCCAGGTGCATCTTTTCGTGCAGCAGCAGGTCGCGCAGCTTTTCGCCGAGCGGCGTGCCGCCCGGTTCGCGCGAGGACACGACCGTCTTGCCGCGCCCGGCGAGAAAGGCCTCGACGAACCCGATATGGGTCGATTTACCGGCGCCGTCGATGCCCTCGAAGGTGATGAATCTGCCGCGCGCGCTCATGGCTTGGTTGCCCCACCTGTTGCGCCCGTGTTATTCGTGCTGTTGATGCCGCGCTGGTACTGGTTCACGGCCCGGTTATGGTCGTTCAGGTTTTCCGAGAACTGGCTGGTGCCGTCGTTACGCGACACGAAATACAGCGCCTCGGTCTTGGCCGGCGCCAGCGCCGCGGCGAGCGACTCGACGCCCGGCAGCGCGATCGGCGTCGGCGGCAGCCCATAGCGGGTGTAGGTGTTGTACGGGGTATCGGTCTGCAAGTCCTTCTTCGCGATCTTGCCCGCATAGCGCTCGCCCATGCCGTAGATCACGCTGGGGTCGGTCTGCAGCATCATGCCGACCCGCAGGCGGTTGACGAACACGCCGGCGATCATCGCCCGCTCGCTCTTCTGGCCGGTTTCCTTTTCCACGATCGAGGCCATGATCAGTGCTTCGTAGGGCGTTTTATAAGGCAGGTTCGGGTCGCGCTTTTCCCAGGCCGCGTTCAGGCGGTTGAGCATCATCTGGTGCGCCTGCTTGTAGATCTGCAAGTCGCTGGCGCCCTTGGCGAACAGGTAAGTATCCGGGAAGAACAGGCCTTCCGGATCCTTGTATTCCGTCGTGACCTTGGCCATCAGTTCGGCGTCGCTGAGCTTGGCCGTCTCCTGGCGCAGGGCCTTGCTGGCACGGATCGCGTCGCGCATCTGGCGGAAGGTCCAGCCTTCGATGATGGTCACCGCTTCCTGGGCGAATTCGCCGCGCACCAGCTGGGTGAGCAGGCCGCGCGGCGAGGTATTCGGTTTGAGTTCGTAGCTGCCGGCCTTGATCCGGGCGCTCTGGCCCGTGACCCGCGCCAGGATCTGGAACAGGGTCGGATTGATGGGCACGCCGGCCTTGGCCATCTGCTGGGCGGCCGCGCCGACGCCGCTGCCGGGCGCGATGGCGAATTCGATGGGCGGCGGCGCGGTAGTCAGCGGCTGCTTGGCCCACCAGGAAAAGCCGCCCACGGCCGCGATGGACACGATGACGCCGGTGACGATGATTTTTTTTATGAATGCCATGCTGTTTTTCTGGGTTTACGCCGTCTGTCGGCGCGAAATGCTCGACAACTCTATAATGAGGCCGTAATGATAGCCTAATCGGGAAACATTTCTGGATTTATGAGCAACTGGACAGAACACCTGGCGTCGCATGGCGCCCGCTTCCATATCGACGAAGCCAGCGGTCTTGACAACGTCGTCGAAGACTTCGGCCGCAGCCTCAGCGCTGCCGAGCTCGCCGCAGGTTTCGTTGCCCCCATCACCGACCTCGGATTGATCGCCGTCGCCGGCGAGGAGGCCGCGTCCTTCCTGCACAAGCAGCTGACCAACGACGTCGAACACCTCGGACCAAGTGAAGCCCGGCTGGCCGGATTCTGCACGCCGAAGGGCCGCCTGCAGGCGACGTTCCTGATGTGGCGCGGCGCGGAAGGGACCATCTGGCTGCAACTGCCTCGTGGCATCCAGGCGCCGCTGCAAAAGCGCCTGACGATGTTCGTGCTGCGCGCCAAAGCCAAGCTGCGCGACGCCACCGAGGAAGAGCAGGTCGGCGCCGTGCTCGGGATCGGCGGGGCAGCGGGCGAAGCCGCACTGCGCGCGCTGGTCGCCACGCTGCCGGCCGCGACCTGGGGCAAGACCGAGTCGCCTGCCGGCACCGTGATCCGCCTGCCCGATGCGTTCGGCGCACCGCGCTACCTGTGGCTGACCTCGGTGCAGACCGCGCAGGAGGCCTTCGCCACCCTGCGCGGCCAGCTGCATGCGGGCGGCAACGCGGCCTGGCGCCTGTCCGCCATCCATGCCGGCATGCCGCAGGTCACCGCCGCGACCCAGGAGCAGTTCGTGCCGCAAATGATCAACCTGGAACTGCTGGGCGGCGTGAATTTCAAGAAAGGCTGCTATCCCGGCCAGGAAATCGTCGCGCGCAGCCAGTATCTCGGCAAGCTCAAGCGGCGTACTGCCCTCGCCTCCTGCGACAACGCAGGCGCCCGCGCCGGCGAGGAAGTGTTTGCCACGGCCGATCCGGACCAGCCCTGCGGCATGGTCGTGAACGCCGCGCCGAACGGGCTCGGCGGCGCCGACCTGCTGGTCGAGATCAAGCTGGCGGCCTTGCAGGAAGACGTGCGCCTCGGCTCGAGCGCCGGCCCGCAGCTGCGCTTCCTGCCCATGCCCTACGCGCTCGATGCCCTCGACGTCTAGCATGATCGACCTTTACGTGTACTACAAGGTGCGCAGCGAAGACGCCGCGCGCCTCGAACCGCTCGTTCGCAGCCTGCAGGCTTGGATCGCGCCGGCCGGCTGCCAGCTCAAGCGCCGGCCCGGCAGCAACGAGGGCTTGCAGACCTGGATGGAAGTCTATCCGCAGGTCAGCGAGGCCTTTGCCGCCGCGCTCGAAACGGCGGCGTCCGCTGCCGGCCTCGGCGAACTGACCGCCGGCCCGCGCCGCGCCGAAGTGTTTGTGGAGGTGACATCATGTGCCTGATCGTCTTTGCCTGGCGCGTCTTTCCGGGCGTGCCGGTGATCGCCGCCGCCAACCGCGACGAATTCTACGACCGCCCGAGCGCGCCCGCCGCGCCCTGGCCCGAGCAGCCCAACGTCATCGCCGGACGCGATCTGGAACACGGCGGCAGCTGGATGGGCATCACCCGCGAAGGCCCGAGCGGCCCGAAATTTGCGGCCTTGACGAATATCCGGGCGCCGGGCGAAGGCCGGACGAACGCCCCCTCGCGCGGTGAGCTGGTGGCCGATTTCCTGAAGGGCTCGCTGTCGGCCGGGGACTACCTCGACCAGGTCGCGGCGCGCGGCGACGTCTACAACGGCTTCAACCTCGTGCTCGGCGACCAGGACGCGCTGTACTGGTATTCGAACCGGGCCGGCAACGACGAGCGCAACGGCAAGCCCCTGGCGCCCGGACGCATCTACGGCATCTCGAACGGCCTGCTCGACGAAGCCTGGCCGAAGGTCACCCGCACCAAGGCCCAGTTCGCCAGCCTGCTGTGCCAGGGCGCGCCGGAAGACGCGTATTTCGAGATGTTGGCCGATACCACCCGCGCGCCGGACATGCGCCTGCCGGAAACCGGCGTGCCGATCGACCTCGAGCGGGTGCTGTCGGCGGTGTGCATCGAGACGCCGGGATACGGCACGCGCACCTCGACGGTGGTGAAGCTGTACGAGAATGCGCCGGCAGAATTGCACGAGCGCATATTGCGACCCTGATCGCGGTTTCGTAGGGTGGACTCCGTCCACGCCCAGCGGCCGCGCGATCGATCCAGTGAGGCTGCCCGTTGCGGGTGCTCGCCCTAGCACCGCGTGGACGGAGTTCACCCTACGATTTGACGCAGATCAAACGTCCCCGCTTTTAGCGCGTTACCTTCTATGCTTTATGCATACGGAGGCAGCCATGCGCCCCGCTTCACTCCTGCTCTCGCTCGGCGTCGCCGCGCTGCTGCTGGCCTGCCAGACCCCGGCGCGCAAGGGCACGATCGACGATTTCCCGAGCAATAATCCAACCACGACCAGCACCGACCTGGCCGACCACGGCCGCTAGCCGGGGGCCGGGCTGCACCGTCTACAGCCGGGCGCGCAGCATTTCGCGCACCTGGGGCGTGGCGGCATACGGGTCGGGCGGGTTCTTCGCCTGCATGATCGCCGCCATCCGCTCCTGGACGCCGCCGAGCGCCTGCGGATGCGAGAAGATATAGAACTGGCCCGCGCGGATCGCGTCGAAGGTAGTGCGTGCCACGTCGCCGGCCGACACCTTGCCCGATTCGACCGCCTTCGCTGTCAGCGCCTGGGCCGCCAGCTGGCTGGCCGTCGGCGCAACGTCGGGCTTGAGCTCTTCCGGCCGGTTGCGGTGCGAATGGTGGATCCCGGTCGGCACGAAATACGGGCACAGCACGGAGGCGCCGATCGGCGCTCCGACCAGCTGCAGGTCGTGGTAGAGCGTTTCCGAGAGCGACACCACGGCATGCTTGGACACGTTGTAGACGCCCATCGCCGGTGCGTTGAGCAGCCCGGCCATCGAGGCCGTGTTCACGATATGCCCCTCGAAGTCCGGGTGGCGCTTGGCGCACTCGAGCATGGTGCGGGTGAACACGCGCACCCCATGGATCACGCCCCACAGGTTCACGCCCAGCACCCATTCCCAGTCGGCCTCGCTGTTTTCCCAGATCAGCCCGCCCGAGCCGACCCCGGCGTTATTGAACACCAGGTGGATGCCGTGGAAGCGCGCAATGGCCGCGTCCGCCAGTTCCTGCACGTGCGCGCCGCGGCTGACGTCGCAGACCATCGCCAGCACCTCGGCGCCGCGCGCCAGCAGCGCGTCGGTGGCGCGCTCGAGGGCGTCGGCTTCGATGTCGGCGATCACCAGCTTCATGCCGAGTTCGGCTGCGACCTCGGCGAACTCACGGCCCAGGCCGCTTCCGGCGCCGGTGATGACGGCGACCTTGTCCTTGAAATCCTTCATGCCTTCTCCTCAGACGGCAGTCACGCCGCCGTCGACGGCCAGGATCTGGCCGGTGATGTGCTTGCCGGCGTCGGAGGCGAACAGCACCACCGCGCCCTTGAGGTCTTCGTCGTCGCCGAGGCGTCCGAGCGGCGCATCCTTGGCCAGCGCGTCGGCGCCGAAGGTGGACAGCACCCCCTTGGTCATTTTAGACGGGAAGAAGCCCGGCGCGATGGAGTTGACGGTGATGCCGTGGCGGCCCCATTCGCCGGCCAGCGCGCGGGTGAAATTCACCACCGCGCCCTTCGAGGTGTTGTAGGCGAGCGTGCTCATGGTGCCGGGCGGATTGCCGGCCAGGCCGGCGATCGAGGAGATGTTGACGATCCGGCCGTAGCGGCGCGGAATCATCGACAGCTTGCCGACCGCCTGCGACACCAGGAAGATGCTGCGCACGTTCAGGTTCATCACCTTGTCCCAGGCCTCGAGCGGATGATCCTCGGCCGGCGCGCCCCAGCTGGCGCCGGCGTTGTTGACCAGGATGTCGATCTGGCCGAGGCGGCGCAGCGCTTCCTCGACGAAAGGCAGCACGTTCGCCTCCTGCGCCAGGTCGACCGCGATGCTGGACGCGTCGATGCCGCGCTCGGCCAGGTGCGCCACGGCGGCGTCGAGTTCGTCCTGCTTGCGCGAGGAAATCACGAGGCGCGCGCCCTGCTCGCCGAGCGCCTCGGCCATCTGCAGCCCGAGGCCGCGCGATCCGCCGGTCACCAGCGCGGTTTTACCTTGCAACGAAAAGAGTTCCTGGGTGGTGCGCATGCCGTCTCCGTATATTTTATGTAAATGGGCTCAGACTTCGTAATCCATGCACTGGCGCGCCTCGCGCACCGCGCCGATGAAGGGCACCACGGCCTGGTGCGTCGGGTGGCCGGCATAGGCGGCCAGCGCCGCGCGGTCCTCGAACTCCGAGTACAGCACGACGTCGTAGGTCGCTTCCAGGCCCGGCTGGGCCAGGCTCACCTCGAAGGCGAGGATGCCGGGCACGATCTGCGCGCAGGCGTCGAGCCGGCGCTTCATCTCGGCGGCATTGGCGAGGCGGTCGGCGCCCTCGGCGTGGTCCTTCAGCTTCCACATCACGATGTGTTTGATCATATGTTTTTCGAATCTCAACAATAAATACGAATGGATTTGCCTATCGCAGGCGGGACGCATGGCGCGCCGCCCGTGCCCGGATGCCGGACCAGGCGAGCATAGCACTCCAGTACGGTCGTTCGCAAAACCTGCTCCGAAAAACCGGCCTGTTCGGGATCTTTGGGCCGGAGCCGCTGTCGAACGGCGAAGGCGATCGCCACGGCGCCGGACTACCTCAAGCGCACAAGCGGGCACGTCAATTCGACGTAAGTTTGGGGTAAGTTTGGAGCAAGCATGACGTAAGTTTAACGGTCCACACTCCGTCCCAGCTGACCGAGTATCGGCTATCCGATGACTTACATTACTATACGGAGACAAATAACATGGCTATCACACCCGGCATGACCGCAGGGGGCAAGGCAGCGCCTGCCTCTGGGGCGATGACCAAGGAAGAACGCAAGGTGATCTTTGCGTCCTCGCTTGGCACGGTGTTCGAATGGTACGACTTCTACCTCTACGGCGCGCTTGCTTCCATCATCGGCAAGCAGTTCTTCCTTGGTGACCCCACCACCTCCTTCATCTTCGCCCTGCTGACCTTCGCAGCCGGCTTCATCGTGCGTCCGTTCGGCGCGCTCGTGTTCGGCCGCCTGGGCGACATGATCGGCCGCAAATACACCTTCCTGGTCACCATCCTGATCATGGGCGCCTCGACCTTCCTGGTCGGCCTGCTGCCGGGCTATGCCACGATCGGCATCGCGGCGCCGATCCTGCTGGTGTCGCTGCGCGTGCTGCAGGGCCTGGCCCTGGGCGGCGAGTACGGCGGCGCGGCGACCTATGTCGCCGAGCATGCGCCGGAAGGCAAGCGCGGCTTCTTCACCGCCTGGATCCAGTGCACCGCCACGGCCGGCCTGTTCCTGTCGCTGCTGGTCATCCTCGGCACCCGTACCGCGGTCGGCGAGGCCGAGTTCACCGCCTGGGGCTGGCGCATTCCCTTCCTGGTGTCGGTGATCCTGCTGGGCGTCTCCGTCTGGATCCGCCTCGCCATGGCCGAATCGCCCGCCTTCGTGCGGATGAAGTCCGAAGGCAAGACCTCGAAGGCCCCGCTGTCGGAAGCCTTCCTGAACTGGAAGAACGCCAAGATCGCCTTGCTGGCGCTGTTCGGCCTGACGATGGGCCAGGCCGTGGTCTGGTACACCGGCCAGTTCTACGCCCTGTTCTTCCTGACCCAGACGCTCAAGATCGACGGCCCGACCGCCAACATCCTGATCGCCATCGCACTGGTGCTGGGCACCCCGTTCTTCCTGTTCTTCGGCTGGCTGTCGGACCGCGTCGGCCGCAAGTGGATCATCCTCGGCGGCTGCGTCATTGCCGCGGCCACCTACTTCCCGATCTTCAAGGCCATCACCAACTACGGCAACCCCGCTCTGGCGCAAGCCATCGCCAGCTCGCCGGTGATCGTGCATGCCGACCCGGCCACCTGCCACTTCCAGGTCGACCCGACCGGCACGGCCAAGTTCCCGTCGTCATGCGACATCGCCACCCGCATGCTGACCAACGCCTCGGTCAACTACACCACGGTTGCCGCGCCTGCCGGTTCGGTTGCGCAAATCACCGTCGGCGACAAGGTGATCCAGTCGTTCAACGCGACCATGACCCCGGACAACCTGGACTTCATCGCCGCCGACAAGGCACGCCAGACCGCCCTCAACAAGGAAGTCGTCGCCACGCTCAAGACCGCCGGCTATCCTGAAAAAGCCGACCCGGCCCAGATCAACAAGCCGATGCTGGTCTTGCTGCTGTTCATCCTGATGCTCTACGTGACCATGGTCTACGGCCCGATCGCGGCGATGCTGGTCGAGATGTTCCCGACCCGTATCCGCTACAGCTCGATGTCCCTGCCCTACCACATCGGTAACGGCTGGTTCGGCGGCCTGCTGCCGACCATCTCGTTCGCCCTGGTCGCGGCCAACGGCAACATCTACTACGGCCTGTGGTATCCGATCATCATCGCCCTGATCACGGTCGTCATCGGTGCGCTCTTCGTTCGCGAAACGAAGAACAACGATATCTACGCTGCCGACTAAGCAGGTCCTTCCGGCCCCGCAGCCGGAAGCAAAAAGCCGCTGGAAACAGCGGCTTTTTTTCATCCCGGCTCAGGCGGTTCACCTTTCGCTGACCAGGTAGACGCAGCGCCGCGCCCCCTCGAGGCGGTGCTCGATGCGCACCACGTTCGTCCCCGGCCCGAGCACGCGGCGGAAGACGTCCAGCTCCGAGCGGCAGAACTGCTGGCAGGCCTGGGCCGCCGTGCAGATCGGGCAATGGTTCTCGACCAGCAGCACGCTGCCGTCGACCCGCGGCTCGGTCTCGGCCATGTAGCCTTCGAGCGAGCGCGCTTCGGCCAGGGCGGCGACCCGCTGGTCGAGGGTGGCGCCGCGGGGCATGCGCTCGCGGCAGGCACGCTCGCTGGCGGCCTCGCGCGCGACGATGAGCTTTTCCAGTCCGGCCTCGCCGAACAGGCTGCGCACGCCCGTGATCAGGTCCAGGCTCAGCTCGGCGTGCCGGTCCGGAAAGCGTGCATGGCCCTGTTCGGTGAGCAGCCAGCGCCGCACCGGACGCCCGACCTTGCCCGGCGTGTCGACGTGGCTGACGAGGCCGTCGGCGACGGCCGCCTCCAGCTGGCGCCGCACGCCCATTGCCGTGAACCCGATCAGGTCGGCCAAGGCCTGCGCCGTCTGTGCGCCACGGGTCTTGAGCAGCATGAGTATCTGGTCGTAGGACTTCATTTCACCCCTCGGGTATCGGCCATCGCGGCGCCGACGGCGCGCGCGCTCCAGTTGCGCATTGCCAGTGCGGACCAGGCCGCCAGCAGGCCGCCGACGATCAGCACCAGGCGCGTATCGGCCAGCGCCAGCACCCCGCCCACCAGCGCCATCACGATGTTGGCCAGGCAAAAGGTCGTCGACAGCAGGCCCATGACCGCGCCCTGCCCGTGCGCCGCAAACTGGTCGGCCGACCAGCCCTGCAGGGTGGCGTTGTAGTACGCATGCGGCAGGCCGAACAGGACGATGGCGGCCAGCCCGATCCACAGGTTGCCCAGGCCCACCGCCAGGATGGCCGTCGCGGCGATCGCCGCATGGCCGCTGGCACGGCGCCGGGCTTCGCGCGGGCTGGCACGGCCCGCGAACAGGGCGGCAAAAGTCATCAGGGCGCACATGCCCATGTTCACGAAGGCGATCTGGCGGGTGTCGTAACGGCCGATGTCGACCAGCCACATCGGGAAGAATTCATAAAAGGCCGCCACGCCGCAGGCATACGCGAAGTGCACCGTGAACAGCGTGCGCAGCGGCGTATGGCGCAGCAGCGTGAGCGAATGGCGCTCCCGTGCCACCGTCCACCAGCTGGCGGCCGGGACACCCTCCCCCTGCCCCTCCCCCTCGAGTTGCTCGCGCGGCTCGTGTTCGAGGGCCAGCGCCGCCAGGCCGGCGCCCAGCAGCAGCGCGCCGGCGGCAATATAGAAGGGAACGGTGATGCCGAGCCCGATCGTCAATCCCGCCAGTAGCGGTCCGACCAGCCAGCCCAGGTGGAAGGCGCCGTTCAGCCAGGACAGTGCATGGTTGCGCAGGCCGCCCTGCAGGCGTTCTGCCAGCATCGCGCGCATGATCGAGCCATTTCCCTCGAGTAGGCCGGTGGCGAAGCGCGCGACCAGGAACAGCGGATACGATTCGGCCACCAGGGCCGCCGCCGTGAGCGCATGCCCGACCGCCGCGCCGATGGCCGTGATCAGGAGCACGCGCCGGCGCCCGAGGCGGTCCGAAACCGGCCCCAGCACCGCGCTGCCGATCAGCAGGCCCAGCGGATTGATCATCAGCGCGATGCCGAACAGCAGCTTCGGTGGCAGGCCGAGGAAGCCGGTCAGGGCATTCTCGGCCCCGGCCGCGAACAGCGGCGGCAGGATGGGATAAGGCAGCGAGGCACCCGTGGTCGAGAGCAAACCCAGCAGGCAGGCACTGGCGATCAGGAGCGCAGTCTTCACGGGAGGTCCAGTCCGTTGCAATACAGGCATCGTAACGCGGGCTCAGGGATAAGTAAACGAATCCGTTTATTTATTGTCGAGACGTTCGGGAAATTGAGCCTGAGCCCGCTGACAAGCCTCGTTCAAGCGCACTCGGGACCATTCGGCCTCTCGTGACAGTCTGTGACTTTTCGGCCTTGCCAAGCTGTTATGATCCTTTGGATGGTCGAGTTTGGCCAGAAGCGGACCCATACGCAAGACATGCCGGCTCGTTCTTTCTTGTCGAGGCCCAGGCTTACAATCGCTCCCCATCTCGAATCCATGCTTACCGTGGCACGCGCAGTGGCTATTACTCCCCATGCCGGGTCCAGCTGGCACCGCAGGCAACGGCGACGATACCAGCTTCGACCATCATGCAGACCCGACGTTCTGGAAGCGCGGCGGGGGCCGCGTAATGAACGGCGGCGGCTGTTGCCTCCACCCCGACTTCGTTGTCGGCGGGACCTACCTCGTGTTCTTGAATTCCCCGTGGACCTGGCGCAGTTTCGAGAAAATCGAGGTGGTAAACGGCGCCATCAACGAGGAGGATCAATGGCTGGCCTATGTAGCAGCAGGACTGGCAACGCGGAAGAAATCGGAAGCGCGCGGCGCAATGCCCGCACCGCCAGGCTGACGGGGAGTCGGTTTGGTGCCCGGTCCGCTTCGGGTCTCAATAAGGATGCGCATCGACATCGCGCGGATCGGTCAGCTTGATCAGTCCCTTCGCAATGTACAGCACGATCAGAATCCCGACCAGATCGCCCGTGATCATTGCCAGCAGCGCGGTCCAGTCGACGAGCCCGGTGTGGACCCAAATGAGTGCGTGATGAAAGACGGGGCTCATGAGTCCGCACAGGACGCCGGTAAACAGGAGCCGCCCCGCCGTCAGATTCTTCAGGCGCGGCCCCAGGTCAAACCAGTGTTTCGCGAAGAGATAGACTAGGTAGGGCCCACCCGCTGCGGCGATGGCACCACTCATCGCACGCACATCGCTCTCGAAGGCGAAGTGGTAGAAGTTGAGGTAGATACTTGCCAGGAACAAGCCGACGAAGCCGGCGAATCCAAAAAGCAGGGTTGCCAGGAGGCGCACGCCGGCGGGAAGGAAGATCCAGTTAACGCCTTTGCTTTGCTCAAGCGGAAGAAACGCAAGTTCATTGACCCAATTTAGTCCGATAAACGCGACGATCGTGATACCAACGTATCCCAGATGCTTTAGGGCTCTTTTTTTCATACCCGACATTGTAGTGTAAGGGGACTTGCGGTGTTGCTGTAAGGGAGTTCAGTCTGATCTTACTCGACTTATCTTGCCTTGCCCGACCTACGGAAATTGCATACCTGTTACCCGCTACCAGCCAGTATCACCCACCTCGGTAGCCGCACGCTCGCTACGCCTCGCCACTGATCGCATATCGCTTTCCGCAATGTGCATCCCGACATTTTCACGGTCATCTGGCCTGAACGTTCGACGGATGTTTTCGTTATCGCTTAATCCGCTTCGGGTCGTTAGCGGACGCTACAATAGTGCTGCAATCGTCCTGCAACAGACGTTCATCATTGATGAGGGAGCAATGAGAAAGGCTTTCGTTACCGTAGACATGTCCGAGATTGAAAGTTTCGATCACTTGCATGAAGTGTTATCCGAAGCTCTGGACTTTCCCGGCTGGTATGGGCAGAACTGGGATGCTTTTTGGGACTCGATTACCGCGCTTGTCGAGATGCCCGAGCATCTTCAATTGATCGGTTGGGGACCGTTTGCGGAGCGCTTCCCTCGAGATGCAAGCATCATGAAAAAATGCTTGGACGACATGTCTAATGAGCTGCCTGCACTGGCAGCAATCGTCGATTACTCGTAAGTGCCCAGTCCGTTTTTTGGGTCGGGAGCGGACGCTGCAGTGGGACTGCTTTCGGCCAGAAGCGGCCATTGGAAATCTGTCACTGAAAGACCAGCTTAAGGTCGCCATGATTATCGAGGTTGTAGTCCCAATTTACATACTCGTTGCGGGTATTCCGAACAGAATCATCGATTCCAAACATCGGAAGAGAAAAGCGTACGAGCCAGGGCACGCGTGGAGCTACTACGCAAAACTGAGCAAAGAGGGCAGCCGGGAAGGAAAGTTCGTGATGTGGTCAAGTTATGTTGGAATTGGCCTCGTCCTCGCAATATGCATCGAAACATTCTATGTCCTCTCTCGCTGAGTAGTGACCGTTCAGGAAGGTCCGCTTCGGGTCGGTAGCAGACGTCCAGTTCGCCTTGACCAGACATGCCAATTTCCCAGTCAGCAACAAATTCGGTAGACTTATCACACATGTAAGGTCTGCGACCGCGCCAAGTGCGACGTACTATAAGTGCAGAGTATTAACACATCCCCTTCCAGGAGCGATATGCTGACGGACGTCCTAGAGTGGCTCTACCCCTACCGTAGTTTCTTCGGTTTTCTCCTCGTATTTTGCGGCATAGTAAACAACTATTTATGGGCTAAGCATGTTAGCGAAGGAAAGTGTCGTGCCGAAGATTTTGGCTATTTCCTAAGGTTATGGCGAGAAAGAACACGAGACGGAGTAATCGTGATGTGGTTAAGTATCCTGGCGGTTGTATCCGGTGCCGCTCTTCTTGCCATTCTGACCGCCAACTGAACATTACAGACTCCTGCACCTATGCACTCTAATACTTATTGTGGGTCAACAACTGCCGTACACTGAGTGTCTGTTCGGCCGACGAATCTCGCCAGCTCTTCTCCCTCCATAGCCGGCGTCTCATTTCAGGCTTCGTACATAAACCTCACGATTGGGCATCCAGCCATGGCCAAATATCTTGTCTCCTTCCCTGCAAGTGCAATGGACGTTCCTGCCGAGGAGATGGCTGCGGTCGGCGAGGCGGCGCGGGCAGTGATCCGCGAGGCAAAGGCTGCCGGCGTCTACGTCTTTGGCGGCGGTATCAATGCCGAGGTGGCGCCGGTCATGGTGTCGGCGGACGGTAGCTGCACGACCGGGACCTACCGCCAGACCAGCGAGTTCGATGGGGGCTTTTGCGTGCTCGAGCTGCCGTCCAGGGCAGCCGCCGTCGAGTGGGCGGCCAGGATCGCCTCGGCTTGCCGCTGTGCCCAGGAGCTGCGCGAGTTCCACTACGACCCCGAGAGCTGACGCACAGCGGCCGTCATGAAAAAACGTTGGGCCAAGGCCGGTCTCGTCGCCCTCATGGCGGCAATCGTGCTGGCGCTCGCTTCGGTCCATGTCGAGCGCATCGGGCCGCGCCTGGTCCAGTATGGCAACCTGTGTGGACCGGGCGCGGCCGATCCCTGCTACCGGCCCGAGTTGAAGGGCGGCTTCCCGGTCGCATTCCTGTTCGATGCGCCGGGGGTGTCCCGCGAGCGGCAACTGGCCTTCGGCGAAGACAGGCTGGTCGTCGGGGCGCTCGTCCTCGACATTGCCGTGTACTTCGCCCTTGCCCTGCTCGCCGCTCTCGTCCTTTCGCGCCGCCGCCCGGCCAAGGCCGACGGAACGCCAGGCGTGAAACCTAGCCGTTAAAACCCCGGCCCTCGCTTGCCAGGCGCTCGAGCAGCGGCGCCGGCTTCCACCCCTCGCCGTGGCGTCCGGCCGCGAAGCCGCGGATAGCTTCCAGCACCTTGGGCAGGCCCACCGTGTCGGCGTACAACATCGGTCCGCCGCGGTGCAGCGGGAAGCCGTAGCCGGTGAGGTAGACCATGTCGATGTCGGAGGCGCGCAGGGCAATCCCCTCTTCCAGGATGCGCGCGCCCTCGTTCACCAGGGCAAACACCAGGCGCTGGACGATTTCCTCGTCGCCGATCGCGCGCCGCTCGACGCCCTCGGCCGCCGACTGGGCGAAGATCAGGTCGTTCACGGCCTGCGACGGGTGGGCGCTGCGGTCGCCGGGCTGGTAGTCGTACCAGCCGGCGCCCGTCTTCTGGCCGAAACGCCCCTGCTCGCACAGCAGGTCCGGCACTTTCGAGTAGACCAGGTCGGGTGACTCGATCGCGCGGCGCTTGCGCACGTACCAGCCGATGTCGTTGCCGGCCAGGTCGCTCATGCGGAAGGGGCCCATCGCAAAGCCGAAGCCCTCGATGGCCTTGTCCACCTGTTCCGGCAGCGCGCCTTCTTCCAGCAGGAAGAAGGCCTGGCGCAGGTATTGCTCGAGCATGCGGTTGCCGATGAAGCCGTCGCACACGCCCGACACCACGCCCGTCTTCTTGATCTTCTTCGACAGCTCCAGCGCCGTGGCCAGCACGTCCTTGCCGGTTTCCTTGCCGCGCACGATCTCGAGCAGCTTCATCACATTGGCCGGGCTGAAGAAATGCAGGCCGATCACGTCCTGCGGGCGCTTGGTGAAGCCGGCGATGCGGTTCAGGTCGAGCGTCGAGGTGTTCGAGGCCAGGATGGCGCCCGGCTTCATGACGGCATCGAGCTGGCGGAACACGGTCTCCTTCACCTGCAGGTCCTCGAACACGGCCTCGATCACGATGTCGGCCTGGGCGATGTCCTGGTAGCTCAGCGTGCCCTTGATCAGGTCGATGCGCTGCTGGGCCTTGTCAAGCGCCAGCTTGCCCTTTTTCACCGTGTTCTCGTAGTTCTTGCGGATCGTCGCCAGGCCCTTGTCGAGCGCTTCCTGCTTCGTTTCCAGGATCGTGACGGGAATGCCGGCGTTCGCGAAATTCATCGCGATGCCGCCGCCCATGGTCCCGGCGCCGATCACGGCCGCCTGCGCGATGCTGCGCGTCGGCGTGTCGCCTGGCACGTCGGGCACCTTGCCCGCCGCGCGCTCGGCGAAGAAGGCATGGCGCAGGGCTTTCGATTCAGGGGTCTGGGCCAGGGCCAGGAAGCGTTCGCGCTCGAATTTCAGCCCCTCCTCGATCGGCATGCCGACGGCCGCGCCGACGCACTCGACGCAGGCCAGCGGCGCCGGGAAGGCACCGGCCGCGGCCTTGACCTTCTCGCGCGTCGCGGCCAGGAAGGCTTCATGGTCCGGATACTCGACCTTCAGCTCGCGCACCTTCGGCAACGGGCGAACGTCCGCGACACTGCGGGCGAACTCGACGCTGGACGCGACCAGGTCGGCCCCGGCCTCGAACACGCGGTCGAACAGCCTGGTGCCGGCCAGCTTTTCCGACAGTACCGGCGTGCCGGTGACGATCATGTTCATCCCCTGTTCCAGCCCGACCACGCGCGGCAGGCGCTGGGTGCCGCCGGCGCCCGGCACCAGGCCGATCTTGACTTCCGGCAGGCCGATCTGGGCGCCCGGCAGCGCGACCCGGTAATGGCAGCCCAGCGAAAGCTCGAGCCCGCCGCCCATGCAGACGCCGTGGATGGCGGCCACCACCGGTTTCGACAGGTTCTCGGCGGTGGCGATCAGGGTGTGCAGCGTCGGTTCGGTCAGCGCTTTCGGCGAATTGAACTCGCGGATGTCGGCCCCGCCCGAAAACACCTTGCCGCCACCGGTGATCACGACGGCCGTGACGGCATCGTCGGCCTCCGCCCGGCGCAAGCCCTCGACCGCGGCCGTGCGCGTGGCCAGGCCCAGGCCGTTGACCGGTGGATTGTTCAGGGTGATGACGGCAACGCTCCCCTGCACGACGTAGTCTGCACTCATGTCTCTTCCTTGTGATTGTTGGACCAGATCCGTCAACTATAACCGATAAAAGTACGGTCGTCTTATTCCTGAGCTGGCCATTTTTCGGCGGACCGGCGCGGCGCTTGTTCGCCGCTTTCCAGCTCTCCGCGTCCCTGTGTCAGAATGGCGCGCCGCCATGCCCGGCAGCGGCACCGATCGACCTGAATCTGGAGTAAGCGAAATGGATAAATTGATTGCGCAATGGATGCGCCTGTACCTGGTGCCCGGCTTCGCGACGCCCGAGCGCCTGGCGCGCCACCTGCAGGGGCAGGAAACGCTGGCCATCGCGCCCGTCGGCGGCCAGACCCGCTGCCTTGTGCTCCCCTTTCCCGGGGACGGCAGCGGCGGCGACGCCCACTGGAGCGCGCTGTGCGAGCTGGCCAGCATCCTGCAGGCGGAATATGGCTTTCCGGCTCCCGCCGTGAGCATTTCCGGCGCCGACGGCTACCGCCTGTGGCTGTCGTTCGCGGACCCGGTTCCCGTCGCCCAGGCGCAGCTGCTGCTGGAGCGCCTGCGCGCCGCGCACGGCTGCGTTCCCGTGGCGGACGCGAGCCTGCCGGTCCCGCTGCCGCCTTGCCTGGATAACGCCAGCGGCAAGTGGGCGGCTTTCATCAACCCCGGCATGGGCGCCTCCTTCGCCGAGGAGCCGGGCCTCGAGATGGCGCCGCCGTTGGCGGCCCAGACCGCCTTCCTCGAAGGGTTGGAGAGCATCGGCCCGGCCCAGTTCGGCCAGGTGCTCGCCGCGCTTGCACCTGCACCTGCACCTGGGCCTGCCGCCACGCCGGCCCAGCCCCAGGCCCACGCTCCGGCAGACGCCACGCCTCGCGAGGGCCTGCTGCTGCGCGACGCCACGCTCGAAGACATCGTGCGCCATCTGCATGCGCTGAACATCGAGCCCACCTTCCGCCACCTGCTGCCGGGGCGCAGCTAGGAGCGGCGCGCGGCCGCTCAGGCGGTCGGCAGCCTGTGCTCCCGATACTGCTCGCGCAGCCGGTTCTTCTGGATCTTGCCGGTCGCCCCGGTCGGCAGGGCTTCCGTGAACACGACGTCGTCCGGCAGCCACCATTTCGCGATCTTGCCCTCGAAGAAGCCCAGCAATTCCTCGCGCGTCACTTCCTGGCCCGGCCGCTTGACCACGACCAGCAGCGGGCGCTCGTCCCATTTCGGGTGGGCCACGCCGATGCAGGCCGCCTGCAGCACCGCCGGGTGGGCCATGGCGATGTTTTCCAGGTCGATGCTGCCGATCCACTCGCCGCCGGACTTGATCACATCCTTGCTGCGGTCGGTGATCTGCATGTAGCCGTCCGGGTCGATAGTGGCCACGTCGCCGGTCGGGAACCAGCCGTCCTTGAGGACATCGCCACCTTCGTCGCGGAAATAGCCGGACACGATCCACGGCCCCTTGACGTACAGGTGGCCATAGGTCTCGCCATCCCAGGGCAATTCTTTGCCCTCGTCGTCGACGATCTTCATGTCGACCCCGAAGATGGCATGGCCCTGCTTGTGCAGGATCTTGCGCTGCGCCTCCTTCGGCAAGGCCAGGTGCTTGGCCTGCAGGCCGCCGGTGGTGCCGAGCGGCGACATTTCGGTCATGCCCCAGCCGTGGATGACCTGCACGTCGAGCTTGTCGATCAGGGTGCCCATCATCGCCGGCGGACAGGCCGAGCCGCCGATCACGGTGCGGCGGAAGGTCGAGAACTGCAAGTTGTTCTGCAGCGCGTGGTTGATCAGGCCCAGCCAGACGGTCGGCACCCCGGCCGAAAAGGTCACGCCCTCGGCCTCGAACAGCTCGTAGAGCGACTTGCCGTCGAGCGCCGCGCCGGGGAACACCATCTTGGCGCCGGACAGCGGTACCGAATACGGCAGGCCCCAGGCGTTCACATGGAACATCGGCACCACCGGCACCACCACGTCGCGCGCCGACACGTTGAGCGAGCCCGGCATCGCCGAGGCGTAGGCGTGCAGCAATGTCGAGCGGTGCGAGTACAGCGCGCCCTTGGGGTTGCCGGTAGTGCCCGAGGTGTAGCACAGCGCGGCGGCCGAATGTTCGTCGAACTGCGGCCAGGCGTAGTCGCCGCTGCTGGCGGCAACCAGGTCTTCGTAGCACAGCAGGCTGGCGATCTTCGTCTCTTGCGGCATGTGGGCGCGGTCGCTCATCAGCACGAAGGATTTGACGGTCTTGCAGTGCGGCGCCACCGCCTCGATCAGCGGCAGGAAAGTCAGGTCGAAGAACAGGTACTGGTCTTCGGCATGGTTGACGATGTAGGCGATCTGCTCCGGGTGCAGGCGCGGGTTGATCGTGTGCAGCACGGCGCCCGAGCCGGACACCGCGTAGTACAGCTCCATGTGGCGGTAACCGTTCCAGGCCAGGGTGGCGACGCGCTGGCCCATCGCGACACCGAGGCCCTGCAGCGCCTGCGCCATCTTGCGGGCCCGGAGTTCGAGCTCCTTGTAGGTGGTGCGGTGCATGTCGCCCTCGACCCGGCGCGACACGATCTCGTTGCTGCCGTAATGGCGGGCGGCGAATTCGATAATGCTGGAGATAAGCAGCTGCTGGTCCATCATCTGGCCCATCACCGGGCTTTTTTGATACGGCGTCATCGGGGTCTCCTGTGGCAGGTTCGTCAACTCCGGCCGAGTGTCGGCCGCCCTGGCGGAGCCCGTCAACAGGTTTCGATGTTGCACTGCAATAGCTCCCCCTGCACCAGCGTCGGCCCGCCCATGCGTCCTGGTTACCGCTTGTAAGCGCGCTTGCCAATCAGGCGTGCGCGAATAGAATCGGCCCCGTACGGTAGAATCCCGTTGTCGCATCATCACGCCCTTCGGCCTTTTGCATTGGAGCTGCCATTACACCTGACGAACTCACCTTCGGTAACGGCTTTGCCGAGCTGCCGCCCGCGTTCTACACGCGGCTGATGCCCACGCCCCTGCCTGCGCCGTATTTCGTGGCCGCCAGCAGCCGCGCCGCCGCGCTGGTCGGGATCGATCCTGCCGCGCTGGCGCAGGACGATTTCGTCGCCACCTTCACCGGCAACCAGGTGCCCGACGGCGCCCAGCCCCTGGCGGCCGTGTATTCCGGCCACCAGTTCGGGGTCTGGGCCGGCCAGCTCGGCGACGGCCGCGCCATCCTGCTGGGCGACCTCGACGGTCCGGAAGGCCGCATGGAGCTGCAGCTCAAGGGCGCCGGCAAGACCCCGTATTCGCGCATGGGCGACGGCCGCGCCGTCCTGCGCTCCTCGATCCGCGAATTCCTCTGTTCCGAGGCGATGGCCGCGCTCGGCATCCCGACCACGCGCGCACTGGTGGTCACCGGTTCGAACCAGCGGATCATGCGCGAGAGCGTCGAAACGGCGGCGGTGGTCACCCGCATGGCGCCCTCCTTCGTGCGCTTCGGTTCCTTCGAGCACTGGCATTACCGCAACCGCGAGGACGAACTGCGCAGGCTGGCCGACTATGTGATCGATACCTTCTATCCGGACCTGCGCGCGGCCGCGAATCCCTACCAGGCGCTGCTGGCCGAGGTCACGCG
This sequence comes from Massilia sp. GCM10023247, assembly GCF_042653325.1. NCBI lineage: Bacteria > Pseudomonadati > Pseudomonadota > Betaproteobacteria > Burkholderiales > Oxalobacteraceae > Massilia > Massilia sp. GCM10023247. The sequence continues at coordinate 303,767 of NZ_JBHSIB010000024.1, forward strand.
CCGTACCGCGCGCATGATCGCGCACTGGCAGTCGGTCGGGTTCATGCATGGCGTCATGAACACCGACAACATGTCGATCCTCGGCCTGACCCTCGACTACGGGCCCTTCGGCTTCATGGAAGCCTTCGACGTCCACCACATCTGCAACCATACCGACCAGGGCGGCCGTTATTCGTATGCGAACCAGGTCGCCGTCGGCCACTGGAATTGCTATGCGCTGGGCAATGCCCTGCTGTCGCTGATCGATTCGACCGACGCGGCACAGGAGGCGCTCGACGTCTACATGCCCGAATTCGAACGCAAGCTCGACGAGCTGCTGCATGCGAAACTCGGCCTGGCCACGGTGCAAGAAGGCGACCGCGCGCTGTTCGACGGCCTGTTTTCGATCATGCAGGCCAGCCACGTCGACTTCACGCTGCTGTTCCGGCGCCTCGGCGACCTGAAGGCGGACCCCGCAGGCGCCGACCCGGCTGCGCTCGACGCCCCGCTGCGCGACCTGTTCATCGACCGCGCCGCGTTCGACGACTGGGCCCTGCGCTACCGCGCGCGCCTGGCAAGCGAAGCGCGCGGCGACGACCAACGCCGCAGCGCCATGAACGGGGTCAATCCGAAATACGTCCTGCGAAACTATCTGGCCCAGCAGGCGATCGAACAGGCACAGAACGGCGATTATTCCGGCGTGCGCGCGCTGCTCGCCGTGCTGGAGCGTCCCTTCGACGAGCAGCCTGGCCGCGAAGCCTATGCGGCACTGCCGCCGGACTGGGCGGCGCACCTCGAAGTCAGCTGTTCCTCGTAAGTTTTACCTTATTTTCCTTCGTTTTCCTGGAAAGACCGACATGACCGAGAAAGTAACCAAGACCGATGCCGAATGGCGTGCCCAGCTCGACCCGATGGAATACCAGGTCACGCGCCACGCCGCCACCGAACGCGCCTTCACCGGCAAGTTCTGGGATCATCACGAGCACGGCATCTATCATTGCGTCTGCTGCAATACCCCGCTGTTCGAATCGGATGCCAAGTTCGAGAGCGGCTGCGGCTGGCCCAGCTATTTCAAGGCGCTCGACCCCGAGAACGTGATCGAAAAGGTCGACCGTACCCATGGCATGGTGCGCACCGAAATCATCTGCGCCGTGTGCGACGCCCACCTGGGCCACGTCTTCCCGGACGGCCCGCCGCCGACCGGCTTGCGCTACTGTATCAACTCGGCCGCCCTGCGGTTCGAGGACATCTAAAGAACCACTGAACCACCTTCTGGAGCACCATGAAATTCCTGTTTGACTTCTTCCCGCTGATCCTGTTCTTCGCGGTCTACAAGCTCGGTAACAATGACCCCGCAGCAGCGAGCGCCCTGGCCGACCATTACCTCGGCGGCCTGGTTTCGGGCGGCAAGATCATTGCCGACCAGGCGCCGATCATGCTGGCCACCGTGGTCGCGATCCTGGCGACGGTGCTGCAGGTGGGCTACCTGATGGTGCGCCGGCGCAAGGTCGACACGATGCTGTGGGTCTCCTTCTTCGTCATCGTGCTCTTCGGCGGGGCCACCATCTATTTCCACGACGAGACCTTCATCAAGTGGAAGCCGACCATGCTGTATTGGATCTTCGCCGCCGCGCTGTTCGTCAGCCAGGTCTTCTTCGGCAAGAACCTGATGCGCAGCGTCATGAAAGAAGCGCTGCCGCTGCCGGAGGCGGTCTGGCCGCGGGTGGGCTACAGCTGGATGATCTTCCTGTTCCTGCTCGGCGCGCTGAACCTCCTGATGGCCTTTGTCGTCTTCCGCGACAACACCAGCGCCTGGGTGAATTTCAAGGTATTCGGCATGACCGCCATCTTCTTCGTCTTCAGCATGGGCCAGGCCCTGATGCTGGTGAAGCACGTGCCCCAGGAGGAAGCATGACTGCCGCCACGACCGCCAACGCCGACACCCGCCTCGAGCGGCTCCGGAACGCGCTGCAGGCGGCGCTGGCGCCCGACCGGCTCGAGGTCAGCGACGACTCCGCGCTGCACGTCGGGCACGCCGGCGCGGCCTCCGGCGGCGGGCATTACAGCGTGAAAATCGTGTCCAGCCGCTTCGAGGGACTAAGACTCGTCATGCGCCATCGACTGGTGTATGATGCCGTGCACGATATGATGCGGGCCGAGATTCATGCCCTGGCCATCACGGCGCTGGCGCCCTCGGAACTCGACTGAGAACCGGCTTGGCGAACTGGCCTGACGACCGGACTGAGGCCGGTTCGGGGCCATGGTGCCGGGCCTGCGGGATCAGCCTCCCTCAGCTTCTCTTAAGCACCGCCTTGCCAATCTGTCGCACAATGTGTTGAACTGCTCTGCAAAATAAAAATCTAATCTCGTCCAAGCAACTCCCTCCACAGGAAATCCAATAATGACTTTTAAGCCAGCACGGCTGCTGTTAGCCCTGATCGCCGCATTTGCCACTACCGCAGCGCCCGCATTCGCCCAGAACCTCGCCGTCGTCAACGGCAAGGCCATCCCGACCTCGCGCGTCGACGCGGTCGTGGCGCAGGTCGTGCAATCCGGCCAGGGCCAGGATTCCCCGCAACTGCGCCTGCAGATCAAGCAAAGCCTGATCGAACGCGAAGTGCTGATGCAGGAAGCGATCAAGCAAGGCTACGACAAGAAGCCGGAAGTGCGCCAGGCACTCGACAGCGCCCGCCAGGCGATCGTCGTCAACCAGCTGGCCCGCGACTACATCAAGAAGAACCCGGTCACCGACGCCGACATCAAGGCCGAGTACGACCGCTTCGTCAAGACCCAGGCCGGCGAGAAGGAATACCACCTGCGCCACATCCTGCTCGACAACGAAGCCGATGCGAAGGCGGTCATCGCCAAGCTCAAGGGCGGCGCCAAGTTCGAAGAACTGGCCAAGCAGAGCAAGGACACCGGCACCGCCAACACCGGCGGCGACCTCGACTGGGCCAGCCCGTCGGCCTTCCCGCCTGAATTCGCTGCCGGCTTCACCAAGCTGCAAAAAGGCGGCGTGACCGAGACCCCGGTCAAGACCAGCGCCGGCTTCCACGTCATCAAGGTCGACGACACCCGCGCGGTCAAAGTGCTGGCTCTGGACGAGATCAAGAGCGAGATCGCCGAAAGCCTGACCCAGTCCAAGCTTGCCGCTTACCAAGACGAAATGGTGAAAAAGGCAAAGGTGCAGTAAGATGTTGTGCTACCGGCGTCTTTACCGACGCCGGCTTTCGTCGCCAGCGGGCGATATTTCGCGTTTTTATAGGATCTGAACAATGATTTTGAAGCCAACCCGCCTGTTGCTCGCCATGGCCGCGATGGTCGCACTGCCGGCTCTCGCCCAGAATGTCGCGACCGTGAACGGTAAGGCAATCCCGGCGTCGCGCGTCGACCAGATGGTCAAGCAAGTCGTGGCCCAGGGCCGTGCGACCGACTCGCCGCAACTGCGTGACATGATCAAGAAAGAACTCATCGGCCGTGAAGTGCTGATCCAGGAAGCCGACAAGCAAGGCGTGGGCAACCGCGCCGACGTCAAGGCCCAGATCGACAACGCGCGCCAGAGCATCATCATCAACGCGATGCTGGCCGACTACGTCAAGAAGAACCCTGTCAAGGATGCCGAGATCAAGGCCGAGTACGACAAGGCCAAGGCCGGCGCACCGGACAAGGAATACCACGCTCGCCACATCCTCGTCGAGAAAGAAGACGAAGCGAAGGCCATCATCGCCAAGCTCAAGGGCGGCGCCAAGTTCGACGAGCTGGCCAAGCAGAGCAAGGATCCGGGTTCGGCAGCCAATGGCGGCGACCTCGGCTGGACCGATCCTACCCGCTTCGTGCCCGAGTTCTCGAAGGCGATGGTTGCCCTGCAAAAAGGCGGCGTCACCGACACCCCGGTCAAGACCCAGTTCGGCTACCACGTGATCAAGCTGGAAGACGTCCGTCCAGTCCAGATCCCGCCGCTCGACCAGGTCAAGCAGCAGGTCGCAGAACAGATCCAGCAGCGCAAGCTGGCGGAGTTCCGCGATTCGCTGATCAAGAAGGCCAAGGTCCAGTAATCCCGGATCGGCTCAGCGACAAGGCGCTTCTACGGAAGCGCCTTTTTTATTGCCGGCCTCGTTCGGCCGGCAGGTTCCGTAGGGTGGGCACTGTGTTCAGCACAGGGACATAGGTAACACCTGGCTAGGGACATAGGTAACACATGTGGTTTCATTCTAGCCG